>JAPLUF010000362.1 GCA_026397755.1 Verrucomicrobiota bacterium
ACATCTCGCTAACTCGCAGCAACTCGCAGGCCAATCATTCTCCAGGGATCTATGGCACGACCCGTGCTGCGGGGATGGTATGACCGAAGCGCTGTTTGGCAGCGTCAATTACATGGCGGAGAAGCGAAGTCTGGATGCGTGCGTCGAACGGCAGCGCGCCCTGGCGTCGAACATCGCCAATTTGGAGACGCCCGGATTTCGGCGGATGGACGTCCCTGCTCAGTTTCGCAGCCAGCTCTCTGAGGCGGTCCGTCGGCAGGATGTTTCCACAATGAACACGCTTCGGCCCAGTGCTGTGGTCGACTCGTCCGCTCCAGCGCGGACCCCCGATGGCAATTCAGTCAACCTGACCGACGAGTTGATTGCCATGCAGGACAACGGTTTAGAGCACAGCCTGCATGTTCAAATGATTTCAGGTCGCATGTCCCGGCTTCGGGCCGCCATTAGCGGGAGGATGTCATGAATCTTATTCCGGGAGCCAATAGCGCATCGCAGGGACTCCGCGCCGAGCAAGTCCGACTGGAAGTCATCAGTCAGAACATTGCCAATGCGCGCACCACGAAGACCGCCGACGGCGGGCCTTATCAGCGGCAATCGGTCCGCTTCAAAGCAGCACTCGGTGATGCCATGGCGGCGCAGTCGTCGTCGTCGGCCAAGAATGAACCGACGCTAGAAATCGTTAAAGATCCCCGCCCTGCCGTCCGGGTCTACCAGCCCGGTCATCCCGACTCCGACAAAGAAGGTTTTGTGGCTTATCCCGCCATCAATATCCACGAGGAGATGGCAGACCTAATTTCTGCCAATCGTTCGTATGAGGCCAATATCGCCGTCATGCGCAACGGAAGAGCATTGGCGCAACAAGCCCTCTCCATTGGGAAGCGTTGAGCACTGACTGACACCGCCCCGACACCATGACCCCCATCACCAACAGCTTTTCCAGTAATCTCGCCGCAGCCTGGGCACGGCCCGCGATGGCCAAGACGGCAGGAACGGCCTCCAGTGTCGCCGGCGATACTTCCGTTGCAGCACCCGGATCCCGATTTGGGGACATGCTCTCCGAAATGGTGCAGAAGACCGACGCCGGTCAGAAGACCTCCGCCGCAACCACCGGCGCCATGCTTTCCGGTCAAAACGTACCGTTGCATCAAGTGATGATCGCTTCGGAGGAGGCCAGTATTTCGTTCCAACTGATGCTCGAGGTCCGCAACAAGCTGCTCGATGGCTATCAGGAACTCATGCGCATGCAGGTCTGAAATCGCCCCTGAATCCAAGTGCAGACCTGAGTCCAAGTCCAAGTCCAAGTCCAGAAGCCCCGTTTGATTTCACCCATGGAAGTTGTCCAAAAACTGACCAAGCAGCTGCGAGAGATCCTCGCCAAGCTGAGCGTCGCCCAGCAGGTGTTTTTCGGTTTAGCCGGTCTCGGTATCGTGATCGCCGGTATCGCCGTCGCGCTGCTCGGTGGCAGGACCGATTGGCGTCTCTTGTACGGTCGACTCGACGCGGCCGAAGTGGGCCGGATTGTCGGTGTCCTGGAATCCCAAAAGGTTCCTCACCGCATCGTCTCGGGCGGATCGGCGATCCAGGTTTCTGCCGAGCAAGTTCATTCTGTGCGGGCCCAGCTCGCCGCCAAGGGCATGCCCAAGGCCGACGGCACGGGGTTCGAGATTTTTGATCGCCCCGCCTTCGGCATGTCGGACTTCGTACAAAAAGCCAATTATGTCCGAGCCCTTCAGGGTGAATTGGCTCGTACCCTGCAGCAAATTGGTGATCGATGCACAGCGGAAGGCCACCGCTTCAGTTTTCCTGAATGTTCGCATGGCAGGTTTGCTCACCCAGGAGGCGGTCAGCGCTATCCGATTCCTGGTCTCCAATTCGGTAGAGGGGTTGCAAGCTCGAGATGTCACCGTGGTGGACAATTACGGAGCTATCTTGTCCGAGCCGTCTGACGAAGGTGGAGGTGCCTCGGCCGTCAGTGGTCAGTTGCAGCAGCGCAAGAACGTTGAGCGGTACCTGACTGAAAAGCTGCGGTCCATGTTCGAGACCATCCTGGGTCCGGGACAAGCGGTGGTGCGTGTCTCGGCAGAGATCTCCTTCGACGCTGTGACGCGCAGTTCCGAATACTATGATCCGCTCGGATCGGTTCCTAAGAATCAGAAGAAGACTCAAGAGACCACCGATTCTCTCAATCCCATCGCTGGCGGGGTAGCTGGGGTCGCCCCCAATACGGGAACCAACTTGAATTCGGCCGGAACTCAAGGTTCACGGCTCCAGAAGCTGGATCAGACCGATGACTTCTACGTCAGCCGCAGCCAGACCAATATCGTGGGTGGCATCGGTGGGCTGCGCAGGGTCACCGCGGCGGTTTTTGTAAACCAGCGCTACGAAGGCAAGGGAGCCGATCGTAAGGCGGTCACGAGGACCCAGCTGGACATGGACAAACTCAAACGGGCCGCAGAACGCGCCCTCGGCCTGTCGAAGGGAGACGAGGCTCTGGGAGAAGTGGCCGTGGAGGAACTCCCCTTCAACGAAGAACCGAAGATCGAGGAGACCGCGCGATTGGATCGAGATGCTCTCTGGTTCAAGGGTGTCGAGGCTGCCCGAGTGGGAGGTATGTTGCTGGGTAGTTTTCTTATCCTGTTCTTGCTCTGGCGAATGCTGCGGCGTGGTTCCGAGGAGATGATCGCCGCGGGTGTCCCGGTTGGCCAGTTAATGGCAGGCCAACAAATGATTCTTGCCAATGGCATGGTGGTGGCTGGGGGAGTTCCAGGAGCCGCAGGAGTCGGGGCAGCGGTTGCCGGCGCACCTGCTTCAGCCAAAGTCGACAACGATGCCAATGAAGAGGAAGAAGCCAACGAAGCGGCCCAAGAGCAGAAGAAGAAGATGAAGATGGATTTCGGACTGAGCAAACAGCGTCCGGAACGGGTCACTCTCGAAGTACTCAAGGACCTGATCCGAGACAACCCACAAAAGATGACCCAAGCCGCGCGTGCTTGGCTTACAGCGAAGCCTGAGGAGGACGGCGAATGAGCGGCATGGAAACAGCCGCCCGGGACATGCTTCGTGGGAAAACGGTCCCAACGGGACCCGTTCGTCTCACTCCCTCGCAGAAGATGGCAGCCCTACTGGTGCTGCTCGGCGAGGAGAGCGCCAGCATCTTGATCAAGAGTCTCGATGACAACGAACGCGAGCTCGTGTCCTCAGAAATGGTGAATTTGCCACTCATGACCGTTGAGCAGCAGACCTCCGTGCTCAAGGAGTTTACGGAGATGGCCATTCAAGCCAATTCCGGGGTCAGCGGATCGGTCGAATACACGCGGATGGTGCTCGAGAAAGCAGTGGGTCTCTTCAAAGCAGCCGAGGTTATCGGCCGCGTGGGCACTCGGCGTACCTCGGTGGCTGCCATGCAGCAAATCATCGATCTCGATGCCACCTCCATTTGCAATCTCCTCAAGGAGGAGCAACCGCAGACCGTTGCGCTAGTGGTCAGTTATCTAACGGCCCAGAAGGGATCAGAGGTGCTTAAGAGTCTTCCTGAAAGTCTTCAGGAACAAGTCATCGAGCGTTTGGCGACATTGGCTTCTACCCCGATTGAGGTGGTGGAAACGGTGGGCGAGGTTTTGTCCAAAAAGATTGGTCGCAAGGTGACCAAAGCCCTCAACCAGACCGGAGGCATTAAGGCGGCGGCGGCTACCCTGAACGCGATGGATAAGACCATCCGCTTGGGAATCCTCAACAAACTCGATGAACGAGTGCCGGATCTGGTGCGGTCCATCCGCATGAAGATGTTCACCTTCGACGATCTGGCCACTCTGGACGTCAAGTCTCTCCAAAAGGTTCTCCGCGAAGTCGAAGCCGCCCGTCTGGCCATCGCACTGAGCGCAGCCAACGAGAATTTAAGGCAGGCCCTTCTGGGGGCGCTGTCGAAGCGTGCGGCCGAAACGGTCAACGACGAAATTTCCAACCTCGGGAAGACCAGTCTTCGCGAAATCGAGCAGGCACAAGAAGGCATCGTGGATGTCGTCCGCAAGCTCGAGACCGACGGCGAGATCTCCCTCGACTCGAATTAAATTATCCCATGACCCAAACACTTCTACAACATTCCTCTACGCTTCGGGACATTCGTCTCTCGGTGCTTGGCTTCCACCGCGAAGAGCGACTGTCCCCGCCGGCAGACCTCGAAGCCATGCGTCGAAAGATCGAACATGAGGCTTATCGTCGTGGTGTGGCGACAGCCACTGAAGCGTGCGAAGAGCGGGTCCGGGTGCTGCGCGAGGAAATCGAACTGAAGCACCGAGAAGAAGTCGGTGTTTATCTTGAGCAGTTGTCCCAGAAGATGTCCACCCAGTTGGCTGAGCGGATGGAAATTCTGGAGAAGGGCTTGCTCCAACTGACAGTTGAGGCAGTCGCCAAGATCGTCGGGAGCCTGCCCATCACCGTGGACATCATTGAGGCCAGCCTTCGAGAGACCCTCGGCGCAGCCCTGGGCACTCCGGTGCTGCGGGTGATGCTCAATCCCGAGGACCTGAAGATGCTCGAGAATGCTTCCTACAGCGAGGTTCGCTCCCAATGCGCGGCCCGTGGAATCCAGTTGGCACCCGATGCGGCCGTGGATCGTGGCGGATGTCTCGTGGAAACCCAGTCTGGTTTCGTCGACGGACTCCGATCTTCGCGCATCGCCAGCTTCAGCAGTGCCCTTGAGGGGGCTTGATGTTTGAACTGGTTCCAGAAAGCCCGACCGGTCTGCGGTTTATCCAGCAGGCGCAGCAACGCTTGCGAGAAGCGCGCCTCACCACCCCTGTGGGGTCCGTGGTGCGCGTTGCGGGACTGACGATCGAATCCCTGGGCCCCAAAGCGGCGCTTGGGGACGTGTGCCATATCCGTTGCTCTAACGGTCGTGAAATTAGCGTCGAGGTAGTGGGTTTCCATAATCAGAACCTCATTCTGATGCCTCTCGACACGATCGATGGATTGTGTCCTGGGGATGAAGTTCGTGCCAGTCCCCAGCGGCGGCGGGTTCCTCTGGCCTCAGGTCTTTCTGGCAGGGTCATCGATGCCTTGGGAAAACCCCTAGACAGTGGGCCTCCTCTCCAATGGATTGCTTCCACAGGGGATGGTATGGTTCCCAATCCCTTGTCACGGGCCCGAATCCAACATCCGCTCATCACCGGAGTCCGGGCCATCGACAGCTTTACTCCACTCGGGCGGGGCCAACGGGTAGGAATCTTCGCCGGAAGCGGCGTTGGAAAATCGACTCTGTTGGGAATGATCGCCCGCCGCTCGGATGCGGACATCAATGTGGTTGCACTGATCGGCGAGCGTGGACGCGAGGTGCGTGAGTTCCTCGAAAATGATCTGAGCGAGGAAGGGCGTGCCCGCTCCATTGTGATCGTGGCCACGGCCGACCAACCGGCCTTGCTCCGGGTGAAGGCAGCTTCACTGGCACTGCAAATCTCGGAGCAACTCCGTGATGAGGGTCGCAAGGTGTTGCTAATGATGGACTCGATCACCCGATTTGCCATGGCCCAGAGAGAAATTGGCCTGGCTGTCGGGGAACCGCCCACCGCCCGAGGGTATACGCCTTCGGTTTTCGCGGCACTGCCCCGGCTTCTGGAGCGCGCGGGAAACTCCGATCGCGGGTCGATTACCGGCATTTTCACAGTTTTGGTCGAGGGTGATGACCTGACCGAACCCATCGCCGACGCCACCCGTTCCATTCTCGATGGTCACATCGTCCTAACCCGTGAATTGGCAGACCGCAATCACTGGCCAGCCATCGAGGTGCTCGGAAGCATTAGTCGCTTGAACCGGGATTTGCTCAACTCCGATCAAATCACTCTTCAAGGCGAAGCCCGCGAATTACTCGCGTTGCATCGCCAAAACCGGGATTTGATCGGAGTGGGTGCCTATGTGGCTGGATCGAATCCCAAACTCGATCGGGCCATAGCAACCCTGCCCCACCTCGATGGATTCCTGCGTCAGTCGCAGACGGAGGCGCCGTCTCCGACTCCCTTATGGGAATTGTTGGCGCTGGCCTTGCGTCAGGGAATGACACCGATCGGCAACGCCTTGGGAGACCGCTCTAAGCCTATTGGCGCGTTTCGTGCTGCGACGACTCGATAAGGTATGAGTCGATTCCGATTTAGCCTCGAAACTTTGCTTCAGATACGCGCCTCTCAGGAGAGTGCTGCGGCTGAAGCGTTGGCTCGGGCCAATCAGGACCAGTTGCGCTGCCAAAGCGATCTGGACCGGGTGATGTCCGACAGTCGCTCTCTGAACGACTCGCTCTCCGAAGGTGGAATCGCTGCATCGATCTCCGTGGCGCTGCGGCCCGGAATGCGACTCAACGCTGAGCGCGCCCGAGTCGCCCTGGTAGCCCAACAAGTCGTGGTTGCCCAACGCTTGGCGGAGTGGCAACAAGCCAAACTCCGTTTAAGCCTCCTCGAAAAACTCCGCGAAGCCCGCCTCAAGGAACATCAGCGATCGGAACGGTTGGCCGAAGAGCGCTACCTCGACGAGCGCGTCATCCAAAGCTTCTGACTCCCATGCGCACACTTCTCCTCGCCTTACTCATCATCGTGCTCGGTATTGGCACCTCGGTCGCCACGTTCCTCTATGGTGGCAAGGTGGCGCAGAAGCGCATTCAAACGATCCTTGCCCAGATCGTCGAAGCCTCTCAGGCGTCGGCGGCGATCAAGTCCCCGGAGCAGGACGTCCTCCAAGATCCCCCCGATGTCCAACCGGCAGGCAACGAGCGCCAGACCGAGCTGAGCCTGGCCGCTTTGGAGGCCATGCGGGAAACTTCCGAACCCGGTTCACTGCGGTTCGATAATCCGGATGTGGTCAATTTGCTCAACCAACTGCGCACTCGCCAAGAGTACCAGGACAGTCGCGAAAAGCGTCTGAAGGAAGTCGAAGAGCGAATCCGCCTGGAAATGCAAAATCTCAACCTGGCCACACAGTGGATTGCTCAGGCCCGAATCAGCCAAGAGCACTTATTGACCAATCGGATCACCTATATCCGGGTGGAAGAACAGCGAAGCCTTCTGGAACATGGTCGCCGCATATCCGCGCTCCCCCCGGCTCAGGGCGTGGCCATTTTGACCAACTATACGCCGGATGAGATTGCCCGGACATTGACCGTCATCAACTCCACCAACGCCTCGTCTCTGTTGGGCGCCTTGGTGAGCACAGGAGAATCTGGCGTCCGTCTGGCCGCGGACATTTCTCGTCGAATGATGCACATCTCGCTGCGGTCCCCCGATGGAACCAATTCCACCTCGGGTTCACCCACGCCATGATTTCAAGCAACCTGAAGGCACCGGAGTTAAGCCCTCGTGCCTCCCTGCCCTTTTCATGGAATTCCGACGGGGATTCAGGGATCGCAACCGGCGGGCCAACCGGAGCAACGGCGTTCCAGGCCCACCTAAAATCTGCCCAATCGGCTCAGTCTTTGGAGACGTGCTCCTCACCGGTGGCCGACGCCCCCCAGAAAGCAGAAACGGCAGAATCGGCTGATCCTTCATCGAGGGTTTCGCTCCCGATTCCTTCGAGCCACCTACCGGCTCGGCCTTCGATCAAACCCATCCGCAAGGCGTCTCTCAATCTCCGAGCGATGGTCGACGCCAAGGTGAGATTTATTGGCCCGAGCACCGCATCTATTACGACACCCTCCGGAACCTCTTCAGTTCCATCGGCCCAAGCCGGGCCGTCCCCTTGGGGAGAACCCTTCGGCCAGGCTGAACGGTTAGAGCCTGATACGCGGAGGCCAGCGTCCTTGAATTCTGGATTCTCACCCCGGAATGACGTTCTTCAAGGAATGCCCGAGCGCCCATTGATGGATTCTCGGCGGTTACCCGAAGCAGAAGCCGTAATATTGCGTGATAAACGGGGTGACTCACAGGATGTGCCCAGTTCCAAGCAACTGTCAGGCGATGTGTTTTCAGCCCCCTCCGATGCCGGTCTGACTTACGCATCGAGGAGAGTCACCCAGAGACCGAACCTTGCGTCTTCATCCGAATCGAATTTCGAGATTCAGCGTGATTTTGCATTGGGCCGTGAGGATGCATCGGGCCGTGGGGAGTCGCCGGCTGCGGTTTCGACAAACTCGGGCGGAGGTGAATCGACTTCAACCCCCCGGACGATTGCAGCCATTGGCGCACGAGTTGGAGCGGTGCAAAACCTGGTCAACGGGTCACTGCGGGCAGCCGGAACAGCCGAGACAGTTCAGTCATTGCCGACTTCACGTTCCGCCACCGCTTCCCAGCCATCGATGGGCAACGATCCGATTGCCAGCGAGGTTCGTGAGGCTGCCCGTCGAGCCGTAGCGGAGTCGCAAATCCTGGGTACTTCACAGGTCGCGGTCGCGTCCGTTCGTCCTGCCAATAACAACGATGCTTTCCGCAGTCTAATTCTGGATCCAGGGATCGAAACCCTTCCGAGTTTGACCACGGATTTGGCTCCTCCTTTTGGGGAGCGCTTGAGCGATAAGGCCTTAAGACCGAATTCTGGGACACCATCGGCATCCAATCTGTCTTCCTTCCTACCGTCGCTATCCACTCCGTCGCGAATTTCTGAGTCCAATGGCGCAGAACCCTCTGCGAACACTCCATTGGAGACTGTACAAAATGAGGTTCCCAACTCAACCCGGGTCCAGCGGAACCTCGCGACGACTACACCGGCTCCGTCGATCATCTCGATCGAATCCGGCTCGCAAAACGGTGCGTTCATCCAGCGCGAGGCACGCTCGGTGAACCCGAGTTCGGAGTTGATTGAGAACGCTCCTGCGAACACTCCATCGGAGACTGTCCAAAATGAGGTTCCCAACCCAACCCGGGTCCAGCAGAACCTCGCGACGACCACCTCGACTCCGTCGATCATCTCGATCGAATCCGGCTCGCAAAACGGTGCGTTCATCCAGCGCGAAACACGCTCGGTGAACCCGAGTTCGGAGTTAATTGAGAAAGCTCCGACCATTGAAGCCGTGGGCTTGAATGCGGCCATCCAATCAAATCTCGCCGAGTCGTCATCACAACCCAAGCCGTCGGTGTCACCCCTACGGCCGGCGAACCGATCACCCCACGCACGGGGTACAGAGACGGATGCATCGACTGTTTCGGCACGAACTTCTCTTGAGGCCGATACGGCTTTGCCAACGCTCCTGAATTCGGACAACGGCACCAACGATTCGATGCAATCGGACACCCTCGCCCGCGACACGGGTTCCGACTCCTCATCGCCTTCTGATCAGGGTCATTCACACGCAGCTGCGACCCCCTTCACAGCTCCCTTCCCCGGAGTATCGCAAGCCCCATCGCTCCACGCACACTCAGAAAGCGGAGCCTCGAACACTCCCAAGACCGCTGAAACAGCCACTACGGCCTCGCTCCTTCACGACTCTCACAAATCCAGTGATGTTCGACTGGTTCATCTGGATTCCCCAGGCGCGGGTGGCTTGGAACTGCGCATCCAAGAAGTGGGCGAAAAACTCATCATTCGGACACAGGACCTTGTAGGTTCCATCGACGGGCAAAGCACCCAATGGAAAGAGCTCCAGCAGCGTTTGGAGACCAGCGGCATTGTTCTCATGCCCATCGAGGCCTCATTGGGTGCAACGGCCGCACCGATCGAATCTCGAAGCTCATCCGAAGAATCGCGGCACACGATTTGCTACGACGGAACCATGGGCTCCACTGGTCGCGATAGTTCGGATCCTCGCTCGTCGAGTGGTCGGGCACGCTCCTCCGGAGAACCTTCTCACCTAGCCTCTCCGGAGCTGCCTGATGAGACCACAGAATCTGCCGAGGTGCCGCCAGCCTCCCGGCAGTGGTGGGCCTGAAACCAGAGACGATACTGACATGAGCATTCCATCCTTCATGACCACCACGACCGCCACACAGGCGGCGCTGACCAACACGGCGACACAGCGTCCCTTGGTCAAAACACTGGGGCAGGATGATTTCCTGAAACTGCTAACCATGCAGATGCAGAATCAGGATCCGATGAATCCCCAGACTAACACAGATTTTGTCGCGCAGATGGCGCAGTTCACCTCGCTGGAGCAGTCACGGAGCATGACTAGCAGCCTCCAGAGCATCCAGGCCCGCCAAGATGTTCAGACGGCTGTCCAACTTCTGGGTAAGCCGGTCCAACTCGCCGATGGCACCATGGGGGTCGTTGAAAAGGTCACCCTCGACAAAACCGGCGCTCCATCTCTGCAGGTGGGTTCCAAGAACTACGGCCTCGACAAGGTAGTGGCCTACGAACAACCCATGAACTTGCTCGCCAACCCCTCTCCAGTGGGTCCGTGAGAATCCCTTTAATGCCCTGAGTCCTAACCAACAACCGACACACACATGATCAGATCCCTCAATACCGCGAGTCTCGGAATCAGACAGTTTCAGGCTTCCCTGGATGTTCTGGCCAACAACCTCGCTAACCTCAATACGGTCGGTTACAAGGCGAGCCGAGCGGATTTTGTTGAATCACTGAACTCGGTGCTACGAGCTCCGACTCCCGATACGGCGAGCGGAAGCGGCACCTCCGGTGTGACCGTGGGCAATGGTGTGGCGACGGCCGCCATCCGCTCTAATTTCTCCCAGGGTTCCGTTAACCAATCCGGGTTATCGACCGACTTCTCCATCTCGGGTACCGGCTACTTCTTGGTGAGAAATTCATCGTCGGGTGAAGTGTTTGCGACACGCTCGGGCAACTTCCGCCTCGACTCAACGGGATACCTGGTCACCGACGGTGGCATGCGAGTCCAAGGTGTGGAAGATTTCCAAAAGGATCCCAACAAGATCGGTGATATCCGCTTTGACAAGGGCACGGTGCCTTCCACGGCTGCGCCCACGGCTGCGGCGGCTGCGATCACCAACATCAGCGTGGATGGAGCCGGCCGGTTGAACACACTGCTGGACGACGGCACGCAATACGTGCGGGCTCAGTTGGTTCTGCAAACTTTCAGCAATGAGCAGGCCTTGGTTCGAGCTGGAAACAACTTGTTCACTAATTTGGGTTCTTCCGGTGCTGCTACAGCCGCTGCCGCCACCCCTTTCACCTCGACTCCCAACAACCTTATTTTGAATGGGGCCCGCAAGGCCAATCAAGACGGTATGGGCCGCATCGAACAAGGCGCACTCGAACTCTCGAACGTAGACGTATCAAGGGAGTTCTCGAACATGATCACCACCCAACGCGCTTTCCAGGCGAATGCCCGCATGATTACCACCAGCGACTCGATCCTCGAGGAGTTGGTCAACTTGAAGCGCTAAGCCTTTCCCGGAAATCCCCATGTCCGACCCACACGACAAAGACAAAAAGCCAGCAGCGGAGGAAGCTGCTGGCGCACCGAAAGCCGCCAAGGGCGGGATGCTGGTCCCGTTGATCGCAGCTGCCATCATCTCGGTGGGCGGCAGTTTTGGTGTGGGTTTCTTCCTCAACAAACAGTTGCTCACCGGTATCAACAAGGAGTTGACACTAGCGTTAGCGCAAGTAGGGGCTTCCGAGGATCATGGCGATGCCCACGGTGCAGCCAAAGACCCCAAGGCCGCCTCAGGGGCTCATGGAGCAGACGCGGGCCACGGCAAACCATCGAAAGAGGCCGCTCACTCCAGTGCATCCGACCATGGTCCAGACCCCAAGAAGGCAGATGCAGCGGCCGCCCATGACGCCCCAAAACCGAAGGCCGACCCCCACGGTGCTCCGGCCAAAAAGGAGACCCCCGAGGAGATCGCCAAGGCGGCTCAAGTCAAGGCCGGGCTCTTCCCTCTGGGCGCCGATCCCATTGTGGCCAACCCCTCGGGTGACACCCGTTTTGTGGTGGTCAAGGTAACTCTCCTCAGTGTGGGCCAAGCCGACATATCTGCACAGGTGGAGGCCAACATTGATCGATTGCGGGATGCGGTTTCAGCCTTCTTGGCCGACCAACGCATCGATGACATGCAGAAGCGTGGCTTCCGCAGTCAAATGTCCGCACAACTGGCTTTGGCGTTCAATCGGATCTTAGGTCCGGGGACGGTCAAGGAGATCATCTTCCCTCAGTTCGTGATTCAGTGAGTGCTTCCGACACAGAGGACTCGGCGGCGGTTGCCAAGAAGCCAACCGAGGTGAAACCCTTTGTGGTGGGACAGGCCAGTTCCCTGTCTGCCCAAGAGCTCAACCGTTTCCGAATCCACAATGAAGGGATCATGCGCTCGGTGGGTGCACGACTCTCGCTATTTCTCCGCGCTGAGTTCGCCTTCGATCTGGAGCACCTCGATGCCATGGAACTCGGGCGCTACGCCTCCAAGGCGGAGCCCATCGACAATTACATCCTTTTCCAAGTAGAACGTTTTCCGGGCACCGGCGTGGTCGGTTTTCCAAAACCTTTGGCACTAGCGATCGGCGATCGGATGCTGGGCGGCCGAGGGTTTGGTGCCAATCCCGACCGAGAGTTGCGCGAGGTTGAGTTAGCCCTGCTGAACCAGGCGGTCTTGTTGGCACTCAAGGAATACTTCTCCAAGTGGAGCGATTCTCCGGACGAGGCCAAGGTCCGTATCGTGGGCCGCGAGACGAACATCAAGCTCCTGGCCGAGGATCATCCCACAGCGGTGGTCTATATCCTCAAAGTGCAGGCCATCATCGGCGATTGCTTCTCCACCGTGGATATTATTCTGCCCTTGGAAATGATGGCGCAGAGCATTCAGAGAGCCATGGTGAGCATGGGCGACGCTGGATCGGATGCAGTGAGTTTAGCCAAGGAAAAGGTTCTGTGGAATCCCGGCTACAACGACCTGACGATGCGCATCTCTGCCCTTTGGGCCGGTTTGACCATCACCCCCCGAGAAATTCTTCAGATGCGGGCCGGAGACATGATTCCCCTCGACCCATCGAAGATCGATGAGGTGGAGCTACAAATCGAGGGACTTCCTCGGTTCCGCGGTAAACTCGGCAGCGCCAACCGCAAGGTGGCCATCGAGATCACTGAACGACTCACCTGATAACAACCATGACCACCGACAGCAGCGACAACCCGTCTATTGAGTTCCTCCTCGACGTCCCCATTCAGTTGAACGCTGAACTTGGCTCATGCGAGATGACCTGCCGCGAGTTGCTCAAACTCGACATCGGGTCCGTGGTCCAGTTGGACAAGCCGGCGCACGCCTCAGTCGATCTCTTCGTGAACACGAAGTTGGTGGCTCGCGGTGAAGTCGTGGTGGCTGAGGGTAATTTTGGAATTAAGATCAAGGAAGTCGTTTCCCGCCCAGGTTCCCTGCCCAAGGCATGACCAACCTGACCCCAGTATTGCCCGCTGCAGCCGTCGGATCGTCGCTACTGGCAGATTGGACCCGGATGTTGGGAACGCTGTGCCTGCTGCTGGCCACCGTCTGGGTGGGTCTCATTTGGCTGAAGGGTCGCAACTGGTTCAAAACGGCGATAGACCGACGCATACGCCTCCGAGTGGATGAGAGCCGAGGACTGGGCAACCGGTCCTTCCTGCACTTGGTTTCCTGTGGTAGCCAGCAATTCCTGGTTTCCTCATCACCGGCCGGGGTTTCAATGATCGCAGAACTCATGCCCGACGAATCCCATTCATCGGCGACTGCTCCAGAGACCTCCGATTTTTCTCAGCGTCTGAAGGAGGCACTTCCCAAAGTCCCCACCGGCAGGCCGGGCGCACCATGAACTTCGCGGACTCTCACCTGGGATTACCGCGATCCATCTCGAACACTAACGACCGCGGCTTCGCGTCCGTCCTTCGGTGGGTTTTCACCGTCATGATGCTGGCTTGGGGGACCCTTCATCTCCAGGCACAGGGGGATTCATCCGTGGTCACGAATGCCGCATCCTCGGTGCCCACCGGGGTCACTTTCAGCATCAACGGACTTCCGAAACCCCAAGATGTGGATACCACCATCCAGATTGTTGGCGCGCTGACCCTGCTGTCGTTGGCTCCCTCGTTGCTCATGCTGATGACGAGTTTCCCGCGGATCATCATTGTCTTCTCGTTGGCCAAGAATGCCTTAGGCGTGGCCTCAGCCATTCCGAGCCAGTTGGTAATGGGGTTTTCGCTCATCCTCACCTTCTTCATCATGCGCCCGGTCATCCGGGACATTGAGACGACCGCCCTGGCGCCTTACCGCACTAGTCAGATCACCAGCACCGAGGCGCTGGATCGGGCATCCCTTCGTATCAAGGCATTCATGCTCCGACAAACCCGGACCGATCAGGTGGAATTCTTCGCTGGACTGGCCGGCATTCCACCGACTGAGGCCAAAGATCTTCCGCTGTCGGTCGTGGTACCAGCCTTCCTCATCAATGAACTCCGGACGGCGTTCCAAATGGGGTTTTTGGTATTTCTACCCTTTCTCCTCATCGACTACGTGGTGGCGATCATCCTCATGAGTCTGGGGCTCATGTTCCTACCACCGGCCAACATTTCCCTGCCCCTCAAGATCCTTTTGTTCGTCCTCGTGGATGGCTGGGGGCTCATCACCAAGTCCTTGGTCAACAGCTTCATCTGAGCGCTGTCGACCCATTCAAGAAACCCATCGCATGACACCGGAACTGGCTGTGGACCTCCTCAAGCAACTGGTCGAGCGAATCTTCATCGTGGCGTCGCCACTGCTGCTGACGGCCATGATCACGGGGTTGATCGTGAGTCTCATCCAGACGATCACCTCGCTTCAGGAGCAGACCCTCAGTTTCGTGCCCAAAGCGCTCACTGTCCTTGGAGTCTTGCTAATGATCCTGCCGTGGGCGCTCCAAATCGTGATGGACTACACCATCGGCGTCATCGGCCTCATGGGACGCATTAACCGATAGGACGCCCAATGGACCAATTGTGGACAGGTTGGTGGGTGCTGTGGAGGACAGGGGCCTGCATGTCCGCATCCCCGATCACTTCGGGGCGCGGCATCCCGGTGCGGATCCGGCTCATGGTCACTGTGGCCGTGGTGTGGGCCATGATTCCGGTGGCCCAACGACTGCCCGTCCCGTCGATGACATCGGGCTGGCTTGAAATCTCACTGCTGACTGCCCGGGAAACACTCATCGGCCTGCTGTTGGGCTTCAGTTCCCGTTTTGCGATCTTTGCCGCACAGGGAGCAGGCCATTTGATCTCCAATGAAATGGGCCTCCAAAGCGCCCAAATCTTCTCACCCAGCTCCGGTGAGCCCACTAGTGAGCCCAGCGTGATGCTCGAGTTCCTGGCCCAATTAATCATGTTTGGAGGAGGTTTTTACGATCGCTGGTTGTTGGCTTTCGCCGAAAGTTTCCAGTTGCTGCCGATGGTCTCGACAGGCACGACCGATGCCTCGGGACTGCTGAACTGGATGGGTGGGATGACCGCCGCCACGCTGCTGCTTTCGGTCAAACTCGCGATGCCGGTCATTGCCGGAGGATTTCTTCTCAATGTCGCTCTACTGCTCTTGGGGCGAGCACTTCCCCAGCTGCCTGTCTTCCAAGACAGCTTTTTGTTCCGCGCGGTGGTTGGGCTCTTCCTCTTCGGTGCCAGCCTCCATTTGGCGGCTCTGCACCTCAGCGCCCGCGCTCAGCGATTGCCGGGAGACCTGCTCGATGCAGCCGGTCTGTTGCGGGTGATTCCAGGCAATTGAAAGGCGCGCCATGGCTGACGATCCCGAGAGCAAAACAGAGCAGGCGACGCCGAAGCGCCTGGAGGAATCCATCACCAAAGGCCAGTTCCCCCGAAGCGCCGAGATCAACACCCTCTTCAGCATCCTGACGACCCTCATCATCCTGAAATGGATAGGGTCTGATCTCTGGACTGAGCTGTCGTATCAGTTCCGAGGCCTCTTAGGAAACATCCGGCCCGATCTTCCGTCGGCCGACTCGGTGGTGGCCGGAGCCTTTTCCAGCGGACAGAGATTGGCGATCTTCATCCTGCCACCGCTCGGAATGGCCATGGTATCGGGCATCATCGCCTCAGGGCTTCAGAGTCGATTCCATTTCACGCCGGACGCCTTGAGCATCAACTGGGGACGATTAAATCCCCTAGAAGGAATGCAGCAGCTCTTCAAACCCGGAATGCTTGTCCGCACGGCGGTCAAGATGCTCAATCTGGCGGTGATCGTGCTGGTGGCCTGGACTCTCGTTATGGATCTGGTGAACGAACCAGTTTTTCTGACGGACTCCAGCCTCGAAGAGCTTCTGCGCTTCATGGGCAATGCGGTGGAGAAGCTCCTGGGACGATTGCTCTTCGGTCTGGCGATCATCGTGGCCGCCGATTACGGCTATCAGGTCTGGAAGAATTCCGAGGATCTCAAGATGTCCAAGCAAGAGGTCAAGGAGGAGTCGCGCTCCAGCGAAGGTGATCCGGAGTCCAAGGCCCGCATGAAGAAACTTCAGCGGAAGATGCGCGTGAGTTGGCGCAAGACAGTTCCAACCGCGGATGTTGTGGTGACCAACCCGACGCATATCTCGGTCGCTCTGAAGTTCGATTCTGCCGTAGACAAAGCACCCCGCGTGGTCGCCAAAGGCCAGGGTTTTAATGCCCTCCGCATTCGGGAAATCGCCAAAGAATTTCAAGTGCCACTGGTGGAGAACAAGCCTGTCGCCCGGCTGCTGTTCCAGATTTGCGAGGAGGGAGACGCCATAGATCCGAGGGTCTATCAGGCGGTCGCCGAGATCCTCGCTTTCGTCTATCGGACCAACCGTTACCGCTACTACCTCGGCAAGAATACCCCACCGAATGGCTAATCCCCTCTCATCCCCGGGTCTGTCGGTCCGGATGCCGAAATCCCAATTGGCGGTGGCGTTCTTCGTCCTGGGTTCGCTGCTGCTGCTCATCCAGCCCATCCCGGCATTCCTGCTCGATATCCTCATCGTGCTGAGTCTCGGGAGCGCAATTCTCACGTTGATGGTGGTGCTCTTCCTCCGCGACCCGGCGGAGTTCTCGACGTTTCCCACGCTGCTACTCATCACCACGTTGTTCCGGCTAGGCCTGAACGTGGCTTCGACCCGGCTTATCTTGAGCACGGGTGAGGCAGGTCAAATCATCTCGGCCTTCGGCGAACAAGTGGTCGGAGGCAACTATGTCATCGGCGTCATTATCTTCGCGCTGCTAACGGTCATTAATTTCGTGGTCATCACCAAGGGCGCGGGGCGCATTGCCGAGGTCGCGGCTCGATTCACCCTCGATGCTCTGCCGGGCAAACAAATGGCCATCGACCAGGAACTCAATTCCGGAGCCATTTCGGAGGTGGTTGCTCGGAACCGGCGACAAATGCTGCAACGCGAGATCGATTTCTATGGAGCCATGGACGGCTCATCGAAGTTCGTTCGTGGGGACGCCATCGCGGCCATCCTCATCGCGGTCATTAACATCGTTGGCGGGTTTTTGATCGGCGTCTTTCAGCGAAACGAGTCGGCCCTAGAGGTGTTGAGCCGATACACCATCCTCTCCATTGGTGACGGTCTCGTCTCACAGGTGCCGTCCTTGATTTTCTCGACCGCGGCGGCACTGCTCGTGACTCGTGCGGCAGCCCGGGAAGACCTCGGGACGGCGCTGGGTCAGCAGTTGGTGTTCCAACGACGCCCCATCCTTCTCACTGCGGGTGCGATGGGATTTGTGGCCTTGATGCCTGGGTTTCCCACGATTCTCTTGCTGTGCACCTCCGCACTCCTCTTTGCCTTGTGGCGAACTCTGCCCGAGCGACCGGTCGTCCCCGCTGGTTCGGAATCCGCCGCCAGTGACGCGGCTGCCAAAGATGCTCCCAAGACCGGTCAGGAACCCATTCAGCAACTCCTCTCCGTGGATCCGCTGGAAGTTCAGTTGGGATTTGGATTGGTGACCTTGGCCGATGTGAGCAAGGGCGGAGACCTCCTGGAGCGGGTCACCGGAGTTCGAAAGAATTTCGCCCAGACCATGGGCTTTGTGGTCCCCTCAGTCCGCCTTTGGGACAATCTTCAATTAGACTCACAAGAGTACCAAATCCTCTTCCGCGGAAACATGGTCGGTCGCGGAACATTGCGCCCGGGCCGTTGGCTCGCAATGAACATCAGTCATAGCGACCAGGTGATTGCTGGCGAGGCCACCACTGAGCCGGTCTTCAATTTGCCTGCCGTCTGGATCGATGAACTCCACCGCAGCAGCGCGGAATTAGCGGGGTACACCGTGGTGGATACCACCTCCGTGCTCGTCACGCATTTCCAGGAGTGCATCCGCCGGCATGCCCACCAATTGCTCAGCCGACAAGATGTCGACGGACTCCTCGACAATCTCAAGAAAACCCAACCGGCCCTAGTCAATGAGCTGGTGCCCGCACAACTCAATTTGGGTCAGGTCCAGCGCATCCTCCAGAACTTGCTCATCGAGGGCATTTCGATTCGCAACCTGGTGAGCATCTTGGAGCGGGTCGCTGACAGCTCGGCGACCACCAAGAACATCGACGAATTGTCCGAACAAGCCCGTCGCTCCATCGGTCCAGAGTTGGTCAAAGGCTATCTGGATGAACGGGGTAATCTCTCGGCCATCACTTTGGAAAGTTGGCTAGAAGAAGAGTTGGCCAAAGGACTCCATCCGGGATTGACCGAGAATACGTTGGCCTTAACGCCCATGGCGGCGCAGCACCTCAGCTTCCATATCGGGAAGGCAATCCAACCCGCTGTGGCCGAAGGGCGCATTCCCCTCTTACTGTGTTCTGGAGTCATCCGCCTTGGACTCCGAAAGTTCTTCGGCCCTACCTATCCGGACCTGCGGTTTCTGGCCTACGAAGAATTGCCTCCACGGCTCCGAGTGAACACCGAGTACTCGATCCCCAGCCTGCCTTGATTCATCGACATGAGTCTCCATTCCTCTGATCGATCTGCGATTCCCCAGACAGGCCTGATGCTCTTCAAGGGCCATACGGCCGAAGAAGCCTTGGCCAAGGTGCATCAAAGTCTTGGAGCCTCGGCCATCGTGGTGCAACTCAAGCGTGTCCCGTCGGCCGGCATTGGCCGGATTTGGGGAGCCATGGAAATTGAGGCGTGGGCTCAGGCCCCTGCCCCACTGACACCGACCCCACCGCCCTCAGGTGCACCGGTTGCTAGGGTCCGCTCCGCGCCGAAAGAAGCCCGCACGATGGAGCTGCTCCTCAGTCTAGGTCTCAATGAAGAATCCGCCCGGAAGGTGCACCAGTCTATTCCCAGTTCGGGCGCGGCATTGACCAACCAAGAGGCCTGTCTTCAGCTAGGGGCTGCACTGCTGGCTGCGTGGGACAAAGGCACCAAAAGGATTCCTAAAACACCCCGTCGGATTGCCCTCATCGGGGCGGCGGGCTCAGGCAAAAGCATTGCCACCGCCAAGTGGATCACCATCGAATCACTCCGCCACCGCCAGGATTGCCGGATTTGGTGCCTCGATGGCATTGTCGCCAATTCGGCAGAGTTTTTATCGCAACACGCCGAACTGCTCGGGATCCCCGTGGAAACCACCTGGAACCCTGGGCTGCCGCCGTGTTCCCGCGAATTTCTAGACCTGCCCGGTTGGAACCCCACCGATCCCGATGTCTCCGATCGGATGGCTAATTTGCTCGACCGCTTTGAACCGGACTGCCTGCTACTCACCCTCAATGCAGCGTATGAGGCGTCCATCCTCCAGAATCAGGTCGTGCAGTTCATGCCCTTCCGGCCGCATGGGTTGCTTCTCACGCATTTGGACGAGTGTCAGTCGCCCTCCAAAATCTGGGATCTGGTCCTCGCCAGCGGTATCGCTGTCTTTGGGACATCGAGTGGTCGATTCATCCCAGGCGGTTTCGAGCGCACCGGAGGCGAAGCCTGGATGGAACGATTGTTCGAGCAGGTCTGAACGGAAGTCCTCCTGCCAGCCAGGATTCCCTGCTCTCAAGCAGGTCCAAAGACTCTCAGAAAAGCTTCGCGAGTTCTGCGGCCTTGCTAATGGAGTTGTTGCACACGTCATCCAACGCCTCCCGGGGTACCTGATATCGTTGCCCCACCTTGTTGGCGAAGATCTCGTTCCATTCCTCGCCATGAGACGGGTGAAGAGTACTCACATAGTGGGCCGCATCCGGCCGTGTCTGGGCCGCACCATCATTGTGATCTTTCATGCAAAGCATCACATCTTCCGGCAATTCCCAGTGCAATGCGATCGAGGCCCCGACTTCGGCATGATCCCAGCCCATAGTCTCATGCTCCAGCGTGTGGAGGTCCCGCTTTTCTTCGATCGCAGTCGAAAAAATCTTCATGTAGTCGTCCTTCTTACTGCTGACGATGAGCGGCACGCTGAGGTCCTGCAGAAATCCTGCAGTGAAGGAAAGATTGGCTTTGGACGGTTGGACAATGTCAGCAAGTTCTCGAGCTAGCACCGCCCGGCGTGAACTGGCTCGCCAGAAGTCGCCGAGCGCGAACTTCGCATGGGTCTGACTGGGCATCGCCGCCTTCGAACCCACAATCATGACGATGCGCTCCAAGTCCGCATTTCCCATGAGCATGATGGCGTGATCCAAAGACTGGACCTTGCTCTTCGGAGAGTAGGCGGTGGAGTTCACCGTGTTCATCACCTTGCCCACCAACTGGGCATCGATCGACATGACCTCCATGATCTTTCCGGGAGTCGTGTCGGGATCCCGGAGTCGGCGCAAGGTTTCGAAGACAGCCTTCCTGAATCGAGGAACCTCGATATCCCCGAGGAGTTGGCGAATGCGATCCTGGACATCGGTCTGCGACCATCCGGCATACGGATTAATGAGCGCCGGCGCAGCCGGAACAATGAGGCCAGCCTCAGTGGTGACCGATCCTGGTACCGGCTTACCGCGGTTCAACGTCGGTCGTGGCCGCTCGATGACTTGAATGATCGGCCGGCGCGGCGCGACGACAGCCCCTTTGCCTCGGCGTCCGCCCTTCCCGGTCGGCGCCTTCGGTTTCGCAGCCGGTTTGGGCTGCGCTAGTGGAACGACCGGCTTTGCCCCTCCGTGACCGTGGGTCGCTTTCCAGATCGACAAAGCCGGGTTGGCCTCGGCGTCCTGAGCATCCGCCTTCTGGTTCTTTCCTCTTAAGACGCCTTGAAGCATCGAGCCCAGCGAACGGGCCAATCGAACGGCCCTGCCGGGTTGCTGATCCGGAGAAACCGAGGAGGGTGCTGGTTTGTGGGAAGATCCTTCGCCCGGTTTCATAAGGTTGTCTATTCGCCGCGACGGCCCAACTGGTTGCTGAAGATGGTGAGTAATCCACCCAGTCCGACGTAACCCACTAGGGTCAGCAAGTTCACGACAAATTGGGCGGCCACGGTCTTGGGGAGTATATCTCCGAAACCGAGGGTCAGCGCCACAACGAAGGAAAAGTAAATAGTCTCATACCAACTGCGTTGGAAGTCGGACGGGACAAACAGGGCCGGAGTCACTACTCCGAGCGGGGCAGAACTTTGCCAACTGGACTCCTTGCCCTCGGTTGCTGCCAAATTGGAGGCCGCAAGAAGATTTCCACCATCCTGATCCTTCAGATCCAGGGACGATTGAGTCGACCACAATGCCAACGTGTCGTCTTTGGCTAGATACGCCGCGGTGATCGCCTGGTGGGTGGACTCATGAATTTTCTCGCACAAGTGATTCAGGGAGTCTTTTTCAGGGTCATAGTGAACCACCGTTCCATTAATGCTCAGCGCCCCCGCTTTGACGGCCGTTGCGAAGCCCGCCGACTTCATCGGAAGATCCGGATCTACCTTGGTGAGACTGTCCGGAAGCAGTGC
>JAPLUF010000200.1 GCA_026397755.1 Verrucomicrobiota bacterium
CTCGGCTGTGAAGCGCAAGGCCCGCGGGTATCGGTCTGTGGAATACATGACCACTGTGCTCTACTTCGTCGCCGGGAAACTCACATTACCGTGCTACCCACTGAAAGTAGCGAGGAACCTAAAAATCCGGTAATTCATGGTTGGGTTAAGGACAATTCCAAGGCCTGACACGAATTGAGCGCAAGTGATGCGCCCCCCAGTCTGGGCTTGCCTTCTGACCGATCCCCATGTGGGGCAATCAAGCGCTCGCTTTGGCGACGGACGTGCTTGCCACCGACGGACGTGCTTGGCACTGACGGACGTGCTTGGCAACACGGAGCTGAATTATGGCGTCTGACTGGTGGCATCGGGAACTTCAATATTTGCTAGTTGAATACAGAATATTGTCAATTATTTTTCTAATCAAACTATTTTTTATCCAAGGACTATGGCAGGCGCGGCGGTGACGCCTTGAGATTATAAGGGTGACGGCGGTCCGCCTGCAGCGTGCTCCGGTGCAAGGAGTTGGAGTGCACCGCCACCCAGGCCCAATCGGAATCGTCAGGAACGTCGAGGCGGATTAGGTAGGGTTGTTTTGCGCTGTGACCCAAGGTGAACCGCACCAGGCCGTTGGTGTCCGTGCGACCGGCCAATACGGAAAACAGCTTGGGGTCCACAAACTTGGTAGCCCCGGCCGCTTGGCCACCCATGCCGTTGCCCAACCAAACTTGCACCTCCACCCGAGCACCCGATAGCGGACGGTCGCGTTCCAGCACGGTCACCTCCACCTGACCACTCGGGTAATGCTGGCCGATGGTGTTTTCGAGCATCTCCCACTGGGATTGATCATGGGCTGCCCAACTTCCAGGCTCAGTTGTCGGTACCAGACTGACCGCCTTCGGCACCCGGTGCATCCACGGGGTATCCCAGGTCCGCTCATAGGCGGAGACATCACAGGGGTGCCAGCGTTGGTTCTCCACATCCCAGATTTCTACCCAGTAATGAGGATTCCCAATGGTCGGCCAGAAGGTGTATACCGGTCGGACTCTCAGCCCGAGGGCGTTGCCGATCTCCGCGTAGGTCTCACAGAAGGCCCGACAGCCACCTCGCGCACCAGCGGTGGCCCAATCGAGACGGCCGAACCAATCGTGCGTCCACTGTTCACGGCGTTGGCGATCGTGCAGCCATTCGTGCAGCGCATCGGCTTTGGCGGCCGTCCCGGGTTTTTCGGCGACCGCGTCCGCTGCATGTCGCACCCAAGGATCCAGCCGGTATCGCAGACCTCCGGGGATGTCCGGTGATAAAACTCGAAGAATCAGGAGCACCGCTACCAGGACTCCGGCTGCCGTGCGTTGCCCAAGTCGAACGGGCGTCCGCGATCTTCCTGCGGCGGGAGATCCAGATGGAAGAGGGACGGCCATGTTCGGGTCTAATCTCGCAGTTCAACCAGGAATCAGCCCTTTGCTTGCGGCGAGGGCTCGCCCGTAGGTCGGGGCCGAGCCAGGACTTCCGAAAGATCACCCGTGCCGACCAACAGCAGCACCCAAAACGGAACGGCGAGTGGGATCCGGAAGAGCACCCCATCGAACCAAGTTCCGATGAGCAGCACCAGGAGTGGAGCGACATTGGGGTTCATCTCTTGGTGAGCGAGACGCAAGCGGCTGCCCACCAGCACGAGGAACAGCCCCACCGCCGGCACTCCCATTCCGGCCGCCAACGTCAGGGAGTCATTGAGCTGAATGGCAGCCGTCTCCTTCAAATGCGCCGGTTTGAACTCTTGGGCGTAGGTCGCATCCACCAGATTGAGCCCCCAACCGGTGACGGGACGGGCGGCGGTCATCCGGGCGGCCCCGACCCAGGCGTCCACACGGTTGCGCCAGGAACGGTCGGTGTTGTTGGCCACAGTGCCCACTCGGCGGAGGAGTGGGTTCTGGAAATCCTTCAGGAACCACAGAGAACTCAATCCTCCCGCCAACACGACAACCACCGACAGTCGGATCGCCAGCCAGCGTCGACGATCAGGAATCGACCCGGCGCGCGCACGGGAGCGAAGGGCACGCAGCACCGGAGAAAATCGAACCCACCCACACCACACCATAGCTACTAGAAATCCCAACCACGCGCCGCGACTGTAGCTACGGAGCATGCCCAGCGCGGCGGGGACTAGTGGCAGCAAGAGAAGCCATGCCCTTCGATCGGCATTCCTCTCGTTCAGGCGGTTGTTGTTGGCGGCCTGTTTCCATGGGGCGATCCGGAACAACCAGGCCAGGCACGCGGCGGACAGGCAGGCCGACAGCAATCCATAGGTGTTGGGATTGTTCCACAACCCCGTGGCTCGGCGCGCCTCCCGATAGTGAAAGACTTGGAACAGGGGCCAATGCCACAGGCTGACCGCCGCGAGTCCGAAGGCGCCGACCCAGAACGCTGGCCAAAAACGGCGCGGTGGCTGCAGAGATCCCACTACACGCCAAACGCCGGCGAGCCAGGTGCCAGCGAGAATGAACAGCGGTTCCGTGGACCCGGCAGCGGTGGAGTAACGGCCTGCGTAATGCGCCACGGTCAGGCCTAGGAATCCGAACAACGCCCAGTCGCTGACACTCGGCCTCTGGCCTGTCCGTCGCCAATTCAGGAACACGGGCACCCCCGCCCAAAGAGCGGCATTCAACGCCAACGCGCTGAAGATCTGCCAATGGCCGTTGCGATTCTGAAACACCAACGCGACCTCCGAACGCGGTGCAAGCCACTCGGGAGAAAGCGGCACAGCAGACAAAAGATCCCACAGCAGCAACACCCAGAACGCTGCCAGCAGTGGGAAACCGAACCAGGGTGGTTGAGGGGGAAAACTAATAGATTTAAGAGCAACGATTTTCATTATTCGTTAGCAATCAAAATTATATCAGGTAATCGAATATAAAATAACTCGGTTTTCCGGAGATCACCTCTGCTTCACTACCACGGTTGGGGATAGGGGTGACTTTTCTGGGCATCCCTCAAGGAGAGATACTACATCCCTGGAAAACTTTGATTCCCGAGTCTTCTCGGCACAACGGATTCGGCCCAAAGAGCTGGAGTTTCAAACCGATTCAACCGTTCCCCTGCGTCGTTCTTCCTGCAGCCATTGAGTGATGCCGACCTAGGCCGATTTCACACCCATCTCGCGCAAGGTCTCGGCGATGGCGTTGACCACGGCGCGCATGTCCTTCTCGAAGAGGCGGCCGATGTTGCCAATGCGGAAGGTGTCGGCTTGGCTAATCTTGCCCGGATACAGCAAAAAGCCCTTCTCGGCCACGAGCCGGTAGAACTCGGTCCAAACGAAGGCCGAATCCTTCGGGTACACGAAGCTGGTGATGATGTGGCTTTGCACGGCCGCCGGCAGGTAGGACTTCAGACCGATGGTCCGCATGGCCGCAATGAGGGCGGCGTTGTTGGCCTGATACCGCGCGGCACGGGCGGCGATGCCGCCTTCCTGTTCGAGTTCTTTGAGCGCTTGGGCGAATGCCAGAATGCTGTGGGTAGGCGGCGTGTAGCGGAACTGGCCGTTCTTCTCGAAGCCCTTCAACTGGTCCAACAAGTTGAGGCTCAGGCTGCGCGCCCAACCCTCGGTGGCCAAGAGCACCGCACGGCGGCAGAGCACGAAGCTGAAGCCCGGCACGCTCTCCACGCACTTGTTGGCCGACGAAATGATGAAGTCGATGCCCGCGGCCTCCAAGTCGATGGGGTAGCCGCCGAAGCTGCTCATGGCATCCACGATGTACACCTTGCCATGGCGCTTGACCACCGGGCCCAACGTCTCGATGGGGTTGAGCACTCCCGTGGTGGTCTCGCAGTGGACCGCCGCCACATGAGTGATGGCCGGATCGGAGGCCAACAGCGCGTCCAGAGCTTCTGGAGTCGGCGGGGTATCCTCGGCCGTGCGCAGCACCGTGTGGGCAATCCGGGCCTGCTGGAGCATGAGGAGGATGCGCTCGCCGTAAGCGCCGTTGGACAGCACGGCCACTTTGCCTTCGGGCGGGATGGCGCTCTGGAACACCGCCTCAACGCCGAAGGTGCCGCTGCCCTGCATCAGAATGGCTTCCCAGCCCGACTCGCGCGATACCCCGCCAAGTCCGAGAATGGCCTGTCGCACCGCGGCCACCAAGTTGTTGAACTCCCAGTGCCAAGAACCGGCGTCGTGGAGCATGGCCTGCTTGACCGCAAGCGAAGTCGTCAGCGGTCCAGGAGTGAACAGCAAGGCGTCTTGGGAAGTGGGTAATTTCGGCGTCATGGTGATCGAGTGGCGCTTTGGGGATTCTCCCGCGGCACCTGGAGACTCTACAAATACGGGGCGTTTAATCAATTCCCACGCGCTCCTCGATGCGCACCGGAGCTGATCGAATAAGAGGGGCCTCAGCACCATCGTTAGTTCAGTCCTCGCTCAGTCCTCGATTGAAAGCCGGCGGAGAGATTCCTAGCCTGTCCCCACAGAGATACCCAGAGCCAGATCCGATCCCTCGATCACGACCTCACCATGAACCCCGCTCAACCCCGCCGCGCCTTCCTCGCCACTGTTGCCGCCGCTACCGCCGCCACGGTCTTGCCGTGGACCGGTTGTAAACCGTCGGAGGGCGGCGCTGCCGGAGCCGCTGGAGCCGACACCATTAAGGTGGGCGAGTTCTGCTCCCTCACCGGCACGGAGGCAACCTTCGGCGTCTCGTCGCACGAAGGCACGGTCTTGGCCATCGAGGAGATCAACAAGTCCGGCGGCGTGTTGGGCAAACAACTTCAACTGCTGCACGAAGACAACCGCTCTACGGCCGGCGAGTCGGTGACCATTGTCAAAAAATTCATCAGCCGCGACAAGGTGGTGGCGGTGCTGGGTGAGGTGGCCTCCGGACGCTCGCTCGAGGCCGGTCCGGTGTGTCAGGCAGCGGGCATCCCCATGATCTCGCCTTCGTCCACCAATCCCAAGGTCACCGAGGTGGGCGACTGCGTCTTCCGGGTGTGCTTCACCGATCCCTTCCAGGGCCGGCTCATCGCGGAGTTCGCCCGCAAGTCGCTCAAGCTCGCGCGGGTGGCGGTGTTCTCGGACGTGTCGTCGGCCTATGGCGATGGGCTGCGCCAGTATTTCAGCGACGCCTTCACGGCGGCCGGCGGCCAAATCGTGGTGCAGCAGAAATACTCCTCGAAGGACAAGGACTTCAAAGCCCAGCTCACGGCCATCAAGGCGACCAATCCCGAGGGCATTTGTGTGCCGGGCTACTACAACGAGGTCGGGCTCATTGTGAAGCAGGCGCGAGAGCTGGGCATCACCGTGCCGATGTTCGGCGGTGACGGCTGGGAGGCCCCGGAGCTCATCCAAATCGCCGGCGGCGAGGCGCTCAAGAACACCTACTACTCCACGCACTTCTCACCCATCCAAGACACCCCGGAAGCCAAGCTATTCGTGGCCGCCTACAAGGCCCGCTATCAAGGCAAGACGCCCGATGCGATGGCCGCCCTGGGCTACGATTCGGCCAAGGTGCTGGCCGACGCCATCCGGCGCGCCGGGTCGGCCGAGCCGGCCAAGATCAAGGCGGCGCTCGTCACCACCGACTTGGTCGCCGCCAGCGGCCGCACCCGCATGGACGCACAGCGCAATGCGCCCAAGGCGGCAGTGATCATCACGGTCGAGAACGGTCAGTTCAAATTCGTGCAAACCGTCGAGCCTTAATGGCCGGCTCGGGGCTTCTGCAGGCGAGGATGCCGGGCAGGCATTATCCCGCCTTGGGTCCCAGCCGATAACGAAGGTAGTCGCGGGACACGCCCAATTGCCGGGCGGCGGC
>JAPLUF010000232.1 GCA_026397755.1 Verrucomicrobiota bacterium
AAACTCTGGTGGATTCAGGACTCGAAATATTCGGCGCAAGGTCTTGCATGGGAAATCGTTCGCAACCCTTCTCCAAGCGCCTCACGCAGGCCACCTCAAACCGGATACACTGAAGTCTGCCGGTCCCGGGACTTGAACCTCACCCTCCCGTTGACACGACAACGATCCGCGCACTCAACCCAGGAAAACCCGTTCCAACATCCACCCGAGAACTTCGTTCTCAATGGTTGGGCCGGATGCGCTGGACCGGCTGTTCTTAAGAGCCATCCGGCCCACGCCGCAGCAACCGACGGCCCCAGTCATCGAAAATCGCGTAACTCACCGGAGTGACCAGGAGCGTCAACAGCAAGCAGAGCATTTGACCGCCGATGATCACCTTGGCCATTGAGGCCCGACCCGCGGCCCCCGGGCCCACGCCCAGCGCGATGGGAATCATCGACGCGACCAGCAACAACGTGGTCATGAGGATGGGTCGCAGGCGAACCTGATTGGCCTCGAGGATGGCCTCATCCCGAGGCACCCCCCGCTCCCGGAGCACCCGCGTGTAGTCGATTTGCATGATGCCGTTCTTCTTCACGATACCCACCAACATGAAGAGCCCGAAAATGGCATAGATGTTGAGCTCTTCATTAATGAAGACCATCCAAGCCAACGCGAACGGCAACGACAACGGCACCGCCAACAAGATCGAGATGGGATAGATGAAGTGCTCGAACTGGGCCGCCAACACCATGTACATGAAGATGACCGCCACCACGAAGGCCATCAGGAAGTTGGTCAAGGTCTCCCTCAACTGCTTGGCACGCCCCAACATCACCATCTGATATTCCGGCGGTAGATTCATCTGAGCCACCACCCGCTCGACCTCCTGCACCGCCTCGCCCAGGGAATAGGTCCCCAGATTGGCCAACAAGGTCACGCGGCGCTGACGCTGGAAACGGCCAATTTGATTGGGGCCACGTGCTTCTTCAAAGCGAACGAAATTGCCCAAGGGCACCATCTCGGGCCGGGTCCCCGAAGCGCTGCTGGGACGAGTGCGCACAAACACCTGCTGCAACGCCTCGACGGTCCCTCGATGGGCGGCATCCGCTCGTAGCCAAACGTCGTACTGTTCATCCTTCTCCTTAAACACCCCGATGATTTCCCCGCCCACCAAAGTTCGTAGCGTGGCTGCAATGTCGGTGACGTGCAGACCAAACTGGCTGGCCTTATCCCGATCGATGTGGACTTGCAGCTCGGGCTTTCGGTTGGACAGGGTTGTATCTACATCAGACAGGCCCGGGTTTTGGCGCAACTCCTTCACCAGCGCCTCGGAGTAGGCCGTCAAGCGTTCCAAGTCGGGGCCCACCAAGTTGAAAGACAACTCCGCGCTGCGTCCGCCGCCACCACCCAGAGGAGAAATAGCCCCCACTGAGGAGCGCACATCCGGATACCGCGCCACCACGTCACGGGCCTTGGTCATCGCCTCCAATTGCCCCCAGCGGCGAGACGTGCCACGCAGTTGGTTAATCAGCCCGCCCAACTCTGGGAGGCGGCAGTAGATACTGACCTGGGTCACATCCCCCTCACCCTTCCCCACACGCCCCCCGATCGGTCCGATCGTGACCAAAGTATCGGTGATGGCCACCTGGTCGCCGATACGAATCGCCTTGAGCTGAGCTTCCACCTCGGCGGTCAGGGCCGCCGTCTGCTCGAGGCCACTGCCTTCCGGAAGCATGAGGTTGACCTCGAACTCACTGGAGTCATCCATGGGCATGAAGGTGAACCGACTGGCCTTGAGCAGCGGCCAGATGGAGACCACACAGGCCAGGCTCAACGACATGATCACCCACCGGTGGCTCAGGCTCCACCGAAGCACGGCCAGGTACTGGTGGCCGATCCACATCATCCACGGTCCTCCATGGGCTTTTTTGAGACGGTCGGCTTCATTGTTCGACCGGCGCAGGAATCGCGCCGCAAGCATCGGTGTGAGGGTAAAACTCACGAAGAGCGACACGAGGATGGCGAAGGCCACCGTCACCCCGTAACTGCTAAAGAACATGCCCGTGCGGCCCTTCAGGAAGGAGAGCGGCAGGAAGATAACCACCAGCGACAACGTGGTCGCCAACACCGCCAACGAGATCTCGCGAGTGCCCTGACGGGCCGCCTCCAGCGGGCCCAACCCATGCTCTTCCATGGTCCGATAGATGTTTTCCAAGACCACGATCGCATCATCGATCACCACGCCGACGGCGAAGGTCAGCGCGAGCATGGTGGCATTGTTAATGGTATACCCCATCACCCGCATGAGAGCGAAGGTCGCAATAATGGAGGTCGGTATGGCGATGCTCGCGATGACGGTGCTGCGCCAGTCGTGCATGAACGCAAAGACCGTCAAGGCCACCAGCCCCATGCCCAGCACCAGGTGGAAGGAAACCTCACCCAAATTGCGCCGAATAAAGCGCGACTGGTCGCGGATGACCGTCAACGTGACATCCGGCGGGAGCACCGATTTCAACTCGTCCATCCGAGCCATCAGAGCGTCGATCAGCCGGACGGTGTTGGATCCGCTCTGCTTGCGAACCACAAGTGTGATCGAGTTGGTGCCATTCAGGCGGGACAACGTCCGAGGCTCCTCGATGTCATCGGTAATCCTGGCCACCTGACCGAGGTAAATGGGCTGTCCACCCGGATCGGCGATGATGAGGCGCTCGAAGGAAGCCACTGTCTCCATCCGGCCCAGAGTTCTCAGCACCCACTCGCGGCCGGACTGCTGCACCCGGCCACCAGGGATCTCCACGTTCTGCTCCATCAAGGCCTTGCGGACATCACCGATATCGAGGCCGAACTGGCGGAGGCGATCGGGATCCACGGCCACCTGCACCGCCCGCACCCGCGATCCGATCAATTGGATCGCCCCAACATCCTGCACGGTTTCCAAATTCTCCTTAAGACGCCGGCCCACCAGAAAGGTCAATTCCTTGAGGTCCCGGGGCGAGCTGACTGCCACCGAAAAAACCGGGGTCGCATCCACCTCGTACTTGTCCACGATGGGCGTCTCCGTACCCGGGGGGAGTCGCGACAGGATCGAGTTGACCTTATCTCTCACATCCTGGGCGGCCAGGTCCCGATTACGCTCCAAGAAGAACTGCGCCGTGATCGAAGACACCCCTTCCCGGCTGGAAGAACTCAGCTCCTCAATGCCTTCCACGGTGTTGATGATTTCCTCCATCGGCTGAGTGATGCCGGTCTCGATCTCCTCGGGCGAGGCCCCCCGCAAGGTGGTGCTGACGGTGATAATGGGCAGCTCCACATTGGGAATTTGCTCGACCCCCAACTCGCGGTACGCAAACCACCCCACAACGATCAACAAGACGTTGAGCATCGTGGCGAAAACCGGCCGCCGGATGCAGATATCGGCCAACCCGCCCCCCAAAACCTGTTCTTTGGGTTGTGGACGGGGAGTCCCGTCGGTACCCGTTGAAGCACTCATCGCCGCACCTCCACCACCATGCCATCGGCCAATTTTAAGTGACCGCTGGTGACGACCGATTCTCCCTCGGAAAGACCCGACACAATCTCGAACCGATCACCCAAGACCCGGCCCGTCTTCACCACCCGCGATTGGGCAACTCCCCCTTCACGAGGAACACCCGAGAGACTCCCGACGAGGAAAGCACCGAAACCACAGGGACCACGCGGGTCGGGACGGCCCGCTCCAGAACCAATTCTCCCCGGGCAAAGGTGCCCGCCTTGAGCAGGCGTTCGACATTGGGAACCAAGGCACCAAAATCAAACATTCGGGTAGTGAGATTCACCTGAGGGCTAATGAGGAACACCTGACCTTCAAACCGCCGGCCAGGATAGGCATCCACGGAAAACACCACAGGCAGATCGCGCACCACCTGAGGGCCGAAGCTTTCCGGGGCCTGCGCGATGAACTTCAAGACCCCATCATTAACCATGCGGAAAAGCGGTGAACCGGGACGCACAAAGTCCCCAGCCGAAGCGATCCGATCGGCCACAGCCGCATCAAACGGAGCGCGAATCCGGCTGCGGTCGACATTCAACTGGGCCACGGCCAAGGTCGCCTCCGCCGCCTTCAACGCCGCCCGAGTCTGGTCGGCTTGAGCCTCGGCCCCATCCAAATCTGCCGGAGCGGCGATACCCGTTTTGAGCAGTACTTGTTGTCGATGGAATTCCTGTTCGGCCCCATGTGCCAGGGCCCTCGATTGCTCCACCCGTGCCTCGGCCTGATGAGCCAACGCCGTGTAGGAATCGGTGTCGATCCTAGCCAACTCCTGACCTGCCTTCACCCGGTCTCCGAACTCGACGAGCGTGCGCTCCAACTTGCCTTCCACCTCCGCAGAAACCAGGGCCGAATCTTTGGCATACAGCGTGCCGACGATGGGCAAGGTGCGGTCCACCGACTGGATCACCACCGGGGCCACAGTCACCGGAATGGGCACCGGAGCCTTCGGCGCACGCGAGACAGGAGCCTCCTGTGAACATCCCAACCCCGCACACAGCGCGAGGAGCCATAACGTTGAAACAAACTTCATCGGAAGTCCTGAAGCCTATCCCAAACCAAGAGCCATTGGCATCGGAAAGTCCATCCGTCCGGATAGCCAAAACACATCCAAAGCCTCGCTCAACCCGAAGCATCGTATTTGGGAAACCCTCCCCAGCATTGACCGCAGAATCTGGAAGCTCTGGGGCGGCCTCCGAGCGTGGGCTTCTCTGCCGGAGTAATTGGATAAGCCTCTGATTTGCCTGTCCGGAGTTTTCGAGAGACCCTAATTCGTGTCGCGTCTCCACCCCCATCCCCAACTTCAGAAACTCCGGGAGGCCTTGCTGGAACTTCACAAGACCCTCGTCGATTCCGAACGGGTCGGCTACGAAGCGGCCCTGGGGCCAATTCCCTCGCCAAATCACTTCCTACGCCTGCTCTCGAGTGATCCTTGGTTCGCCTGGTTGCTGCCGCTCTCTGGCCTGATCGTCACCATCGACGAAGCGTTGGATCGGCGCATACCCCTCTCACCCAAAGAAGCTCAAGACCTGCTCACACAAACCCGACGACTGCTGGTCGCCTCGGAGGAAGGTCATGGCTTTCCTCGCAGCTACTTCGAGGCCCTGCAACGCGATCCCGACGTGATCTTCGCCCACTCGAGGGTGGTCCTCCTGCTGCGCTGAGCCGGAGCAATTGCGTTGGAAGGAACGTGCCGGCGTAACGGATTCGTCCACGAAGCGAAATGAGAGCGAGGACCGATCCAACAAGACTCCTTCAACGAGCCTCTTTCAATCGGGCTCGGACCAATTCCAGAAGGTATTTGGTCGGCACCGAGCCATGCGAAATCACAGCCTCATGGTAACGCCCCAGTTCGAACCGCTCGCCCAACTCCCGCTCGATTTGCTGCCTGAGCCGATAGTGGGCCATCCGCCCCACGAAATAGGTACTCAGCTGGGTGCTGGTCTGCTTGGCGCGAATGAGCTTGAGGCGGGCCTCGCCCTCGGATTGAAAGGCGCCCTCCACCATCAACTTCATGGCAGCCTCATCGGTCATGCCGCTGCAATGGAGCTGGTGGTCCAAGATCGCATTCACCACGGCCCGCAGGTAGAACTTGAGCTGCATCAACCGCACGCGCAGATCGCCATCGGCATAGCCCTGATCGAGCATCATCTGCTCGGTGTACACCGCCCACCCCTCGACAAAGGCGCCCGATTGCAACACCCGGCGAATGGGCGAGGTCGATCGATTGGCATACTCCAACTGCACATAATGCCCCGGGTAGGCCTCGTGGATCGTCAGGATTTGGAGCATGTGCTCATTGTATTCCTCCAAGAAACTCCGCACCCGATCGGGCCCCCAGTCGGCCAGCGGCGGACTGACCGCATAGAAACTCACGGCCGCCGGATCCAGCGGAGGGGCCGACTCCATGTAGGCCAATGAATTGCCGCGCTTGAACTCAGGCATTTCGATGACTTGGCAGCGGTCCGGATCTGGCAATCGCAAGATGTCCCTCTCGCGAATGAACGTCTTGATGCGATCCACCGAGGCGCGCGCATCGGAGACCAAGGTCTCGGCGGCCCCATGTTCCTGGCTCACGGCCTGGATCACCCGCGCCACCAGCAGTCGGCGTCCTTCGGTGTCATCCGGCGGCAACGCCTGCTTCGGGAAATAACGGCTCCACAACTGACGCGAGATGACCCGCAACTCGCCATTCACACGGACGAACTCCGATTCGGCATCGGCCAGCACCTGATCGGCCCCGACTCCGGCATCGAGCACCCATTCGAGTTTCTGTGCAAAGCGCTTCCGGCCCAACCGCCACTCGCCCGTCGCCCGGGGCATGAGGTCTTTTTCCAGAAACTCCTGATACCGCTTCAATCGGGCCACGACCGGCGCGGCCGCCGCCTGGAGTTCGGCCCGTTGCGGTGTTTCGCCGGCCAGTTCCAAGACCTCCGACTCGTAGAATGCAATGGCTCCCTTGTTCTGCCGGATGGCCGTCTCAAGAATGGACCGGGGCGGATGGCTCAACGTCCGCTCGGCCTCGTCCAGAATGGCGGGGATCTTGCGCATCCGGGAGATGGCATTCCGAATATTGTCCTCCTTCGGCCGCGTGGATTGGGCCAGCAGCGAATAGACGCTGTCGCTCACGTAGCTGCCGTACACCCGAGGATCTTCCTCGAAGGGGCGGGTGTTGTCGTTGAGCCACAGCGACGCCTGGAGATCGTGGCGGAAGATCTCGAAATCGATCTGACTATCCCGGCTCAGGGCTCGATACTCCACCGCCTTGGGCAGCGCCTTCAGCGTGGCCCGCGTCTCCGCCACCCAGCGGGCCCGGGAGGCCTTCGAGACATCCTCCAATTGGTCATCGAATCGGTGATCACCCAGAAGCGTGGCCGTCGTTGGCTCCAACCGGAACGACGTGTCTAGGCGCCGCTGGTAGAAGGCCCGCAGCGCCGCATCGGCATCCGCCGCCGCCGCCGCCGCCGCACCCGCCAGCGGAGCCAGCGCCCATGCGAGACCCACCGCCCACCGCAACGATTGCCACAACATGCGTGCATGAAACCTGATGTCCCACCCGCGCGCCAAGCACATCCCCTCATTGTCACTCCAACTTCTGCGGATCCCCGAAAATATTTCATCACGGAGTGTTACTGCTACAACTGGCAAAGCCCCTAGGCTCGGTACGACGAGCCTTTCCCGGTTGGATGAACGACGGGATTCCTATCGGTGACGACAGATCCCTGCGCTAGCGCTCGGGGATCGGGTCGCAGGATCCGACGACCCCATTGATCTCCACGCTGTCCAAGGTGGTCCGGAGAGCAGGACCGCAGACGCATTGGCCGCCCGGAACGTATCGTGCCCCCTTCATCGGCTATCCTCCCATCGCAATGAGACTGGAAGCCTGGATGGCGAACAACCGGTCCCACGCCCCGATGCATAGGCCGCCCTTGCCGTCCAAGGCCAGAGACGATAGGTCATTTCCTTCGATGGATTTGCAGCTCTTGTCGATGGTGCGAAACACGATCTTTCCATCGGCGGTAATCGCTGTTTCGTTGAAGACCACAGCGGAAGGAAACTTGCTGGAGTCTGGAATTCGGGAGTACTCTCTCAATATGGCCGGGGTCGCGTTCAACGCCATCAAGCGACGGGAGGCTCAAAGCCGACTGGCCGCTTTGAAGCGATCAGAACGAAGCGCGGCCGCGGCAGATGCCCAGCAGGAGCGGGCCTCGCTGGTAGGTGACAGCTCGAAGTGGAGGATCACCAACCTGAAAGCAGCCGCAAAAGCCATGGCTTCGTGGCAATGAAGTCGCTGTACCGGCTCGACCAGTTCGACCGGGTGTTGGCACTTCGGAACCGGGACGGTCTTCCTTAGCTCCTAATCGGAGGCCAAGCCGTCAACTTCTGGGCGGGCCTCTACGCCGTCCGCGAATCGGCCCTCGCCGATCTGAAGCCGTTCACCAGCGAAGACATCGACTTCAAAGGCGACAGGTCCGATGTCGAACACATGGCCATCCTCACAAGTCCACACGCTGGGCAAGGCTGGACTTGCGATCTGGACGCTCCTTATCTCGGCGCTTTCAGCAAAAGCACCGACCTTTTTGCCCTGCACTGCCGCCCTGCAGCGTGCTCCCTACCCACTCTCTGCACCTACTTACGGCAGACTCGCACTCTTCGCCAACTCAACATCCTCTGCTGGATTTTCGAGCGCGGTGACGACAGGTTCTGGCTCCACGCGATGCCCGTCACCGAATCCAACCCAACCGCCGCCGCCCCCCGAACCGCGGCTCCCGCGAAGGAGAGCCTGCTCCTCAACCTCGCCTGCAACGTCATCCTGCCGGGCCTCGTTCTTTCCAAGCTGAGCCAACCGGAGCGGCTCGGTCCTCTGTGGGCACTCGTGGCAGCCCTAGCCCTGCCGCTGGGCTACGGCCTCTGGGACTGGATGAAGCGCCGCCAGTGGAACATGTTCTCCAGCCTAGGCATCGCCGGCACGCTGGCCACCGGCGGCATGGCCCTCGGCACTCACTTCGGATGGTGGCAGGCCACGGCCTTGTGGTTCGCGATCAAGGAGGCGGCCATTCCCCTTCTCATCGGCTTGAGCATTCCTCTCACCCTGCGATCCAAGACCCCGCTGGTGAAAACCCTGCTCTACAACGATCAGTTGATGGACACAGCCAAGGTCGCCGAGGAGTTGCGTCATCGGAATGCCGAGGCGTCGTTCGAGCGATTGCTGCGCGAGGCCTCTTGGCTGCTGTCGCTGTCGTTTTTCGTCAGCTCGGCGCTCAATTTCTTTCTCGCGATCTGGCTCCTGAAGGCGGTTCCCAACTCGCCGGAATGGAATGAACAACTCGGCCGCATGAACTGGCTCAGTTGGCCAGTCATCGTCATCCCCAGCACGGGCATGATGATGTGGGCGCTCTTCCGCCTGATGAACGGCATCCAGCGCCTCACCGGCCTGCCCCAGGAACAATTGTTCCGAGGGCAGCCCCCTAAACCGAACTGATCCAGATTCAAAGGATCGCGTCCCTGTTCCCGATCATCAGCGGACTGGGGTTTGGCCCTGCCCCGCCTCGCTGGCGGTGAACTCCAGATCACCGGCCGCATTGGCCGAGACGCTCACCGTGTCGCGCGGCTTGAAATCGCCGGCCAAGAGACGCTGGGCCAGCGGATTGAGCAGCAAGTCCTGGATCGCCCGCTTGAGCGGACGGGCTCCAAACTGCGGATCGTAGCCTTCCTCGGCGAGGCGCTTGCGGGCCGAGTCGGTGACACGCAGGTGGATATGCTGTGCGGCCACCCGCCGGATCACCTGATCTAGCTGAATGTCTACGATGCGTCCCAAATGAGACTCGTCGAGGCTATGGAAGAGGATGGTGTCGTCCACCCGGTTCAGGAACTCCGGCCGGAAATGACGCCGCAATTCGCCCATCACCTTGTCCTCCATAGACTGACGGGCCGCAGGCGTGTTCTTCGCATCCAGGAAGTGCTCCTGGATAATCGATGACCCAATGTTGGAAGTCAGGATCACTACCGTGTTCTTGAAGTCCACGGTGCGCCCCTGTCCGTCGGTCAACCGCCCGTCGTCCAGCACCTGCAGCAGAACGTTGAACACGTCATGGTGCGCCTTCTCAATTTCGTCGAAGAGCACCACCGAATAGGGCCGACGGCGCACCGCCTCGCTCAATTGTCCGCCCTCTTCGTAGCCGACGTATCCCGGAGGCGCTCCCACCAATCGGGCCACGGAGTGCTTCTCCATGTATTCGGACATATCGATACGCACCATCGCCTGATCGTTATCGAACAGAAACTCGGCCAAAGCCCGTGCCAGCTCGGTCTTGCCGACGCCGGTGGGCCCCAAAAAGATAAAAGAACCGATCGGACGCCCCGGATCGCCCAGCCCCGAACGCGCCCGACGCACGGCATCGGCCACGGCCTTCACCGCTTCGGACTGCCCCACCACCCGGGCGGCCAGGCGCTCCTCCATGCGGACCAACTTGGCTCGTTCGCCCTCCAGCATCCGCTGCACCGGAATACCCGTCCACGCCGCCACCACTTTAGCGATGTCCTCCTCGGTCACCTCCTGACGCAACAGCGCAGCGGGAGCTCCTTCCTTGGGCGCCTGCTTTTCGACCGCCGACAACTTCTGCTCCAAGCCGGGAATACGCCCATACTGAATTTCCGCCGCCTTATTGAGATCCCCCTTGCGACGCGCCTGATCCAATTCCTGACGGGCTTCTTCCAACTGGCTCTGCAAGAGACTCACCGCATGGATGACGGCCTTCTCGTTCTGCCATTGGGCCGACAGCGCCCCGGACTTCTCCTTCAAATTGGCCAATTCGGATTCGAGCTTTTGCAGACGCTCGCGACTGGCCTCGTCCTTCTCCTTGGCCAACGACGTGCGCTCGATTTGGTACTGCAGAATTTGGCGATCCAACCGATCCAACTCGGTCGGCTTGGAATCGAGTTCCATCTTCAGCCGCGAAGCCGACTCATCCACCAAATCCACCGCCTTATCGGGCAAGAATCGGTCGCTGATGTAGCGGTACGACAAGGTCGCAGCGGCCACCAGCGCGCTATCCTGAATGCGCACCCCGTGATGGGTCTCATAGCGCTCCTTGAGGCCGCGCAGAATCGCGATGGTGTTCTCCACCGACGGTTCAGGCACCTGCACCGGCTGAAAACGCCGCTCCAACGCCGCATCTTTTTCGATGTGCTTGCGGTACTCGTCCAACGTGGTGGCACCGACGCAGCGCAGTTCACCGCGAGCCAACTGAGGCTTGAGCATATTGGCCGCATCGGCAGCACCCTCCGAAGCACCGGCCCCCACGATGGTATGCAACTCGTCGATGAAGAGGATGATCCGACCCTCAGCCGCCGTAACCTCCTTGAGGAAGGCCTTGAGACGGTCCTCGAACTCCCCGCGATATTTCGCGCCAGCGATCATCGAGCCGATATCGAGCGCGATGATCCGACGGTTCTTGAGAGACTCGGGCACATCGCCATCCACGATTCGCTTGGCCAAGCCCTCGACGATGGCCGTCTTGCCCACACCGGGTTCACCAATGAGCACCGGGTTGTTCTTCGTGCGCCGCGTCAGCACTTGCATGACACGCCGGATCTCGTCATCCCGGCCGATCACCGGGTCTATCTTACCCTTGCGAGCCAAGGCTGTGAGGTCCTTGCCGTACTTCTCCAAGGTCTGAAACTTTTCCTCAGGATTCGCATCGGACACACGCTGATTGCCCCGCACCGCGCTCAGCGCCTTGAGCACCGTATCGCGCTTGAGACCCAACCGATCGGTGATGCGACGAAAACTGTCGCCGCCCTTCTCCAGCAAACCCAAGAACAAGTGCTCCGTAGAAATATACTCATCCTTGAGAGACTTGGCCTCGGCTAGCGCCGCCTTGAGAGCCGCTTGCAAATCCGTGGACGGATAAACATCGGCCCCACCTTGCACTGTCGGGCGACGTCCCAATTCCGCTTCCAACTCTAAAACCAATCGACTCACCTCCACACCGGCTTTTTCCAATAAGGGAGGAACGATTCCGTCCGCCTGAGTCACGAGAGCCAAAGCCAAATGCTCACTATCGAAGGCCGCATGGGAACGTTCTTGCGCTGTGGTCTGGGCGACTTGGAGGGCCTGCTGAGCCTTTTGGGTCCATTTATCGAGCGTCATGCTGGAGCCCTCTGCATCGACCGTGCCACCCCATCGGCACCGGCCATGGAAACGAAACGGGCCGGAATGGAGCATTCACCCCAAGTCCGGCCCGAACCCTGAAAAAAACCGCGCCAAACCGCGACATCACGACTCAATGAACCGGGCAGACTGTCGCACCGGCTGAGAATCCATTACGGCTGAGCACCGTATCCAGCGACAGGAGTCCCATCTTCCTGCAACCGGCCGGTCGCCCACAACGTACCGCGGGTAATCAAATCCAAGTACACCGGATCCGACATGGTGTGATTGTAATGCCCCATCGTCGTACCAAACACCCGAGCCTTGCCGTACTGATGCACCCAGACATTGGCCTCGCCCTTCTTCGTCTCCGGGCTATAGCCCACGGCCAGCGGAGTCGCGTCCTTCTCCACCTTCTCGATGATGTACAACTCCTCCTTGGGCGTCTGCCACACCGCCGGGAAACCCTTCATCACCGGATGCTCCGGCTTCACATTCGTCATCGGATACGCGAAGTGCGACCCGTGCGAGCGGCTCGTTACACCCACAAATCGGAACCACTCATTGGTCGGAGCCCGGTAGCAATGCATCGCGCAGTGAATCACGACGGCCGGCGTGCCGGCGCGGTGCGGAGCTACGATTCCCTCCAACCAGGCCGGGTCCTTCTCGTCGGCATAGCACTCATTGTGCAGCACCACATCGTAGCCAGCGGCCCAATCACCCTTCTGGTAGGCACTCACCTTGTGCTGGGTGCCATCGGCTCCCTTGTCGCGCACCAGCGTGAACTCCACATTAGCCCGCTTCGAGATCCCCTGCATGAGCGTCACCGCCTGAGCATCGTACTCGTGGCAGCATCCACCCGTAATGAGCAACGCACGGAGCGGACGCGGACGGGAACCCGCCTTGCGCTCATAGCGCGCCAGCATCACACCGCCGCCATCACCCACCTTAAAGGCCTTGGGCAAGTCGGATGAATCCAACGCATAGCAGCCCCGCCATCCGGTCGCGGTCTTCTCCACAATCGCCCGCACACCCCGGCCGACATTCTTACCTTCCTCTTCCGTCACCGTCATCACCGGAGGAGTCGCGCTATAATCCATCGCAATCTTACCCTTGGCCACCATCTGGCCGGCGGCCTCCATCGAATACTTGCTCCCAGAAATGGTCACCACCAGCGCCTTGCGAGTGTCCTCCGGCAGAGGCCCCTGCTCCGTCTCCAACTCGGCCACGGTCCAAGAACCGTCGAAGTCGATGGCGGGAACTGCGGCTTGGAGCCACAGAGCGGACAAGAATAGAAAGAGACGTGCGAAGGTCTTCATGGAAATAGGCCAAGAGGCTGAACCGGGAAACGCCTCCGGCCAAGCCGCTTCTGCATTTGCATTAATGGCCGCCCCAACCCAGGCACCCGCACGATCAATCCCGCAGAGCCCCACCGACAACTCGTCCCCCGCATCTCCCACCGACAACTCGCCCCTCGCATCTCGCATCTCCATCCGAGATCTAAGCCGCTTGATGAATCACCCAGCAGCAGCGGGATCGGTCCGGAGCGAGCATTGGAAGCGATCCACAAAAAAACCTGCGCGCAGCGCAATGGCTGATCCTCCCCGAGTTTCCCTGCGAGCGCAGGATCGATCCCGCGGCGCCCCACCGGCATCCCACCCCATCGCCAGAACCACAGCGCAGACCCCCACGAAAAACCCAGAAACCTCTCAGAGCAACCGTATCCAAAGGCTGAAAGCCTCACACCCCTCCCACACCACACGCCCAGCAGGCGGCAGCGGGATCGGTCCGGAGCGAGCATTGGAAGCGATCCACAAAAACCCTGCGCGCAGCGCAAAAGCCGATCCTCCCCCCGAGCTTCCCTGCGAGCGCAGGATCGATCCCGCAGAGCCCCCCACGGCATCCCACCCCATCGCCAGAACCACAGCGCAGACCCCCACCGAGAACCCAGAAACCTCTCAGCACACCCGTATCCATAGGCTGAAAGCCTCACCCTCCTCCCACACAACACCCCCAGCAGGCGGCCGCGGGATCGGGCCGGAGCGAGCATTGGAAGCGATCCACAAAAAAAACCTGCGCGCAGCGCAAAAGCTGATCCTCCCCCGAGCTTCCCTGCGAGCGCAGGACCGATCCCGCAGAGCCCCACCCAACGGCCCACCCCTCAACCCGCCACCTGAAGCGACGCCCCCCCGTTGACCAGATACAGCGCCGCCATGCGCACCGCCAACCCATTGGTCACC
>JAPLUF010000328.1 GCA_026397755.1 Verrucomicrobiota bacterium
ATCGGAGACACTCTGAGCACCGATCCAGAGATTCGCTTCGATGAGATCCCGCGTTTCACTCCCGAGGTGTTCGAGTATTTCCACAATCCCAACACAGCCAAATTCAAGCAGTTCCGCCAGGGACTAGACCAGTTGCTGTTGGAAGGAGTGGCGCAGGCCTTCCATCTGAAGGACACAGCTAGCCGGGTTCCGCTGTTGGCTGCCGTCGGCCCGTTGCAGTTCGAGGTGCTTCAGTACCGGCTCGAGACGGAATACAACGCCGAGACTCGACGGGAGAGTGCGCCCTTCTCCACGGTCCGCTGGCTGCCCCAGGGAACGCCGACTGAGACGCTAGACACCCTCTCGTTGCCCACTGGAGCCCGGTTGGCCTTCGACATGGATTCCAACCCCGTGGTCTTGTTCCCCAGCGAGTGGTCGTTGGGGTACTTCTCACAAAATCATCCGAACCTTACCCTAACCTCACTGGCACCCCCCCGGCTGCACACCCGGTAAATTTCCGCCGCTCCCATCGATTTGCCTGATATGACTTCCGCCACTGATTTCGCCTCACCGGCCATGCCCGACTCGACCGGCCATTTCGGGCCGTTCGGAGGACGCTACGTGCCTGAAACCCTCGTCCACCCCCTCCAGCAGCTCGAGGACGAATACTGGCGCGCCCAGCAAGACCCAGAGTTCCAGCGGGAACTCGATTATTATCTCAAGGAGTTCGTGGGACGGCCGACACCCCTGTATTTCGCCGAGCGCCTGACGAAGGCTCTGGGTGGGGCACGGATCTACTTGAAGCGAGAAGATCTGCTGCACACCGGTGCCCACAAAATTAACAACGCCATGGGCCAGGTGCTGCTGGCCAAGCGCATGGGCAAGACCCGGATCATCGCCGAGACCGGAGCCGGTCAGCACGGCGTGGCCACAGCCACCGTTTCGGCAATGTTTGGCATGAAATGCGTCATCTACATGGGGGCAGTCGACTGCAAGCGGCAGGAGCTGAATGTCTACCGGATGAAGATGCTCGGGGCCGAGGTGGTACCCGTGAAAGCCGGTCAACAAACCCTCAAGGAGGCGGTCAATGAGGCCATGCGCGACTGGGTGACGAACGTCCGTTCGACCCACTACATCCTAGGCACGGCCTACGGCGCCCACCCCTACCCGGTCATGGTCCGCAATTTTCACAGGATCATGGGAGACGAGGCCCGTGCCCAGATCCTGGAACGTGAGAAACGTCTGCCGGACCTGCTCATTGCCTGCGTCGGCGGCGGATCCAACGCCATCGGGTTATTCTACCCATTCCTGAACGATCCCTCCGTGCGAATGCTGGGAGTCGAGGCCGGGGGCGAGGGTATCGTGCCCGAAAAGCATGCCGCACGCTTCCAGGGCGGCTCTCTGGGCGTTCTGCAAGGCACCCGCAGTTACATCCTCCAGGACGAGTTCGGACAGATCCAACTGACCCACAGTGTCAGCGCGGGGCTCGACTATGCCGCGGTCGGACCCGAGCACGCGTGGCTGAAGGACCGCAACCGCGTGGAGTACAGCTACGCGACCGACACGGAGGCTCTAGATGCTTTCCTGCGTCTGGCCAAGTTGGAGGGGATTATCCCGGCACTAGAGAGCGCCCATGCCGTGGCGGGAGCCATCCAGCGTGCACCCACCCTGTCCAAGGATGCGGTCATCATCGTAAATCTGTCCGGACGTGGTGACAAAGACGTCATGCAGGCGGCCCAGAAACTGGGAATCCGCTTGCCGGACTGATTTCCGAACGATTTTCCGGGATCCCCTGTCCTACTCAGGAGAACCCTCTTCGCGCCGCCCCAGCAAGGCCTGGGGATCGGGATTGGGGATTAGCGAGGCGCGCTCACGGAGCATCTGAGCCCGGAACAAGTCTCGCTCATCGGAGCCTAGCTTCTCGCGGAGTGGATGCGCCAACTGAAGGTGGGCTGGCTGGCTGCGGAGGAAGAGTTCGTCGGTGAGCGACTTCGGTGTTTTGCCGAAAACCCCCAGGTCAACGCCGAGCCGCAGGAAGCTAATCAGATTCATGGCTTCTTTGGAAGAAATGCTCCAACTGTTTCCCAACACGCCGTAGGCCCGACCAATGTGGTTGAGCAACACAGCGGGCTTCTTCTCCATCTGGGAGAGGCGCGCGTTCTCTTCGTGCTCAATGATTTGGAGCAGAACCTTGTTGATGCGTTCGACGATGTCGTTTTCCGGCTCCCCCAAGGTCATCTGATTGGAGACCTGAAAGACATTGCCCAGCGCCTCGGTGCCCTCGCCATAGAGGCCGCGCACCGCCAACCCCAACTTATTGACGGCTTGGATAATCTGGTTGATCTGCTCGGCCAAGACTAAGCCAGGAAGGTGGAGCATCGCACTCACGCGGATGCCGGTGCCCAAATTGGTGGGGCACGCTGTTAGGAACCCATAACGCTCGGAGAAGGCGAACTCGACCTTCTCCTGCAGGGCCGTATCGACGGCATCAATGGCCGTCCAGGCCTGCCGCAGTTGGAGCCCGGGCCGAAGTGCCTGAATCCGCAAATGGTCCTCTTCGTTGACCATCACGCAGACGTTCTCTTCACGGTTCAGCACAATGCCGCTGCCGGCATTCTTGGCCGCGTGTTCACGACTAATAAGGTGCCGTTCCACCAGCACCTGTTTGTCCA
>JAPLUF010000296.1 GCA_026397755.1 Verrucomicrobiota bacterium
CCTCATGACCACGTTGTTGCTGGTCGCGTCGATGATTCCCATCGCGCTGGGCGTGGGCCCGTGGGCCGCGGGTCGGGCCTCAATGGCCAAGGTGATCATCGGCGGTCAAATGCTCTGCTTGCTGTTGACGCTCCTGGTCACTCCGGTGAGTTACGCGATTTTCGATGACTGGGGCCGTCGGTTGCTGCGGCGTGGGCCGGGGGGAAGTTGAGCCTTCCGCTTCGGGTTCATCCCATCTCGCGATGGAGCATGAAGTTCGTTTTTTTTGGGCTGCGGCACTACGATCCGCTGGTCTGGTCCAAAGTGGAAACCCGTTCAGAGATCGTTAGCGCCGTGCCTCTCAGGAGACAAACGGGTGTCGCCTTCTGGGAAGCGCCCGTCGACCGCGATCAGGGATTTCGGATCCAGGCGAACAAGTCCGCCAACGCTTGAGGTGACCATCCGTCGGTGAGGCCCTCGGGCATGAGCGATCGCTCCAGAGTGTTGTGCTGCTGGATGGATGCCTTGGAGATTTGTTCGCGGTGACCGCCAGGCAGCAGCAGGGTCAGGGTTTGGTCCGAGGCCTCGGTGACTACGCCGGTCCATTCGCGCCCGTCATTTAATGTCACCGTATGGGCCACGTGGCGCGGATCCACGGCCGCATTCGGGTCGACCAAAGCCGTCAGGAATTCGTCGAAGGGTTTGCTGGCATACACGGCCAGATCGGGACCCACGGTGTTGCCTTCGCCCCGGACCGAATGGCACGAAACGCACCGCTCCTGGAACAATTTTCGGCCTTGGGTTGTGCTTCCCTGAAGTTGGCCCGAGTCGGCCAGGCGGCGTTTTTCGTTGATGGGTTCGTTGCTGGCTTGGGTCGGTGGAAAGATCTTTCTGGCTCGGCTTCGGGTTGTCTCATCCCGCTGGTTTCGTAGCGTGTCTTTCTGGGCGGGAGACAGGTCAGCAACCGGTACCCCACCATTCTCCAGAGCCGACAGCAGCCCGGGAATCCATTCGGGCCGTCCCACGAGGATTTCCAGACGCTCGGCCCGTTCGGATGGCGACAGTGCAGACCATCTGTCCAACAGGTGAAGTAAGGCGGTGGGGTGTCCCCAAGTCTGGAGGGCCTCCAGCAAGGCGGTCCGCACCGATGAGGGTAGCGGCTGTTTCAAGAGTATAGACACCTCGGGTAGGTTCTCAGGGGCTTTCCGCAGGTGACCCACCCAGAGTCGCGCGGCAGCCACGCGGACGGGCTCCGGCAAATCGTTCCGATGGAGACTGGCGTGCAATCCCGGAGTCAGTTTCCGCCGCCATCGGTCCCGCAAGGTGTCGACGGTCGTTGAAGGGGTTTTCAGCGTTTCGGCCGCCATCCATGCGGTCAACACGGCCATTGGATCGCCGTCACGGGCGGCAATTCGGTCTGCCAGGGTCAGGCAGCGTTCTATGGCGGTCCGGGTTTGTGAGGCATCCCAAGCCTTCAGCAACTCGGGCAGCAGTCGGCTCTGGGCACCGATCAGGTTCGGATGATGGCCCAGCGCGTCGAGGAACCGCTCCGGATGCCGACGCGCTGCGGAAACGGCGCTGGCACGGATCCACGGATCGTCCGAGTGCTCCGAAAGCAATTGGACCAGTGGTGCCATCGCCGAATTGTCTCCGCGGGACAGTGCCAGCGAGCGATGGAACCGGATCGCCGGAACCGAGCGGAGAGAGGGTTGGACCCGCTCTGTCCATTGGGCGACCCGTTGACCGGCCGGGATCCACCCCAGCGCCAGTGAGACCAGCTCGGGATGGCTCGAGCTCAGGGCCGATTCCAGCAGGGAATCCGGGAGGTCGCTCCGCAGGGCCAGCAAGGATAGCGCCTGTGCGCGAATTGCGAAGGATTCCCGATCCGAGGCGAGCGCCTTCACACCGTCGGCTGCGCGCCGCCAGGATCCGATCGGCAGGTCGAGCAACTCCCGGTGAGCGAGATCCCTCAGTGGTCCGTTGGCGGAGGCGAGCCTTTGGACCAGTGCTTCCGGTGTAAGCCCGCGAACGACCGGCAGCGGTGTGGGCGTCGTTCCCCGCCGACGGATGCGGTAGATGCGGCCGCCTTCCGCACCAGCCCGCACCTCGAGCTGCCGGAGGCGCTCCGGCGGGATCCATCGCGGGTGTTCGACCACGAAACGGTGGAAATCGACCACCCACAACGCGCCGTCGGGGCCGGTGCGGATCTCCACCGGACGGAACCACGAGTCGGAGCTGGAGAGGAATTCATGTGCGGCCTCCTCACGAGGCCTCGAAGCGGCGAAGGTAACGCCATCCCGGAAGAGCTTCGCCCGTCGGACCAGATTGTGGACGGGCTCACACACGAAGAGGTCGCCGGCATATTCGGCGCCGAGGGCGTTGTCCCGGTAAATTTCCGGCGCACAGGCGCTGGTCAGGTGGTTGGCGGTGTGCGGGTCGTTGAAGCGATCCAGTGTGCGGCTGGTCGGGAACACCCGGTTGTCGTCCCGATTTCCGGGGATCCGCGCCACTACGGCTTCCACGCCCCGGGCGGCTGCCTCGGCGGGAAGGGGAAAGTGCCATATCAGCGATCCGTTGTCGTTTCCGAACCACTCGCCGAAATCGTCTCGGACCCTTCCCTGCTGGCTCACACCCGGGAGTGCCTGGAATCGACCGCTTTCCGGTTGGAAGCGGAAATCGCGTTGTCGGGCGTCGGTCTCGGTTCCCGCGCGGTGCGATCGGATCTTCCCGCCGAAGAGACCTCCTGCGCCGTGGACCCAACCATCGAGGCCCCAACGCAATCCATTGACCCGGGCCTGGAAGTTGTGGGTGGCGAAGCCCGACAGGAGCACGTCGCCGGGTCCCTGACCTGGCCGGATCCAACGGATTTCAGGCGCGGCGCACACCAGCACTCCGTCCTTCCAGGCCATCAATCCGGTGGGGAAGGGAAGTCCGTCGGCCACGATCTCGGCCCGGTCCATGCGTCCGTCTCCGTCGGAGTCGCTCAACACCTTGATCCTCCCTCCGGGTTCCATCCCGCCGCGCAGTCCGCTCGGGTAGTCGGCCATCTCGCAGACCCAAAGCCGCCCGTCGGCCCCGAAATCGATCGCCACCGGCGACTGCACCAGGTCGTCGCCGGCCACCAGGTCCACGGTCAACCCTTCCGGCAATTGGAAGCGTTCCAGGGAGCGGTGAGCGGGCAAGGGCTCGACCATTTCACCCCGGGCCGGCGGAGGCTGGAACGCAGGGGCCAACTGCCGTTGCACTTCGGCGACGATCTGGTCCTCCAGGGCCGGGTCGAATTGCTGGGGTTGGTCGTAATACCAAAGCGACGATTCCGCCTCGTAGCCCCCTTCCTTTAGAATGCGCCGTGACGGGATGTAACCGGGCACCTCGTTGGCGTAGCCGTTGATCCACAGGCGCCGCGGGTCGAGTTCAGCCTTGAGGCGCAGGGCGTAGTCCACCACGACCTCGCCTCCCAGGAAAACCATCCCGAGGTTGGTGGAGAAGGAGAAGGTTTGTACCGGGTAGGGCAGGGTGGGACTCAGGCCGACCCCTTGATCGAGTCGTTCGAGCCAGCGTCTGGCGTGAAATCCCACGATGCCTCCGACTGCGGCCCGCTCTCGCCATTGCTCCCGAGTGAAGTGAGGTTGGTAAGGGATCTCGAGCGTCTCCAAACGGCAGTCCGGGATGGTGCTCAAGGGTTCGAGGGGCAGTCGGATCAGGCGCTCGACCTCGGCGGCCAGACTGCGTCCGTGCTGTTCGGCTAGGGCCAGGGTGCCCCGGGGCGAGGGATTGGCGTCGGCACCGCAACCGATGGCCACAAGGCCGACCGCACCGGGATGCTCGTCCTCGATGGACGCGGCGGCGACTCCGGCCCAGTCTCCATGCGAGGCATTGAACTCGCCGCTCAGGGTTGTGCAATGGCAGGCATAACTGGTGAGGACGGCGATCAAGGTCCCGTCTTCGGCGTTGGCCCGCAACACCGGGACGGCCGGATCGACCGGGCCTCCGGGAGTGCGTCGATTCCGGGCGAAATCGGCTCGCCCCTGCCCCCAAGCCAAACGGGCAGGACGGCGGGCTTTCATCGCTCCGCCGACCGCCGCGATCGTCGAATCCACGAAAAGACGCGTGTAGGCATCGATGGCGGCCTGATCCTCGGCAGGGATGTCCTGGGCGAAGATGTTGGGAGCGGCTCCGCTTAGGCAGGGGGCGCTGTGGGTGTGGGTCACCGTGAGGGCGATCCGCTCTCGAGCTAGTCCGTGTTCCCTCACCAAACGACCCCGGATCGTCTCGGTGACGCCGGCAGGCAAGATGCAATTGTCGAGGGTTACGATCACGCAGGCCGAGGGACCTTCGCCGAAGACTAAAGCGCGCGCGTACAGACGTTGGGCGATATTCGTCGGGGCGGGGGAATGGGCACGAGCCGCGTAGCCCATGAGCCGCACCGGGGCTCGGGGCGAGAGGTCCACCTTCGCCGCCCCGACGGCCAATTCTGCGGACGGGGATGAGGGTGTTGCCGAATGCGTCTCAAGGCCGGCGAAAACGAGCGGGACCAGCAGCAGAAGCCACTGAGCCATCCGGGAATCGGAGCGGAGGGAGAGCATGGTTCTTTCTCCCATGGAACGGGTGTCGTGTGGAAGCTCATCTCGGTTCCTGGCCATCTTCGTTGGGGGCTTCGCAAGGACCTCTTCGCGAGGACCAGTTGCAGCCTCGGGCCCGGATGGGGAATCCTTTCGAACGATTTCCCATGCAAGACCTCGCGTTGAATATTCCGAATCCCGAATCCCATCGCGTTTTCCGGGTGGGAGCTGTGCAAATGATCTTCGCCGATTCCATAGCGGCCAATCTGGTGAAGATCGAGCGGGCAGCCACCGCAGCGGCGAAGAAAGGTGCGGATGCGGTCCTGTTTCCGGAATGTGCTACGACCGGCTATGCGATCGATTTTGGGACCCTCAAGCCGAGCACGGTGGATCAGGCCTTGAACGCCATTTCCCAACTGGCCGCCGATTTGCGGGTGCAGTTATTGGTAGGGAGCCCGGTCTTTCGCAGCGGCCGGCTTTACAACGCCTTGTTGGTGTTCAATCGATCCGGCCGGTTGGTGCATGCTTATGCCAAGTGCCAGTTGACCCCGGCAGATCGTCAGTGGTTTTCAGCCGGTGAGGATATTTCGCTCTTCGAACTCGATGGCATCCCCGCCTCCACCTTCATTTGCCATGAGCGACGATACCCCGAATTACCTCGGATCTCCGCGATGGCCGGCGCCCGCATCGTGTTCCATCCGAATGCCGGGATGGATTCGTTGGCGGTTTCTCGCAAGAAGCGCGGGGGGCGGGATGGGATGGCGGTCCGCGCCTTCGAGAATGCGGTGTACTATGTTTTTGCCAATTCGGTGGGCCCACAAGGGCAGGGGAAATGGTCCGCCGGTGACTCGAAGATCGTGCATCCCAGTGGCAAAGTGCTTCGAATCGCCAACAATCAGGACGAAGCCACCTTGATTTCCGATTTGAAAATGACCGACGCCACGGGTCAATACGCTTTGGATAGCCTAGAGCATCCCCGTTGGCTGGCTGCGCATTGGAAATCCATCCTGCCAAAACTCGTGCGGAAGGCCCGGCGGACGGATGCTCTCTTCGAGAAGCGCTTTCCGGGTCGCCCCGCCCGACGGAACAGCACAGTTTTTTCGAACGATGCCTGAGGCAGGAATTACATCCGGCCGAAAACACCCTTCCAAAACGGCCCTGTTTCCCGCATTTTTCCTTCCTTGGCTATGTTTACTGGCACTTTCACGGCATTGGTCACCCCGTTTCGCGATGGAGAATTGGACGAAGCGGCCTTTGAGAAATTGGTCCGCTCCCAGATTAAGGGCGGGGTAGATGGGATCGTGCCCATGGGAACCACCGGTGAGTCTCCGACACTGGATTATGATGAACACCTGAAGGTGATCGAGTTGGCCGTGAAGTTTTCGGGCGGCAAGTTGCCGGTCTTGGCGGGTACGGGTGGCAATTCTACGCAAGAGGCCATCTTTCTGACCCAAGAGGCCCAGAAGCTGGGAGTAGATGGCTCGCTCCAGGTGGCCCCCTACTACAACAAGCCCACGCAGGAAGGCGTTTATCAGCACTTCGCGGCCATCGCCCGGTCCACCCGGTTGCCCATCTTGCTTTACAGCATCCCGGGTCGTTGCGGCATCGAGATCGGTATCGACACTGTTAAGCGCCTGGCGACGGACTTTAAGAATATCGTCGGCATCAAAGAAGCAGGGGGTTCTTGCGACCGCGTCAGCCAATTGCGAGCGGCCTGCGGATCAAAATTTCAGATCGTCAGCGGCGATGATTCCCTGACGCTGCCCTTCATGAGCGTCGGTGCTCAGGGCGTCATTAGCGTGGCCTCCAATGTGGCGCCGCGCGAGGTGTCCAAGATGGTGCGCGCGTTTGCGGCCGGGGATGCCAAGGGGGCGCTGAAGTTGCACACCCGCTTGTACCCGCTCTTCAAGAACCTCTTCGTCGAGACCAATCCGTCACCGTGCAAGACCGCGTTGGCGTTGAAGGGCATGATGGGCGAGGAAGTGCGCCTGCCGCTGGTGCCCTCGTCGACAGCCATGCGCGAGTTGATCCTCAAGACCTTGACCGAGGCGGACCTGCTCTGAGCCCCGGACTCGGTTGCCGCCCGGAGTCGCCTAAACCTGTGCGTGGCCCCCGAATCTAGATCTCTTCCAACGTGCCATCCCGATGATTATCGCCCCCTCTCTACTGGCCTCGGATTTTGGTCGCTTCGCCCATGAGGCAGCGCGCGTCCAGCGTTCGAGTGCGGAGTGGTTGCATTTGGACATCATGGATGGGCACTTCGTCCCAAACATTTCCTTCGGGCCTGAGGTGGCCAAGGCGGTCCGCAAGGTGTTTCGGCGGCACCTAGACGTTCACCTGATGTGCTCAAAGCCGGAGATCTTGCTCGAGCCGTTCGTGAAGGCCGGGGCCGATTCCATGACCATCCATGTGGAGTTGGGCGACTTGGTTAATCCGCTCTTGTGGCGCATTCGATCGATGGGCAAGCAAGTGGGGTTGGCCGTCAATCCACCGACGAATATCGATGCGGTGAAGCCCTACCTGGTCCAGGTGGACCTGGTGCTGGTGATGACGGTCAATCCCGGATTTGGCGGGCAGTCGTTCATCGAAGAATGTGTCCCCAAGATCCAGCGGCTCGAGGCCTGGCGTCGTGAGATGGGCCTCAAGTTTCGCATTCAAGTCGATGGCGGCATCAACGACATCACCGGTCGTGAATGTGCCCGGGCCGGTGCCAATGCCTTCGTGGCCGGCACGCATCTTTTCGGTAAACGCAATATGGGTCAGGCGGTTCAGCGCTTGCGGGAGCGGTTGATTCCAGCCACCCAAGAATTGCTCTGAATCGGTGGACGGTCCGATTTCTTCGCCGGTGTTTGGGCTCGGACGTTGGGTCCGGTGTTTGGATCTGTTTTTGGTCCGGTCTTGGAACCCTCCTTCTGTGAAATGATTCCTTCCCTCTTGGCCATGGTTCTTTTCGCCGTTTCATCGGTGAGCGCCCGTCGATCGGTGGGCATCTTCGGGCCAGCGACGGCGAATTTCTTCCGGCAAATCCTGGCTGTCCTGCTGTTGGTGGCATTTGTCCTCATGATGGGCTCCGGATTCTCCGGTCCGTCCCTGTCCTGGTTTCTGTGGAGTGGCGTGGTGGGCTATGGCCTCGGGGATGCCGGGGTTTTTCTGGCACTGCCCCGGTTGGGTTCTCGGCTGACGTCCCTCATGACCCAATGCCTCGCGGCTCCGATCGGGGCGCTTCTGGAATGGGCCTGGCGTGGGCAGGTCCCCACCGGTGTGCAACTCGTGGCGGGTTGCACGATCTTATCGGGTGTATTCTTGGCATTGGCGCCACAGCGCGGCTCTGCCTGGGCGGGTGTGGAGTGGAAATCCGGTGTGTGGTTTGGACTGTTGGCGGCACTCGGACAATCCGGTGGGGCGGTCCTGAGCCGACAGGGGTTCGAATTGGCGAGGCTGGCTGGAGAGCAGGCGCATCCTATGACGGTGACCCTCCAGCGGGCCTTGGCCGGTTTGGTGGTGGGTGGACTCTGGTACGGAGCGGCCCGTCTCCGTTCCGGTCCGGTTCCCTTGCGCCCGGCACTCTTGAAGGGACGCGGATGGCTTCTGGCTAACGCCTTGGCCGGTCCGACGTTGGGGGTGGCGTGCTACCAGTGGGCGTTGGCCCGGTACCCGGTTTCCCAGGTGCTGCCGGTGGTCGCCATGGTGCCGCTGGCCGTCATTCCGCTGGCCTATTGGTTGGAACAAGAACGGCCCACCCGACGATCCCTCGTCGGAGGTGTGCTTGCCGTGGCGGGCGTGGTCGGATTGGCGCGCTATTCGTGATTGATGGAGGTTTGTTTCTGTTCCCTACAGACGCCCGGTGAGAGCACCAGGCCTATGTGCGTGTCTTTTTGGCGTTTCGGAATCCGGGAAACGAACCTAGCCTCGCAGCGTGGCGGAGACCCCTCAATTGGATCCCTTGGCATCGGGCTTTCTGGCCGATTTGGGGGCGGTGCGGGTCGCCTCCGACTACACGGTTCGCAATTACCGACAGACGTTGGAGGAATTCATCCAGTGGCATCGAGGTATCGCCGGCGGGGTGACTCCAGAATGGCCACGACTGACACGGGATCACTTCCGGCAATACCTGCGTTGGTTGGGCCGAAAGCGCTTGGGTCGTGCTTCGGTGCGCCTTCGGTTGAGTGCTTTGCGCACCTTCTACCGGCACTTATTGCAGCAGAAAGCCGTCGTTGAGCAACCGGTTCGAGGTTTGCGAGTCCCGAAAGAGGAACGTCGATTGCCTCGATTTCTGTCGGTGCCCGACATGGAGCGGTTATTGCAGGCTCCTTTAGAGGAACTTCGCCGCCTGCAATCCGCGGCCGAAGTGGGGGCAGCCCCCGATCCGACGGAATGGATGAGGGATGCGGCGGTCCTTGAATTAATTTATTCGGCGGGCCTGCGGGTCAGCGAAGTTTGCGGGTTGCTGGTCGATCAAGTAGACCTCGACGGCCGGACGCTCCGGGTCCTCGGTAAGGGGCGCAAGGAACGGGTGATTCCCTTCGGCGGTCCGGCGCTGGCCGCCTTGGAGGCCTATTGGCGATGGATTGGACCTCAGCAAAAACCCTCGGATCCCGTGTTTCAGGGGCGCGGCGGGGTTCCGTTGAGCCCCATCCGCGTTCAGACCCGCTTGAAGCGGTATTTGGCCCAGGCCGGGCTGGACCCCGCTCTGACGCCCCACAAACTACGCCACAGTTTCGCGACGCACCTCTTGGAGGACGGGGCGGACTTGCGGGCCGTCCAAGAGTTGCTGGGACACAAAAACCTCAAGACAACCGAGGTCTATACCCATGTCACCGTGGAACGATTGAAAGCCGTCTACGCCGCGGCCCATCCCCGAGCTTGAGCCTGGGTGGATCGGTCGTGCTGGCTGCGTCTTCTTCCGCAAGAGCTTCGTTGTTCACTCGTTACGGGCCTGCAATCGGCCCGCGCCTCGCTCTCGCCTCGTCTTGCGAAAGAATCCGCCACGCCATCCCTTTCCTCCCAACTGAATCGTTCCGGCTTAGAGGTTTTGGAAAGACCATGAAAATGGGGGGTATACTGAAGAACTTTTGACGTATGGGGCTTCGGTGACCAGATTAGGGGTGTCGGGCGCAAAGCTGCGCCGGCACTTTTGAGACCATGAGCGAAGAATCCCTCAACAACTTTACCCCTCGCGCCCAGCAGGTTCTCGCCCTGGCGCGCAAGGAGGCCGATCGCTTCAACCATAACTTCGTTGGCACCGAACATCTGCTACTTGGGCTGATCAAGCTGGGGCAGGGTGTTGCGGTCAATGTTCTCCAAAAGATGGGGCTGGATTTGGATACGGTTCGCCAAGAGGTGGAGAAGGAGGTCCGGGGCGGCGGGGAGGCCAAGTCGGGCGGCAACATTCCCTACACGCCGCGGGTGAAGAAGGTTTTGGCTCTGGCTGCCAAAGAAGCCAAAGCATTGAACCATACCTATGTGGGCACCGAGCACATCTTGCTGGGTCTCCTGCGTGAGGGTGATGGCGTGGCGGCCAAGGTGTTGCGGAACCTGGAGGTCGACATCGAGCAATGCCGCCAAGAAATTCTGAAGGAGCTGGACCCTCAGTTCCAGGCCGGCGAGGAAGAGGGTGGCGAAAAGGAGTCCTCTCCCGAAACCGTTGAGGCTGGTAAGAGTCCGACCCGCGGCGACAAGAATAAGGATCAGAAAACACCCGCCCTCAAGGCCTTTGGTCGCGACCTGACCGAGATCGCCAAGAAGGGCGATATGGATCCGGTGATCGGCCGCAGCAACGAGATCGAGCGGGTCATCCAGATCCTCTGTCGCCGCACCAAGAACAACCCGGTGCTACTGGGTGAGGCCGGCGTAGGTAAAACAGCCATCGTGGAGGGGTTGGCCCAAGAAATCGCTAAGGGCAACGTGCCTGAGCTGTTAGCTGCCAAGCGGGTGATCACTTTGGATCTCGCGTTGATGGTGGCGGGCACCAAGTACCGAGGCCAATTTGAGGAGCGGATCAAGGCCGTGATGGACGAAATCAAGAAGGCCAAGAACGTCATCCTGTTCATTGATGAGCTGCACACCATTGTGGGGGCCGGTTCGGCCGAGGGCACCATGGATGCCTCGAATATCTTCAAGCCGGCCCTCAGCCGTGGAGAGTTGCAAATCGTGGGTGCCACGACGCTGACGGAGTATCGCAAGTACATCGAAAAGGACTCCGCTCTCGAGCGCCGTTTCCAAACGGTCAAGGTGGAGCAGCCGTCGGTCGAAGATGCGATTGCCATCCTGACCGGTCTCAAGTCCAAGTACGAAGACCACCACAAGGCCGAGTTCACCTCCGATGCCGTGGAAGCATGCGTGAAGCTTTCGGATCGTTACATCACGGCTCGATTCCTGCCGGATAAGGCCATCGACGTGCTCGATGAGGCCGGCTCCAAGGCACGAATCGGAGCGATGCAGCGGCCGCCCAATATCAAGGAGATCGAGGCTGAGATCGAGTCACTGCGGCAGAAGAAAGAACAGGCCATCAAGGATCAAGACTTCGAGGGAGCGGCCCAGTTGCGCGATCATGAGAAATCGGCCAAGGAACGCCTCGAGAAGACGCTGGCCGACTGGAAGACTGCCAAGGACGAGAAGCGGGTGGTGGTCACCGAAGATGACATCCTTCAAGTGGTCGCTAAGTGGACGGGCATTCCCCTCAAGCGGATGGGCCAATCCGACATGCAGAAGCTCTTGGCCATTGAGGACGAGTTGGCCAAATTGGTCGTCGGTCAGAAAGATGCTGTTGCAGCGCTGGCCAAGGCGCTGCGTCGCGCCCGAACCGACCTCAAGGATCCCAAGCGCCCGATCGGCTGCTTCGCTCTGCTGGGCCCGACCGGCGTCGGAAAGACACTGTTGGCTCGCACGTTGGCCGAGCAGATGTTTGGCAGCAATCAGGCCCTCATCCAACTCGACATGTCCGAGTACATGGAGAAGTTCACCGTGAGCCGTCTGATCGGTTCGCCGCCGGGCTATGTGGGTTATGAAGAAGGCGGTCAGTTGACCGAGAAGGTGCGTCGCCAACCCTATTCCGTGGTCTTGTTCGATGAGATCGAAAAGGCCCATCCGGACGTGACCAACATGCTCCTGCAAATTCTGGAAGAGGGCAAACTGACCGACTCCCTGGGGCGCGTGGTCGATTTCCGCAACACGATCGTCCTGCTGACCTCAAACGTGGGATCCGAGGCGTTGCGCAAGCAGGGCAGCATGGGCTTTTCGAAGTCCAGCGACGATGCGAGCTATGAGACCATGCGGGTTCGGGTGTTGGACGAGGCCAAGAAGTTCTTCCGGCCTGAGTTTCTCAACCGTTTGGATGACATCGTGGTCTTCCGCTCCTTGGGCAAGCCCGAGCTCAACATCATTCTCGATCTGGAGATCACCAAGGTGTTGGATCGGATCCGTCGCAAGAACGTCACGGTCATTCTCGACGACAAGGCTCGGGAATTCCTCATCGAGAAGGGGTTTGATCCGCAGTACGGCGCTCGCCCAATGCGTCGAGCCATCGAGAAGCATCTTGAGGATCCTCTCGCCGATGAAATCCTGCGTGGGACATTGATGGATGGGCAGCCCGTCACCGTGACCGCTGACACGGAGAAGCTGATCTTCAAACAGCGAAGCGAGGCGCCTGAGGGGGCGTTGAGTTCTTAGGCGACCGAGTCAGGAGAGGAATCTCCAACTACTTCTTGAGGGTCCACACTGCCCCTCCCGGTGAGTTTTCGCTGGGAGGGCTGGCAATGAGGAGGCCAGCCAGATACTTTTAAAGTCATAGGAATCCTACGTGCCGGTACACCTCATCCATCAACGGTTCCGCTCCTTCATCACCCAGCTTGGAGAGGTTTCCCAATTGCTGATGGAGTCCATTGCCTCCTTTCATCATCAGCGGCCGTCCTGGAAGGATTTTCTCTACCAACTCCATTTCATCGGGGTGAAGAGCCAGAGTGTGGTCATTACCACGGGAGCGGCCACGGGAATGGTGCTTTGCGCCCAGACATTCCTGCAGTTCCACAAGGTGAAGATGGACACTGCGACGGGCGCGGTGGTCAGCATTGGCATGAGCAGCGAGTTGGGGCCGGTGCTCGCGGCCTTGATGCTCACGGGTCGGGTGGGAGCCTCCATGACCGCCGAGTTGGGCACTATGAAGGTGACTGAGCAGATCGACGCCCTGCGGACCCTCGCAGCGCACCCGGTAGACACGCTGGTGATGCCGCGCTTCTTGGCGCTTCTGGCCTCGGCCCCGTTGCTGACCGCAGAGTCTGTGGTGGTGGGCATCGTCTCCAGTTGGTGGGTGGGGGTGAATTTGCTCGGCATCGACAGTGCATACTATTTGGTGAACATGACCCGATACACCGATCCCCCGGACGTGCTGACAGGTTTGATCAAATCCTTTGTTTTCGGCGCTATTATTGCTGTGGTCAGTTGCCACAAGGGACTGACTTGTCAGGGGGGAGCCGAAGGGGTCGGAAAGGCCACGACCGAGGCGGTGGTGGCCGCGAGCATTAGCATCCTGATCGTTAACTTCTTCCTCACGCTGTTCCTGTCGCGCGTGTTCTACTCCTAACTTGAATCCATGATCGAGGTTCGAGACGTCACCAAGAAATTCGGGAACCAAACGGTTCTCCAAGGGGTGTCCTTGGACATCCGACGGGGTGAGGCGGTCGTCATCATCGGCCGCAGCGGTGGCGGCAAGAGTATCTTGCTCAAGCACCTCATTGGATTGCTCCAGCCCGATTCCGGAACCATTCGGGTGGATGGTGAGGACATCACGACGATGAACGAACGCAGCCTCCTTCGGGTGCGGCGGAAATACGGGATGCTCTTCCAGATGGCGGCTCTCTTTGATTCGTTGACGGTCGAAGAGAACGTGGGGTTCGTGCTTCGCCGGCAGGGTGTGGAGTCGGAGACCGAGATCCGTCGCCGAATCGATGAGGCCCTAGACATGGTGGAATTGCCGGGGATTGGTAACAAAATGCCCAGCGAACTCTCCGGCGGCATGCGCAAGCGGGTTGGTTTGGCCCGCGCGATTGTTTACCGGCCGGAAATCGTGCTCTACGACGAACCTACCACTGGCTTAGACCCGATTGCCGCCGACAACATTGATCGACTCATCCGCCGGGTTTGGGAAACCCTTCACGTCACCAGCATCGCTGTGACCCATGACATGAAGAGCGCTCGCACGATCAGCAACAGAATCCTCATGCTTCATGAGGGACGAATTTACTCCGAGGGACCGACTTCGGAGATCTTGGAATCGACGGATCCAGTGATTTATCGATTCGTCAACGGCATCTCGACGCCACAAAAATCTGAATGAGTGAGTTCATGGAACGAAAATCCCCCGCAGCACAAGTCGGCCTCTTTGTCCTGATCGGACTCGTGCTGATCGCCGCATTGCTTATCCACTTCAGCAAGGGAGCCTCCTTTTGGCGTTCTGGCCGAACGATCCTGATTTCCGCCGGCAATGTCGGTGGGTTGGTCGCGGGCGCACCGGTCAACATGTCCGGTGTCCGCATTGGCTCCGTCGAGGACATATCGCTTTCTGCCGACGGCCGGAGGGTGTCCATCCAGTGCCGCATTGAAAAACCAGTGACCATCTTTGGTGACGCCCGCTTCGAAATTGAGCAGAGCGGGTTCCTGGGTGACCAGTTTGTTGCGATCATTCCGACGAAGAATGCGGCTCCGGCGCTTCAGGACGGGGCCGTCGTGACCGCCGTGGATCCCTTCAATTTGCAGGAGGCGGCCCGCAGTGCCGTGGGTCTCATGACTCGACTGGACCAAGTGGTCGAGCGGGTGGATCGCATGATTCTCTCGGCGTCGACCCTCAAGGACGTGACCAACACGCTGGCCAACTTGCGGCGGACTTCCGAGCGGTTGGATCGCACGCTGGGCGAGGTGGAGTTGCTGGTGTCCTCCGAGAAACCCGCCCTTGCGGCGACGGTCAGCAATCTTCGGGCATTCTCGGCGACCCTGACTCCGCTGGCAGGGCAAGTTGGAGCCCTGGCGGCCCGGGCCGACTCGCTATTGGTGCGTACTGACACTCTGGTCGCCACCAATGAGGCCACGTTGCGCGAAGCATTGGGTGGATTTCGAGATGCCTCTTTGGCGGTGCGCGACTTGACGCAAGATCTTCAGGCGGGGCGTGGTGCTGTGGGCGCTTTGCTCAAGGACCCTAAGCTGCAGGCAGAATTGGGGGCCACGTTGGGCAACATGACCACGGTGTCGAGCAACCTCGCTCACAACGGCCTTTTCTGGAAGCCACGTCGCGTGCAACCGCTGACCAACACCACTGGCTATCCAGGTCGCGGCCCGTTCCGCTGAGCTAGGCCGATTCCGTGGGCGATAGGCCGACGATCTTTCTTTCCGGGCACTTCGGGCCGGGCCGATTGACAGTCGCAGGTGGGGCTTAGACCTTCCCTAGATGGAATTGGTCACACTGTCCCGAGTCTTTATTCTGGTCGAGGCAGACCTCATGGCGAGCCGATTGGAATCCGCCGGGTTCACCCCATTCATCCACGGGGTCGATGCCGCCCTCAGTAGCGGTGGCTACTCCATGGGCGCGGGGGGTATTCAAGTGAAGGTGCCCGCCGACCAAGTGGAGTCCGCGCTTCAGTTCTTGGCGGAAGTGCCGGAGACCGATGCATGGGGCGAGCAGTTCCGGGTCGTGTATAATCGGGCCCTCTCGGCATTCCGTTCGGGGCGCTCTTCGCCACTGACCTTTTGTGATCCGGCCGATACCGCCTTCTTGCTGAACGGCGGATGCTCCGTTCAGGAACTCTACGATTTCGTCGAGGACGCCGTAGATTATGGCGAGCCCGATTTGGAGACGGTTCTCGATATTCAGAGGATCCGGAGGGATTACTTTTTGGGAATTCTGCACGGAAAATGGACGGGGCAGGTGGTGCCCATGTCGGCGTTGCCGCTCAAGACCGATGCCGTCGACGGAATTGCTTGGTTGCCCCGTTTGATCGTCAAGGCGCGGCTCAAGCTGCGCGGAGAACTGTCACCCGATGTCATGTACGGGTGCGGGGGCGACCGGCCGTTTCTCCGGCGCATGGGACTCACTCTTCCGGGATTTCTGGAGCGGGTGCGCGATTGCGGCGATGACGATTTGGCCATCGTCGAGGCGGTGAAACGTTCCCGGGACGGTACCACTCACTGAGGACTCCGGAGAAGAGGCCGTTGAGTTTCTGGGCTCGGTAGTTTTCACACCGTCACTGACAGTTGTTTTTGGCCCCTCGGATGTAGCCCAAGCATCTCCTGACACCCCCCGGATGTAGCCTGAGGGCTTCCGAGGTAGGGACCGATCTCCGAGCGGTCCGGCGCTGCGGCGGTCCGGCTTTGTGGCACTGCCCGTCGAGATTGCCTGCCATGGAGAATGCCAACGCCTCGTCTTGGAAAAGAAATTGGCACTGCAATCTCTGCCTCACCAACGGCATTCTTCCGGATTAGTTCAGCACGAAGGAGGCATCTTTGGTTTCCAGACGAATCTTGTCGGGGATGTGGTTGGGGTCGATGCGCACCAAGACGCGGTGGGTGCCGGCGGCTAGGGCAACTGGGCCATTCACCTTCGATCCGTCCACCCACAGTTCGGCGCCCTGAGCGGCGGTCAGTTGGAACCGGACGGTGCCTGGCTGGGCCAGCTGGATTTCGGTGACCGCCAGCACGGCGATTTTTGAGGACCAAATATTGGCCTTGGTTGCGCCCTCCATGAGGGTCCGCGTGAGATCTCCATTGACCCGGGAGAGGACCTCGGTCCAGCGCTTGTCCTCGAGGGGTTTTTTCCACATCCAGTCGGATTGGCCGTTCTGCTGGTCGGTGTGGACGATGTTGGCCAAGCGCCATTTGCGGGCCACACCACCCTTGCTGGCATCGAATTCACCGGGTTTGCCCAGTTGGGAGAGGAACGCAACCAGATCGAGTTGCTCGGCTTCATTGAGCGAGTCGAGGAGGCCGGCCGGCATTAATGAGGCGGAGGCTTGATTGCGAGATTCCAGGTTCGACTTGGCGAGGACGATCTCCTGGTTGGCCGTGCCGCGCAGGACCAGCTCGCTCGCCGACTCTCGGACCACGGTTCCAGACAAGGTCTGGCCATCCTTGGTCTCCACGACCACGCCATGGTAACCCTCTTTGATTTTGGCATTGGGCATGAGCAGCGATTCCACCAAGTAATCGGGCTGCGCGCTGGCACCGATGGAAGTCATGTCTGGACCAACCCGCCCACCCGCACCGCCAATGGCGTGGCAGGTGATGCAGGCCAGGTCGGATCGGCGGTAGACGAGCTCACCGCGTTGCGGATTGCCGCTGGCCGCTGCCCGGGTGGCCATTTCGCGAATGAGTTGGTCGGTGAAGGCCTGAGTGTCGGCAGACAAACCGGCCCCCTTGGCGAGAGTGAGCACCAATTCCATATCGCTGCGACCGCCTTCGCGTGCCACTCGCATGCCGGTACGGGCTGCCGCGGCCGGGATTCCCGAAGCGGGCAAGAGGGCTGCCAGGCGTTTTCCAGAACCCTTGATTGCCAGCAATGAACGCCAGAACTCCTGAGCGATTTGTTCCTGATCCAACCCCTGGATGGCGGACACCAGAGCGGGCCCGGCCCCACTGAGGTCTAGCGCTGCCCAAGTCAAAACCGCACGGCGTCGGGTCGCAGGATCTTTGTCTTCCGCCAGTTGCTTCAGGAGAGGCAGGCTTCCGACTCCTTGGAGGCGCAGGACTTCGAAGACCGTGGTCCGGACTTGTTCGGACGGGTCATTGGCTAGGCGGGTCAAGGATTGGAACGGAGGCGGAGTCTTCCAGTCGCCGGTGAGGCGCAACGTGGCCGCACGGACGGAGTCGTTCGAGGATTCGAGTAATCCCAAAATCCCCGTGGCATCGCCCTCGGGCCGCACCTTGCGGGTTCGGGCCGCCTCGCCCAGCGAGGTCAGGGCGCGCGCCGTGGCAGCATCATCAAATCCACCCGAGACGGTCTGCCGCAGCAGCGCTCCCAATTCTTTGGGGCCACCGGCCTGACCAATGAGCTCAATCCAGGGGCCGGAGACATCCCGCGGTAGGCGGCGTTCTTGGATGACGCGCCCCAAGACTCGGCTCGCCTGTTCGGCTCGGATGGCCTTCAGGGCGAAGGCTAATTGTTTTTCGCGCCCCTCGGATTTCCAGGCACCCGATTCCAAGGCAGCGATCCACGGCTCGGACAGTTCGTTGATCGTCAACCAGAGCGCGTAGTCTAGGGTGGGATCCATCGGCTGCTCGAGGACGCTCAGAGCCAACTCGGCAGATCGAGCTCCCGGAATCTTGGCTAGAGCCCGAAGGGCCTCCAGACGAACCCTCGGGTGGGTGTCTTGGACCAGTTTCGAGAGGGTTTCAAGCCGTGGAGCCGCGTCGCTGGCGTTGTCGGCCTGAGAAGCGACCGGGACAAGCAGCAGCGCACTGGCGAGGACGAGTCTGGACAAGAACAAAAAGCAAGTGTAGCAGAGATGATTGTGCTGTGCTTGGTTCGTGAATTACGAACCATAATGCCAATGATTGGCACAAGGAAATTATTATACGAACTCC
>JAPLUF010000067.1 GCA_026397755.1 Verrucomicrobiota bacterium
GCCGGTGACGAGGTGGCCAATCGGCACCGTTCCGAGAATTTTGGTTCTCCAGACGATTGGCTGACCCGGGCGAAGGCCGATGTAATCGTCGCTTTTTTTGGCTACAACGAGTCCTTCAAGGGGGCCGAGGGGTTGCCGAAGTTCAAGGCCGATCTGGATGCCTGGATCAAGCACGTGCGGAGTGGCAATTACTCCGGCAAGGGAGCACCGCGGGTGGCGCTCGTGTCACCGGCAGCCAACGAGAGGCACGTGGATATCAATTTCCCGGACCGCTCGGTCAATAATGCCAATTTGCGCCTCTACTCGGCCGCCATCGCTGAGGTGGCTAAAGACAACGGTCTTGCCTTCGCCAACCTCTTTGAACCGTCCTTGCAACTCATGACGGCCGCAGCGGCTAAGGGGCGTTCGCTGACGATTAACGGTTATCTCCTCAGCGAAGAAGGGGACAAGGCTCTGGCACCGGCGATCTTCAGTGGCCTGATCGGCGGCAAGGTACCGACCGGTGACATGGAGAAGCTGCGCCGAGCGGTCAATGACAAGAACAGCCAGTGGCATCATCGCTACCGCACGGTTGATGGCTACAATGTGTATGGAGGGCGTTCGACGCTGGCCTATCAGCCAGGCAAGGGCGGTTTTGTCGGAGATCGCAATGCTCCCGCTCCTTACGTCTCCAATTACAAGGTCATGCAGGAGGAGATGTCCCAGCGCGATGTGCTGACGGCCAATCGCGATTTGCGGGTCTGGGCGGTGGCGCGTGACGGCGACCTTAAGGTGGATGACTCGAACCTGCCGGCCGTGACGTCGGTGGAGTCCAACAAACCCGGTCCCAACGCCGACAAGAGCCAAGTCTATATCGATGGCCAGGAAGCCATCGGCCAGATGACGGTCCACTCCGGCATGCAGGTGAATCTCTTTGCCGACGAGAAACGCTTCCCCAACATGGTGAACCCGGTCCAGATGGCTTGGGATACCCGCGGTCGTCTCTGGGTCGCCGTGTGGCCCAACTACCCGGAGCGCACACCGACCAGCAAGGTGGGTGACAAGTTGCTCATCTACGAGGACACCAACGGCGACGGCAAGGCCGATAAGGAAACGGTGTTCATGGACGACCTGAACTGCCCCACCGGCTTCCAGTTCTATAAGGATGGCATCTTGCTCATGCAGGCCCCGGATCTCTGGTGGATTCGCGATACCAACAATGACGGCAAGGCCGACACCAAGGAGCGCATCCTCATGGGTATGGATTCGGCCGATTCGCACCACACGGCCAACGCCATTTGCTTGGACCCAGGTGGCTCGATTTATTTGAGCGACGGCGTGTTCCACCGCACTCAGGTAGAGACGGGCGACGGTGCGCTGCGCAACACCGATGGTGCGATTTACCGCTTCGAGCCGCGCACCCATCGCTTTGAGACTTATGTCGCCTATGGCTTCGCCAACCCCCACGGACGTGTATTTGATGCTTGGGGCAACGACTTCATCACCGACGCCACTGGCAATGCGAACTACTTTGGTCCGGCCTTCAGCGGTCGCATCGATTATCCGAACAAGCACTCCGGCATGAAGGAGTTCTGGAACCGTCCGTCACGCCCCTGCCCGGGCACCGGTATCCTGACCAGTCGCCACTTCCCCGAAGAGTTTCAGGGCAACTTCCTGAACCTGAACGTGATTTCCTTCCAGGGCGTGTTCCGGGTGAAGGTCACCGAGGACGGCTCAGGCTTGAAGGGTGAGACGCTCGAAAATCTGGTTTCTTCTACCGATCCGAACTTCCGCCCGATTTGCATTAGCACGGGCCCCGACGGCGCGATTTATTTCGCCGACTGGCATCAATCGATCATCGGTCACATGCAGCATCATTTGCGTGACCCGAACCGCGGCCACCAGTACGGGCGCGTCTACCGTATCACCTACAAGGGGCGTCCGCTGATGAAGCCCGCCAAGATCGAGGGCCAATCCATTGCCGCCCTCTTGGACTTGCTCAAGGAGCCGGAAAATCAGACTCGCGAACTAGCCAAGATCGAGTTGGGCAAGCGCGACACGACCAAGGTCATCGCGGGTGTGCGTCAGTGGGCGGCCGGCTTGGATTCCAAGGATTCGAACTACGAGCACCACATGATGGAGGCCCTGTGGGTCCACCAGTGGCACAACGTGGTGGATGCCGAGCGCCTGACCCGGATGCTCAATTCACCCGAGGCCAACGCCCGCGCTGCGGCTGGCCGCGTCCTTTGCTACTGGCGTGACCGCGTTCCCAATGCTCTGGCGCTCTTCGCCAAGCTAGCCGACGACGAGAGCCCGCGCGTTCGCCTGGAGGCCGTTCGGGGTGCGAGCTTCTACCGTTCTGCCGAGGCCGCAGAAGTGGCTTTGGCCATTCTCAAGCGACCGCTGGATTACTACCTCGAGTACACTCTCAAGGAGACCCTCCGGCAGTTGGAGCCGCAGTGGCGTAAGGCGGTGGCCGATGGGCGTCCGCTGGCGCAGAACAATCCGGCTGGCTTGCAGTATTTGCTCAAGTCGCTCAGCACGGCAGAGATCCTGAAGCTGCCGCGTGTCGAGCCCGTGTTGGCCGATTTGTTGGGCCGCGCCGGGGTACTGGATGCCGATCGGGGCGTGGCCCTCAATGAGTTGGCGACGCTGCGCAAGGTCTCCCGTTTGGCACTGCTGTTGAGCTTGTTGGAGAAGACTGAAGCCCGCTCTGAAGAGGCTATTACTAGCTTGGCGCGCCTGTTGCCCGGCCAGCCGGTTGAAGAGTTGAAGGCGCAGCGGACGCGTTTGACCCAGTTGGGAGCCAAGAGCGCCCACGCGACGACCCGGGCTGCGGCTTGGGCTTCATTGGCCCTCGTGGACGGTTCGTTCGATGCCCTCTGGCAAACGGCCTCCTCCAAGCCGGCGTCTCTGGCCGACCTTTTGGCGGGCATTCCGCTGGTGAGCGATCCCGACTTCCGGGCCAAGGCCTACGGTCTGGTCCGGCCGGTGGTCTCCGGCGAGTCGAGGCTGGTGACGGACGCGTCCAAGAAGGGCGGAGCCCGCTACGTGCGCATTGAATTGCCTCGGCGCGGAACCCTGACCCTGGCGGAGGTGGAAGTGTGGTCGGGTGGCCAGAATGTCGCTCGCCGTGGCAAGGCCAGCCAGTCTACGACGGGCAACTCCGGGGATGCTGCCCACGCCATTGATGGTAACAACGACGGTTCATTCGGCTCCGGTTCCCAGACCCACTCGGCGGAGAACGACCGTAATCCCTGGTGGGAAGTGGACCTCGGCTCCGAGCAACCCGTGGAGGCTGTCTCAGTTTGGAATCGCACTGAGGGGGATCTTGGCCAACGCCTCAACGGGTTCAACCTGACCTTGCTGGACGCGGCTCGGCAGGAAGTCGCCTCGCAGAAGGCCGTGCCAGCCCCGGCTCGGAATGTCCGCATTCCGATGTCTGTGGATGGTTCGGGTGGTCTGCGCCGCGCCGCCATGCGTGCCTTGCTCAGCATGAATGAGAAACCCGAGGAGGTGTTCAACCTCTTCGCTCAATTGATCGCCAAGGGTGACAGTGTCCCTGCAGCCGCTCAGGGCTTGCGTCAATTGCCCAGGACTGCCTGGAACGCCCCCTCGGCGGGTACTGCGGCGACGGCCTTGGTCCGTTGGGCTGCTGCGGTCCCGGCCGAATCCCGTACGGATATCGGCTATGTGGACGCGCTGCAAACGGCCTCGGATCTTGCGGGCCTGATGCCGGAGTCGGCGGCGGTGGCCTTGCGCGCCCAGCTCAAGCAGCTTCGGGTGTCGGTATTCGTGATCCGCACGGTGCGTGAGCAAATGCGCTACGACGTGCCGCGTCTGGTCGTTGAGGCAGGCAAGCCCTTCGAGCTCGTCCTCGAGAACGACGACTTCATGCCCCACAACTTGGTGATCGTGAAGCCGGGGGCCCGTGAAGCGGTCGGTGCCGCGGCCGATGTGATGCAGCCAGGAGCTCTGGACCGCGAAGGACGTGCCTATGTGCCGGCGCTTCCGGCCGTGGTAGGTGCGACCCGCTTGGTAGAATCGGGCAACCGAACCACCCTGAAATTGACGGCACCTACGCAGGCGGGTGACTACGAGTATATTTGCACGTTCCCGGGTCATTGGCCCGTGATGTGGGGACGCTTCGTAGTGACTACCGATGTGGACGACTACTTGGCCAAGCATCCGATCGCTCCGGCGGCCGGTGGGACTCACGCCCACGAAGAAGGGAAGTAATTCCTGTCGGTTTCTGAGGCCGGGAATCCTCGCGGGTTCCCGGCCTTTTGCTTTGTGTGTGCCCGGCCGAGCGCTGAGACTGACGGCCGGTGCCCACGGTTGGGCCTTGTTCTATCAATGGATCCATGGCTTTGATTTTTCAGAAAACCAGTGAAATTCGCACCTCGGTGGAGGCGCTCTTCCGCTTCCACCAAGACCCGGCCAATATCGACCGTATTAATCCGCCGGGAGTCCGCGTGGCTAATCTCCGATTGCCCAAGCACTGGAAGCCGGGCGCGAGGCTGGGGGTGACGGTGAAGATCCTGGGAATTATCTCCCAGGAATGGGAGGTCTCTCTGGAGACGGTGTCACCGCCCTGTCGCTTGGTGGATGTGGCCATTCGCGGGCCTTATCCCAAATGGCGTCACATCCATGAGTTCCGGGAGGTGGGGCCTCGGCTGTCTTCATTGACCGATCGGGTCGAATACCTTCCGCCGTGGGGACGATGCGGGCTCTTGCTGGACCGTTGGATTTTCCGGCCTCAATTGGCAATGATGTTTGCCTGGCGGCATCGTCAGACGCGCCGTCTTTTGGAACAGGCTCTCGCGCCAAAAAAACCCTGAGGGAAGGGTTCGGCTGCTGGGACTGAAAACGGGGGCGTGCCGTTTTTAGTGGGACTCCGCAGTGCTGGCTGTGGCGACCGGCTCGTGTCCGTTACTCGTTCCCTTCGGGGAAGCGGAAATTAACGTCGGTGAAGGTGGTGCCCTTGATGGTGATTCCGAGGACTTTCCCGGTGAAGTTAGTAGTGGTTTTCAACCATGCAGCGCGGGCCTCGAACTGGCTTGTATCTCCGCTTTTCTCTCCGGTTGCCGCATTGGCTACTGGGAGCAGTTCTAGGGTTTGGGTCTGGTTGGAGACCGTTGTTTCGATGCTCAGGTGGGGCGCAGGGATTCGGATGAATGATTCCATGTGTCCGTCGAGGATGTAGCAGGTGAGCAGTCCGGCCTCTGCCGTGCGGACCAATTCCAGATGGAAGGCTTCTTTGCCAAGGACGATCGCAGTGCCGCCATGCGGGGCGCGATGTTCGTGCTTGTGGGCTCCTCCGTGGTTGGCTCCTGTATTCTCATCCTTGCCCCCGCATCCAGAGAGGAAGGCAGACAAGGTGACGGCCAAGAGGGGGAGGGAAAATCGGGGGAATGCCGCGTAATTCATGGTGGGGGCAGAACTGCTCAGAGCTTCGTAGTCCTTCGGCGATAGAATCGCGTGTTGGGCGGAGTGGCAAAGGAATCTTCCCAACGCAACGTGGCTCCGATCGGAGGGATGGAAGGCACCGGGGTCCAGGGCCCCATTAGGTTTGCGGCCGACTCCAAGTCTACCCGGGCCTCGTTTAAGCGCTCGGTCACCACCGGAAGTTCAAAGACGAGGCTGGGCACGAAGCCGGAGCCCGGAGAGTGCTTGAATAGGGGGCGGCTGAATGGATCGCGAGGGTTGGTTCCGCTGAGGAATTCCGCGACATTGGGTTCACCATCGTGGTCGGGGTCCGCCTCGGGTTGTACCTCGTCGGTGGGAACGACCCCAGGCCACTGGGCCTGGACCCAGATCTGCCAGAGGGGCGGGGGCGGGGGAACGACCGGAAGTGGTTCCACAGCGAAAAGAACAGGGACGGATTCTCCCAGGAGAAAGGTCTCGGAACCCAATGGGCGGGCGCTGGGTTGGAAGACTAATTCATAAAGTCCCGCCGTGGTGAACCCGAGGTTGTAATGGTCGTGCCCATTAATCAGTGGTTCGATCCGATCATCGGCGTCCAGGCCGTCCTTCGAATTGATGCGAAGAGTCACTCCGCCCACAGAATCGGCCTGCCAGAGAAACACAGAACCGGGCCCGCGGACTTCCTTCAATTGCAACCGTAGCCGTCCATCGAAGAGATCTCTGGGGAATCCTTCTGATGAAAAGCCGAGAAATAAGAGGGCTGGATCCTGACTTTGGGGAAGGACCCAGAGTGGGGATCCTTCGGGGCCGAACATTTCGAAACCGGACGGGATGGCCAGTTTGGCTTGTTCTGCGACCACGAGCACCGTGTTGGTGGCTGGGTAGTTGATGCCACGATCCCCGTCGCGAATTTGGACGGTGATCGGCGTTTCGGCCTCGGCCCGGAACACCATGCGGATATCGACGTGCTGTCGGGTGAAAGCGATGCGGTTGGTCAGTGATGACTGGGCATCGGAAGCCATAATCACAGACGTTGCCAATAAGGCAGCCAGCGAAGGCAATGCGCGACGGAGCTGCATGAAGCCGTGGAGTTTTTTGGGGTTAATCGGGGGGGCGGGCGATGTTTTCGCCCCGATCAACGCGAGCTTTCAAGAGCGTCGCCGAGACGGAGGAAACGTGGCCACAGGCCATGAGTTGGTTGGCGCGACCGCCATCATGTCGGGGCGAAGCCGGTCCATTGCCATGTCGGTCGGGTTGAATATCCGCCAAGACCGCGTCCCAGCCGCCTTGGACCCAATTCCTGGAATGGGTGTGGTCGCTGGATAGGCTGGGTTCTTTGTCGGTAGCCACCTCGAAGAGGGTGATCGTATCGGTCGGATTCTTCAGGGTATCCATCCGACGGAAGGATTCGGTGACCCCACCAAAGGGGCTGATTAGATCCACCATCACGTATTCGTTGGGGATGTAGCTGGCCGCTTGGTTGGTGAGGCGAGCCTTGCGCAGGGGATCCGAGGGACAGGCCCGGATGGCATCCACATTTCCCACGTAAGGTCGCAGTGTGAAGATCCAGGATCGATTGGTGGCAGAAGTTCCGTGAGTCGTTTCCGGGAAATATCCGCCGTGGTCATCGGCGTACATTTGAATTGCTAGCCCCAGTTGGTGCAGTCCCGACATGCAGGAAGCGGCCCGCGCCTTCGACTGCGCCTTGGCCAAGGCAGGCAATAGCAACCCCGCCAAGACCGCGATGATGGCAATGACCA
>JAPLUF010000405.1 GCA_026397755.1 Verrucomicrobiota bacterium
CGTCGGACGTTTTGTTCCTACCACCTAGAAAAATTTCAGTCGGCCTCAAAGACCGCCATGCAAGCTGGACACCGCGAAAGTGTGCTTTTCTCGCACTATCGAGGGCTTGTTAGCAGCCAAGACGCTGATGATTTCTGGAATATCTACCCTTCGTAAAAGTAACAAAAATTTTAATTTGACGGCCACAAACCTATGCTGCTTGAATTTTCTAGTCTTCCTCCCTCGTTTAAAAACCGACAAGAACTATGCTCGAAAACTCTAGCCTAACCGTATTAACTATATGCCTAATCAAAGAGATCCAAACAAGCGCGTCTTCAGTGCTTGGGTCGATAAAGACGAACTAAAGCACTTCAAGAAAAAAGCGTTAGAAAGTGGAATGACCCTAACTGATTTCATTAGCTATGTCCTTACGAAAGAAACCGGCTACCAAAAGACGGAAGTCCAACCTCCTCCGGAAGCTGAGCGTCCCCGCAAACCGTGATCTTCACGAGCACGTAAGTGCGGCGGCGGCGGCGGCCGATATGACCATCTCAACCTTCATCAAGATGGCCTTGTATAAAGCTATTCTGGTTGTTGTTGCTTTTGACGGCTACCCGGTGTAATACACCCATGTTGTTAACTTACAAACACGCTGCAAGCAGTCTCGGTGTGACAGTCCGAACCATTAAAAAGTGGGTGAAAGCCCAGTATTTCCCCGTGGTTCGGCTGTCCGCCAGGACCGTGCGTATCCGCCAACAAGACTTAGACTGCTTCATTTTGGAGCGGTGCAAGTTCCACCAAAAAAATCATGTCACAACCACTGTTCCGTAAAGCCACCCGCGAGAAGGTCTTTCTCAAGCTCGCTATTACTGGTCCCTCTGGCTCCGGTAAGACCTACTCCGCACTACGCCTCGCTCGCGGCCTCGTTGGCCCATCAGGCAAGATCGCCCCCATCGACACCGAAAACCGATCAGCCTCTTTGTACGCCGATCGGTTCGACTTCGATTCACTTGAAATTGCGCCGCCGTTCGACAACGAGAAGTTTGTCGATGGAGTAAGCGCCGCCGTGGAGGCTAAGTACGGTGCCATCGTGATCGACAGCGCATCGCACTTCTGGGAAGGCATCCTCGATTACAAGGACAAGCTCGATCAGCGTGGAGGCAACTCCTACACCAACTGGAAAATTGCGGGTGAAAAGTTCGGAGGTGTCATCAAGGCGGTGCTTCAGTCTCCCACCCACGTCATATGCTGCATGCGTAGCAAGATGGACTACGTGCAGGAGAAGGACGATCGCGGTAAGACGCAGATCAAGAAGGTCGGTCTCGCCCCCATTATGCGCGACGGCATCGAGTACGAGTTCACCACCGTGTTCGACGTGGCGCTCAATCATCAGGCCGCTGTCAGCAAGGACCGATCTGGTCTCTTCGTGGACAAGATATTCCAGATCGCCGAGGAGACAGGGGCTCAGCTTGAAGCGTGGCGTCTGTCTGGTGGTGAGCCTTTGTGGAAGGTTCAGTTGACCACAGCCATCGGCGCTCACGAGTTTAAAGCCAATGCCTTCCTGGTGACACTCGGGTGGATCAAGGATGGTCAGACATTCCGTGACCTATCGGTGACCAACGCTGAGAAGGTCTTAGCGAACTCCGTTGCGTTCCTAGCCAAGGTCAACGCTTAACCATGTTAGGTGTAATACACCATATGAGCGAGACACCTCAACTGATTGCAGACGGCATCTACCCGCTCCTCGACGAGAAGCTGTACCGCAACGATCCAGCAATCGCGGTCTCCGACCTCAAGGAGATGAACTTGTCACCCGCCCACTTCTACTCAAAGAAGTTCGGCGGCTATCGTACCGAGCAGACCCACGCTCAATACATCGGCACGCTCACCCACTTCTCGGCCCTGGAGCCTGATGAGTACGTCAAGCGGGTTATCCTCAGCCCTCCTGATGCACCGAGGAAGCCGACGGCCGCGCAGATCAACGCTAAGAAACCTAGCGAGGAGACCATCGCCGCCAGCAAGTGGTGGGACGAGTGGAACAAGGAGAACGGCCACAAGACGATCCTCTCGCAGGATGAGATGGACCAGATCAGCGGCATCACGGATGGGATCAAAGTGAACCCAGACGCTGCCGAACTCTTGAAGGGTTCACGCAACGAACTCGCAATGTTCAAGACGGTCGTCGTCAACGGACAGCAGATCCGCACCAAGGGTAAGGCGGACATCATCTGCGATTCCAAGGGGGTAAACTCCTCGGTGATCGCAGACATCAAGACGGTCGAGCGGGGTTTTGCGAACCAAAGCGACTTTGCGTTCTCGATCCAGAAATGGGGCTACGCGCAACAAGCCGCTTGGTACATCGACCTCTTCAACGCCCTCACATCTTCTGACGATCCGTTTACGACGGAGGTCAAGAGGTCACGGTGGGTTTTCATCGTCAGCGAAAAGGAGCCTCCCTACGTGACGGTTACCCTCGAACTCGAAGAACACGCCATCGCTGCTGGGCGAGCAATCAATCAACAGCGCATCCATACCCTCGCGGAATGCTTCAAGACAAACGTCTGGGAGCGTCCGCTCAACGGCAAGAGGGGGCTGGTAGCACTACCTGAATGGGCAAAAAAGGCGAGATAACCAAAACCTGCATACGTTGTGGGCGCACTCAACCAGCTAAGAACTTTTGGTCGGGACGTCCGACCTGTGTTGAGTGCGCTCGCAAGCTTTGGTACTCGCCCAAATGCAACGCCGATCCGCGTCGTGGACC
>JAPLUF010000385.1 GCA_026397755.1 Verrucomicrobiota bacterium
AGCCCATCGAGGAAGAGGATGTTTGAGGGCTTGATGTCCAGGTGGAGCAACCCTTCGTCATGAAGTGCGCTGAGCGCGGAGGCCAAACGGATGCCCCATGAAATAACAGTCTGGGTGGGGGGCTCGGGGTTTTGCTGACACCACTCGGCCAAGGTCATGGGGCGGTAGGCGGCAGGATCCTCTGGCAGGATCCCGGTCACATCGTCAGCCAATGGGAATTTCTCCCACAGGATTCCAGTGTTGGTGTTCGCCCCCCAATCGAGCATCGGCAGCAGGCCGGGAGTCTTCATGGACACGCGCATGAGCGCGTTGCGCAGGGGGATTTGCTCCTGAAGTTCGGCTGGGTCTGTCGAATAATTCAGTTTGAGGCAGCAGGGGCGGTACTGGGAATCTCGAACCAGCAATACCCAGGAATTCGGCCGCTGGGAAATGGATCGAATCAGCTCGTAATCCGGGGGCAACGCTGGTGCAGACCCGGTCATGGCTTGGGAGTAATCAGCTCCTCGCTCAGTAGTTGATTGTAAGACTGGCGGGCCACCTTTTTGATACGGTGGGCAATCAGGCGGACATTAAAATGGCTGGTGTTGAAGTGTCGGGCAACTTCCTGAGAGGAAAGTCCTCGCATCACGTAGGCGTCAAAAATTTGCCAGTGACGGGGTGACACCTGACTACGGGCCCGGTTGAGAGAAAGGGCCAAAAGGTGGAATTCGGCCTCGATATGTTCTTCAGTCGAAACTCCACCGCTGTTTACCGGATCCATCCATTGCTGCACCAAGATCAGATCCTTGGGGGAGAGGCGCTGGTATGGTGTGTTTTTGAAGTAGTGGATGATGTGCCGGTTGACGATGTCGGTCAGCCAAGCGCGAAGGGTTTTGGGTTCCCAATGGCCTCCGGTCTTTTCAATTTGGAGGGTCAGTTGGCAGAAGGTTTCCTGAGTGATTTCGTCGGCCTCCTGTGGCGTCAGGCCACTCTTCGCGCAGTGGTTGAGGATTGGGGCTCGGTATGTGGTTGAGAGCTGCTCCCAAGTATTATTGTCCGAGAGGTCCTTAGCGGCAGTCAGCCACTGGGCATTCGTTGTGGGAGCGTCGATCACAGTAAGCGGTAGGGTTTCCTATCTCTCATACAGTGATCGGCATCGGAAATGAGATTTCTAAATTTGCTAAAAATGAATTATTTTTTGTAACGGGGTTTTTAAAAAAATAATGAGCCTGATTGCCCCGATGAGTGAGGCATCACGCTCGCACAGCAGTCGTTTTGATGTCAGCTTGCCCATCATGGATCGGCGAGCGTTTTTGGCGGCGATGGGATGGGGTGGCGGTTGGCTTGCGGCCCCAGATTTGGGCGCCTCCGAGCGACGAACCACCTCAATGTCTGCCGCGGTGCTCATTGTCGGAGGTGGGGTTGGGGGTGTGGCGGCAGCCTTGGCAGCGTGCCGCGCGGGACAGCGGGTTGTGCTCTCCGAAGAGACTCTTTGGATCGGCGGTCAACTCACCTCCCAGGTGGTGCCGCCCGATGAGCATCCATGGATCGAAGAGGCGGGCTGCACTCGGAGTTACCGCCAGTTTCGGGATGAGGTTCGGTTTGGTTTTCTGCGGCACTCGTCGCTGAACGCAGCCTCAAGGTCCGTGGCGCGGATCAATCCAGGTGGGGGATGGGTCTCCCGGTTGTGTCATGAGCCGCGACTGGCTTTGGCTGTTTTGGAATCGATGCTGGCTCCTCACATTGCCAACGGACGACTGACCCTTCTGCTGGGGCATCGTCCTGTCGCCGCTTCGGTGCAGGGGGATCGTATTGAATCGGTGACCTTCGAGGCAGTGACTGGAGGTCGTCGTCGAGTGGTGTCGGCGCCGTGGGTGCTGGAAGCCACGGAACTCGGTGATCTGCTGCCGTTGGCCGGAGTGGAACATGTGACCGGGGCCGAATCTCGATCGGAAACTGGTGAGCCCTCCGCGCCAGAGAAAGCCGATCCGCTCGATCAGCAGGCCATCACCTGGTGCTTTGGATTAGAACACCATGCAGGCCAAAATCATGGGATTCAACGCCCGGACGATTACGTCCGGTGGCGGGATTATGCGCCCCAGATGATGCCGCCGTGGCCGGGTCGATTGTTTGCCTGGCAACATTCCCATCCCATCACCCTTCAGCCTCGAAGCTTGCCCTTCGATCCGGTGGGGGAAGGGGCGTTTCCCAACCTGTGGACGTATCGTCGCATCCGCGATGCGTCCCGTTTCCAGGATTCGAAGGCCTTCCCCTCGGTCTGCCTGGTGAACTGGCCGCAGAACGATCACTGGTTGGCCCCGCTGGTCGGTCCGGGTGTCACTTTGGAGCAACGCCGACAGCGTGAGGCCGAGGCCAAGGCATTGAGTCGGAGCCTCATCTACTGGTTGCAAACCGACGCACCGCGACCGGATGGCGGGACGGGTTGGCCGGGTCTTAAGCCCAGTGCCGGCGTGCTGGGGACTCCTGATGGGTTTGCCTTGGCTCCGTACATTCGCGAAAGCCGTCGCATCCGCGCAAAGTTCACGGTGACCGAACGCCATATTTCCACCGACGTCCGCAAGGCCGAAACCGGTGCCGCCGCCGAGACGGTTCGGGCGACGCCATTCCGGGATTCTGTGGGTGTTGGAGCTTACCGCATCGACCTGCATCCCTCGACCAGTGGTCGCAACTATGTCGATGTCTCCAGTCTACCATTCCAAATCCCGTTGGGCGCGCTGCTGCCGCGGCGGGTGGAGAATCTCATTGCTGCGGGCAAGTGCTTGGGGGTCACTCACATTGCCAATGGTTGCTATCGATTGCACCCGGTGGAATGGAACATTGGAGAGGCGGCCGGTGCGTTGGCTGCCTTTTGCGTGGATCGTAAGCTCACGCCCGCCGCGGTTCATGCCAAGGCGGACCTGATGGCCGAGTTCCAGAAGCGTCTTCGGGAAGACGGGTTCGAACTGGAGTGGCAGGCGGCGATCCGACCCTTGTGAGGGCTTGCCCACACGCAGTTGCCGAATGAAACCCTTGGAGTCGGAGTGAATCCTGGTGTTCGATGGCTGAACATCGAATCCATGAAGCCAATGCCCTCCAAGAAGTCGGCCCGTCCCGCGAAGCCGGTTTCACCCCCTCAGGCCCAGTCCCCTCAGGCGGCTGCCACTGCGGTCAAGAGCATCAAGAACGTTAAAAAATCGCCGGCCGCGACGTCCCGTCCCGTGTCCCGGAACGCAGCGTCCTCCGCGCCCTCCGTGCGCGGTGGCTCGACAGACCGCTTCGTTATCATCATGGCCGGTGGACGAGGCGAGCGGTTCTGGCCCGTGAGTCGTGAGAAGACACCCAAGCAATTGATCCGCCTTTTGGGGGAGCGTTCCTTTTTGCAGCAGGCTGTGGATCGGGTGCGACCGTTGGTGCCGTTGACCAACATCCTCATCATCACCAACGCCGTTCAGGCGGCGGAAGTCCGGCGGCAGTTGCCGGAGTTGCCCAAAGAAAATGTCATTGGCGAGCCCGTGGGTCGCGACACCTGCGCCGCTGTCACGTTGGGAGCGGCAGTGGTCGGTGCGCGTTCCACGACTGCGGTCATGGCGGTGCTGCCGGCCGACCATGTCATCCACGACGAAAAGGGTTTTCGCCAGGTGCTGTCGGACGCCTTGGAAGTGGCCTCGCGCGGGCAGGTGATCGTCACCATCGGGATCCAGCCCACCGGCCCGGAGACCGGCTACGGATACATCCATTCCGGGAAAGCCTTGCCGGCACCCGCAGCGGGCAAGGCACTCAAGACCCCCTTCTTCAAGGTCGAGCGATTCGTGGAGAAACCCTCCCTGGAAAAGGCTCAGGAATACCTCGCCTCGGGGCATTACCGATGGAATGCCGGAATGTTCGTGTGGTCGTTTGTGACCC
>JAPLUF010000398.1 GCA_026397755.1 Verrucomicrobiota bacterium
GAACTCTTCGAGGTCAGGAAGGCTTGTTGGAAGCGCCAGCAGCTGCGTGCGCTGAGCTAAAGACAGAAGATCTCGCCATGGCATTCCTCAGCTTCGCCGAACGGTCAGATGGATGCCTTGGATATTCCGCTTCAGCGCCTGCCAGGAAAAACAGGGCAGGGGACTGAGCGGAATGAAAGCAGAACTGCCCGTTGCCGTCTCCTTCCGGGCCAAACAAAGCCCGTCCTGAGGCGAATCACGCGTTTTCCTCGGAAAACCGCAGCCAAAAATGGCTTAGCGTACAATTTTTAACCATTGGAGATGTAACCCCTAGTTGGTCTCCATCGAGGTGATCGAGTTTATCGAGCGCCTGCCGGTAAAGACGCGGGAGGCGCTTCGAGCCTGCTCTTGTTAGTGGGTGAATGGGGGGAAGCGCAACCGCCCTACGGATTCGGAGGCGCTATTGAACTTTGTGTTCTGAAATTTTGTACGAAGAGGCAAATGAGAGATCGGCTAGTCCGGTTGTGAGAGAGGGGCGGTCGAGAAATGGGCCGTCCCTACTCAATTAGCCGCTTTTTACCGTTATGTGGCCGTCAAAATTCACGGATTGGCACGAATGGATTTGGCCCGGGCGGCTTTGCCGGGGGCGGTGAGGCGGTAGCGCTGCTTGCTGCTCCTGGGCTTGTCGGGGATCGTCATTTCGATGAGGCCAGCCGCGACGGCGGTTTGCTGGTAGTGCTCCCGGAAGTGCTTTTCGTCATTCAGTCCAAGAGCGTTCATGATTTCCGTCCGGTTCATTTCTCGTTCAAGGACCCTGAGCATACGTGTGACTTCGGGGGTGACTTCGGGGGTGACTTCGGGGGTGACTGCCATCGACTTGCCGCCTATTTGCGGGATGACCGCGGGGGAGGTGAAGGTGACGGTGACTCCAAGTTTCGGATCGGACTTCCAAAATGGACGGGGCAGCCCCGCGTCGTCACATTGCTGAACCATTAGCACACTGCCACGACCGGCCTTTTCCATGAGGCCGCGCAGGTAAAGGGCGTGGGCTATATCGGGATTACGAAGCACGGAAATGTGACCCTTGGGCAGGTTCTCCTCGGTAACGCCATCCGGGAGTGGGCCAGAGTTCCAAATCTCAAGACGACGAGGGAAGACATGGATACTCACGCCGCCGGAAGCCGCGCTGTAATCGCGGTGGGCGAGAGCATTGATGAGCGCCTCACGAACGGCGCCCTCGGGATAGAGGGGCGAATCCTGCCGCTTGGGGTTGCCTTTGATGAACCGGGAGACGCTGGGCGTGTTGCGAACAATGAAAGTGTAGGCCTCCTCGAAGATGCTATGAAGCGGTCCCTCGAAGGACCTCATATCGCTAAACTTGTCACCGGCCTTGTCCGAGTTGTAACGCATGGCACGGATGCGGATCTGCGGAAGGTGGACGGCGGGATTGCGGGCAAAGAGCACGTCGCCTCCGTTGGTGAGGCGACCGTATTTGGCGGCCGCAAAATCTTCGAGCACCATGAGCGGTTCGGAAGCATCGCGAAAATAGGCGCGACGAACTTTGTATGCTTCTTCAACGGCGAGTTTTATCTCGCGGAGATCGATGTCGGCGTCCAAATCGGTGAACGAAAAACGGCGCTCCCAGCGTTCGGGCTCGATCTGCCGACGCATGACAATATCGCGAATCGTCGAAGCATCCGCCCGCTGCGTGGAGTCGCCAGTTCGCAGGTAAATCACATCGCGAAATGCATAGGGGACGTCTTTTCCGGCAGGGACTTCGATGACGAGGACAGCTTTCCCTTCGAGCACTTGAGCATGAATGGAAACGAGGGACTTCGGGGAAATCCCCTCATGCAATTTGCGGGCTGTCTCAGCGATAATGTTCTCAGAGAGATTGAGCCCAATGATTTTCCCTGGCTCTTGAATCCCACAGATGAGGTAGCCCCCGGTTGTGTTCAAAAAGCCGCAGATGATCCTGCCCAGAACATCCATGTTCCTGATGCTGGATTTGAATTCGATGCGCTGCCCCTCGCCGAGCGAAAGAGTTTCCTGAATCTGTTCCGAGGTCATGACTCACCTCCTGTCGGTGGCAGTGGCGAGCCGCTGGAAAAGTTCTCTATAATGAACTGCTCGACCTCTTGATAGCGGAAGAACTGGGAGCCGACAAAAAGCGAACCGTCCTCGGTGTTTTGGAACTTCTGCACCCAATTGCCCTCGCGGTCCGCCAGATCGACGTCGTTCTTGTCAATAATTGCATCCTCGTAGAGGTCGAGAACCCGGAGATCATTAAGGATGGGCGTCTTCTTTAATTTCAGACTCTTCCTGCCTGTTCTGCCCTTGAAGTCCAGATTCGAGAGAAGACTGCGGGCGAACACGACATGGTCGTGCGCAAGAATCCAGCGTGGTTTCTTTCGCTCGAGGGCTCGAAGCATCTCCTGATGAGTTATCGAAGGCTCATCAGGCCTATCCGGATTTTGACCGCTGCCGTAGTGCGGAGTGATGATGCCAAGAAACAGATTGCAGTCATCGACCGCAGCGATGCAGTTCTGAAACGTCGTGCGATCGGACCGCACCGGCATAGTACCCTTGTGGGACATCCAGACATCGTAGCCGTAGCTCGTGAGCAGTGTGTAAACACGATCCAGCAGCTCTTCGATGCCGTAAACGGTCGAAGAAACAAAGACGGTGAGTTTTGGTTTGGCTTTGCTCATTTCACAGAAACGGTGAGGAGAGTTTGCAACGGATTGCGGACTTTGTGCGAGCTTTCCAGCCAACTTGCGAGCGCATCCGGCAGGGGCCTGGCCAGACTCGATGTGGTCGGCTTTGATCATTTTGCGGCGCATCTCCGATTCCTCCAACCGGAAGAAGACGCCGTGGGCCCAGAGGATGGTGCAGCGGCCGGTTGGGGCTTTGCGGTTTTGCAAGGTGTGCTGCTGGAAGCCGTGGTCGGCGCAGCCTTGCGGCGGGACACCGAATTCATTTCGCCGCCAGGGGTCGGCGGCGGTCGGGGTTAAACTGACGACCGACGGTTCACAAAACTCTAGTTGGGTTCCGCGAATTGCACTGCGAACTGAATCACCGGCCTTTCCAACGGCGGCGCAAGTCCATCAGTTGTCGGGTGGCCTGGAATGATAGCCAGTCTAAGCCCGGGGGCCGTGCTGGTAAGGGGCGTCGGGGAAGGGGAGGTTGGCTGGCGATGTGCCTCAGGAAGGCGGCGAAGGTGGCCCGGTACACCGCCGAGGCATGGCCGTGAACCCGGTTGATGGCTCGGCGTCGGACGGTTTCAATGCGCGCGGTTGGCCATCGGGCCAGATCGCTAATCAATGCGGCCAAGGCCGCAAGGTCGCCGGCCGGATAAGCCAATAGCGGATCGACCTCCGCCGCATATCGGTCTCCGCCGCTACCGATGGCCGGGTGGATGGGGATCACGCCGGCGGCCATGGCTTCGAGCAGCGCGATGGGAGTGCCTTCGTAATCGCTGACGAAGAGCAGGGCGTCCCAGCTCGACAGAATGTCCCAATACTCGGCTCCCGATTTGCGGCCGTGAAAAACAAACCGTTTCCGATCCGGCAATTGGCTCTCCAGCCACGCTCGTTCGGGTCCATCACCCAGGAATTCGAGTTGGTATTGAATGCCGCTCGCATCCAATCGGTTCACCAGTTCAGGAATGCGATCGATCCGTTTTTGTTCGTGAGCGAGGCGACCGCAGAAACCCAGACGGAGCGGAGAACCCCATGGGCGGGCCGGCCCGGGCAGGGCCGCGGGCGGGTCGATGGGATAAAGTACCCGAAGCAGGCGGTCGGGAGACAAATCTGGCCGGGCCTGTTTCACGCGCTCGGCGATGCGATCGTTGACACAGGCGAAGCCGTCGGCCCAGTGAGCGCGGGTTTGCAACTGCTCGTCGAGCCCCGGCGTGTCGCTGTGCAAATACAAGATGCGGCGGGCCGGCGGGAACAAGTCGTCGAAATACGGCCAACCCCAAGTGGTATGGTAAACGACCACGTCGGCCTGCCAGTTGGGCACGGCTTCAGAAACCCGTCGGCGCGCTTGCCGAATAGATAAGTTGTCCCGGAAACCCAAGAATCGAGCGCGAGGCCAACCGGGTGCGGGATCCTCCCAGAAGACCAGGAACCGCGAATCGATGCCTTGGTCCGCGTCGGTGTCATGGTGTGAACGCAGCACCGACTCGACACCTCCGAGTCCGGCAAACTGGGTGCCCACCGACAACACCTTCACAGGGGACGGCGGGGGCGACTCAGTCGGCCTCATGCACAGGTGCGGTGGGAGTTTTGGGAATGAGTTGAACCCAGACCCGGCCGTCTTGAATTCGGGTGGGAAATGATCGCAGGGGTTTGTCTGGCCGGGTGATGCCGACGCCGCTGCGAGCATCGTAAGCCCATCCGTGCAGTGGGCAGTGCAAGGTGCACCCATCCAGGTACCCAGAGCCCATGGATCCGCCCCGATGCGGACAGGCGTCTTCGACCGCATGGAATCCATCGTCCAAGCACACTAGGGCGATTCGGATGCCCCGGGCTTCGATGGTTCTGCAATTTCCAAGGGCCAGGCTCCCGGCCTCGGCCACATCACACCACGTGTCCATGGACCGAGATAGCCACCGCCGCCGCCCGGAATGCAAGCTCACCGAGCAGATCGCTCGGTATTGCCGATGCGGTTGCCACTTGGCATCAGGCGTTCTGAGGGTAGCCTTAGGCTTACTGCCTACCATGATGCGCCATGTTTTGTCCGGGCTTTGCCTAGGAATCCTCACTGCGGTCGCCCAGAACGGTGACAAGCCCGGAGAGGCCCAACGCGAAGTGGTTGCCGCGGACCGGATCCCGCCGGCTCCGGTGCTGTCACCCGCCGACCAAATTCGCACCTTCCGCCTGCCGCCCGGATTCTCGGCGGAGGTGGTGGCCGCTGAACCGCTAGTCCATTCTCCCGTGGCGGTGGAGTTTGATCCCCAGGGGCGGCTTTGGGTGGTGGAAATGATTGGCTACATGCCCGACCAGGAGGCGCGCGGTGAAGCCAACCCGACCGGTTCCATCGTCATTCTCACCGACACCGACGGCGACGGCCGCATGGATACCCGCACGGTTTTCGCCGACCAACTCGTGATGCCGCGAGCCATCCATCTCACCCATGGTGGCGCATTAATTGCCGAGCCACCCAAATTGTGGTGGATGAAGGACACCAACGGCGACGGCAAAGCCGATGAAAAGATCTTGGTGACCAGCGACTACGCCACTCAGAACGACCCGGCGCTGGGGCTGAAATCCAATCCGGAGCACGCCAGCAACGGACTCCTCCGCAACCTCGACAACTGGATCTACTCAGCCGATCACACGGTTCGCTTTCGCAACACCTCCGGCTCGCCGCCCACTTGGATCCGCGAGGAGACGGTCACGCGCGGCCAGTGGGGTATTAGCCACGACGATGCGGGCCGGTTGTTCTACAACTCGAACTCCGATCAAATTCGCGGCGACCTCTTGCCGGCCCATTATTTGACCCGGAATCCAAACCTGAAATCTCCGGTCGGAGTGAACGCCCAGTTGGCCAAGTCCCAACAAGTCTGGTCGGCCCGAGTGAATCCAGGAGTGAACCGGGGCTACCAGCCCAACACGCTCACGGCCGAGGGAAAACTCGCTAGCTTTACGGCTGCCTGCGGACCGCTGGTGTATCGCGGCAATCAGTTTCCCCAAGACTTCCGGGGCGACGTGTTCTTGTGCGAACCGAGCGCGAACCTCATACGCCGCAACAAGCTGACGGAACAGGATGGCGTGATCACGGCGACCAACGCCTACGATACCGACGAGTTTTTAACGTCCACCGATGAGCGCTTCCGGCCGGTCAACCTCCAGAATGGTCCCGACGGGGCTCTCTATGTGGTGGATATGGCGCGTGGACTCATCCAACACCGGATTTACCTGACCAGCTATTTGCGCAAGCAAATCGAGTCGCGAGGGCTGCAGGCTCCGACCGACTTGGGGCGCATTTATCGGATCGTCCATTCGGGAGCCTCGCCCGATCGCACGGCGCGACTGCCAGAGAAATCATCCACTCGAGACCTGATGGTCCGCCTGTCCAGTGCCAATGGATTCTGGAGGGATACCGCCCAGCGCTTGCTCGTGGAGACGCCGTCATCTGAGTCTGCCGAGGCCTTGCAGCAACTGGTGTCCCAACGCGACTCCACGCCTGCGGTGGTGCGTCTCCAGGCGCTCTGGACACTCGAAGGGCAGGGGAGGTTGAGCCTGGAAACCCTTCTGTCTGCCCTCGACGATCCGGATTCTAAGGTGCGCTCTGCTGCGTTCCGAATCACCGACAGGCTGCCCCCAGGCCCGGTGCGGGACACCGCAGTCGAACGCATGATCCAACGCGCTCCGTCCGTTCGCGGAGACGCCCAGATCGCCCTGCTCTGTTCTCTGGGAACTATCGGCACACCCGCAGCCGACGCGGCCATGCGATTTTTGCTGATGACCGGTCCGTCGACGCCGTTGCGTCAGGATGCGGCAATCAGCGGGCTCAAAGGGCGCGAATTGGCATTCCTAACCCAATTGCTCAGTGACGCCCAGTGCGGGCCAGACAAGCAAGATCACGCTCCGCTGGTGTCGAAGCTGGCGCGATGCGTCGGGGTCTCGGGGCGTCCCACTGAGATCGCGGCGGCGTTGAACTTGGCGGCTAAGCTCAAAGAGAACGAGTGGCCGTTGCCGGCCTTGCTCGACGGATTCGTTGGCCTCGTTCCGGTGGCTACCAAAGGAGCTCCGGCTCCGCGAATTAAGCAAACGGAGTTGGCCGCTGAACCCGAAGGCTTGGCGGCACTGCGCCGTTCCACCAATACGGAGATCGTTGGGCGAGTCCAAAAGATCGCGTCGCTCTACTTCTGGCCTGGCAAATCGGCCAGTGCTGAGACCTTGGCCGCCGCCAACGTGCAAGCCTTGCCGCCGATTGCCAAAGCCAGCTTCGACCGAGGTCGTGAGATTTATCCCACTATTTGCGGCGCGTGCCACCAACCCCATGGGAATGGTCAGGAGGGCTTGGCTCCGCCGTTGGTAGACTCCGAATGGGTTCTGGGTTCGGAACAGCGCCTGATTCGGGTGGTCCTGCATGGCATGCGGGATGCCATCACGGTCAAAGGTGTCCGCTACGAACTGAACATGCCGGCCTTGGCTGAAGCCTTGGACGATGCCCAGATCGCCGACTCCTTGACGTACATCCGTCGCGAATGGGGCCACGCCGCAGCGCCGGTTTTAGCCGAGGCCGTTAAAACCGTCCGGGCGCTCGAATCGAAGCGCGAAGATTCGTGGACGCAGTCGGAACTACAGAAGATTCCGTGACTCAACGGTTCTTTGGGCAGTCCTGATCGATTGAAGTCATCGAAACCACGAACGGCGCTTTAACCCGTAAAGACGGGTGTTTCGGAGACACTAGTCGAATGCACAATGTGTGTTATATTCACTTCAGTGGTCGAGTCTGCTTCCCTAGGGGTTGATACTATTCCGATGAGCCTCCTAGGTAGAGGCCGATCTCCGAGCGGTCCGTGTCCGCAGACTTTGTACGGCGACGATTATTTCTAGATGCAGAATCCCGAGAGGCGGTGGACGTCTCGGGACGTGGTTCACAGACCCAGCAGCATAGAAGGATTGGCGCGGTCGTCTCCCAAGTGGAATCGCGGGAACGCCTTGAGCGAGATGGTCAGCGCCACCGTGAAGTCTTGAGGCCCGATTCGGTTCTCACGCAGTCGGACGCCCAGACCCACGGTCCAACTTCGCAGATCTCGGTAGATTTGGTATTGCTGCTCCTCAAGTGTCCCGTCGCGGGCCTCAAACTGATGGACGCCTCGGACCGCCCAGTTCTCATTCAATTTGGCGTGAAATCTACTGAAAATCACGTTGTTACCGGCCCCATACAAGGTCCAGTCGTCGCGCAGGAATCGGTGGCCAATACTCCAGTCGAACCACTCGGTGGGCGACCACGTAGCCCGATGATTCGATTCCCGGAACTCGCGGGTCGCCGTATTAAACCGGGTTTCGGAGGTCAGCGTCAGCCAAGAGCGGGGCGTGAAATCGACCTCGGAATAGAGATCCGAGAATTGGGTCTGGTCGGTGCGTTGTTGGATGCGCCAGTCGCTCAGGAGGGACCAATTCAGGACGTTCTCCACCTGCTCTTCCCGCTTGGTTTGCACCTTGTTCCGAAGACCCAGTCGCACCGTGTTCTGGCTGTCCACCGAATCAATTTGCGTGTAGTCGGGAAAATGGATGGGCAACAGCTTCGGGCTAATGAGTTCCCGGTCGAACTGAGGTAATTCGGTCGGGGTCCGGTTGGGTTCCGGCACGAAGACATAGCTGAACTGGGGTTCAGCGATGTGGCGGGCCCCATTCATGTCGAGCGCCGAACTGGAGAACGTAGGCCAGACTCTCGAGGCCTTGAACCCGACGTCCACGCCGGTGTTGGCCACCCATCGTTCCTTGTCACTATTGATCGTGTTCAGACCTTCTGGGTCGCCATAGTAGGTGGCTCGAGCGCCCAAACGGGGTGAGACATTCAGCCATCCTCCGACCATATGAGGTGACACCAGTTGGTGGTAAGTATCGCCGCGAAAGGCCGCGTAGTTGGTGCCACCTGCCAGTGCGTCGCGGTACCGCAAATAGGCCAGCGAACTGTCGCTCTCGTAGTAGATCGGCGTCACCCCGATTTGCTGCCGTAGACCCCGCAGACGGACATCCGGCAGTCGCTCGACGGTCCGGAAGAATTCGTTGACCTGAGCGTGTGCCAAGAAATCGAGACTCCAATTCGAATTGAGTTGGGACAACTCGACGAAGGTCTTGGGCTGCGGATCGGTGCGGAATTCTCGCTCAAAGAAATCGCGCAGCACCATCGGGTCGCTCTGGGCGCGCACGACACCCTTGAATTCGAAACCCGAATCATTGGTGATCGAGTGCCGCAAATCGAACCGGTACCGGTCAGGATCGATGGGACCGTTGAACGAACTGAGCTCCGGAGCCTGATCCTGGATGAAGTAAAACCCTCCCCGCCCCTTGCCCAAGTCGCCCAAATCATAGGACAGACGTGGCCCCCCACCGATGCCTCGGCGTTGACGATAATCCAAGTCTACGACCGTCTCTAAATTCGTGCGTGAGAGCCAGTGGTAGCTGCCCAGCACGTAGGGTCCATACAAACTACGGTAACCCGGAGTGATGCTGAAAAAGTTGGGATGCCGGTCGGCCTTGCGGACGTACCACGGGAAATACATCACAGGAACTTTGCCGACATACAGCAATGCATCTTCGGCCGAAATGGTGCGGCTGCTGTCAATACTCAGGGTCTTGGCCCGAATCTTGTAACCCGGTTCCGCCGCGTCGTCCGTGGTCACTTCGCCACCCAGCACGACTTGATTGGTACCGCCTTGGGTCACCGACAATCGATCACCCCGAAGGAAGAGCGGGCCGGCCCCAAAGCGGAACGGCCCGGCCTCCACGCGCTTCTGCCGAAAATCAAAGCGAACCTTCTGTCCTCTCCACCGAATGCGTTCTCCAGATTCTCCGGCGTATTCGACGACGACATCCCCTTCGGCGGTGGCCTCTCCGGTTTCTTGGCTGAGCGTCACCGATTGTGCGCTCACCGCACTGCCCATCCAGTGCACCACTACCCCGTTCTTGGCCGAGGCCGTCCGAGCATCCGGACTCAATTCAACCTCACCCAGACCGTCCCGCGATTCGATGCGGATCGACGACGGATCGACGGCGGCAACCTTCGGAACCCCTTCCTGGGCCAAGGCCGTCAGCGTCCAGGCGACCCAGGCGCCAGTGCGGGTGAGCTTCATGTGGCAGACAGCGTATCGCGGGACCCCTCGCCGGAGCAATGCGCCAACGCAGTGGCTCATTGGTCGATGCTCATGCCCACGCGAATCTCGCATCCAGAACCTTGTCCCTTTGTGGAGGGATTTGTTTCTGGGACGGGCAATTTTCTTGGGGAGCCGGACCGTCTCTCAATGCACCGCCTCGATCTTCACCGAGTGTGTGACCGAAACCCGGGCTTTGCGGATCGCAGCGACCAACGGCGTGCGCGCTTTTTCGGTCAAGGCGACCGTCGCCTTCATGTCCGCCCTGCCCTCCTCGCCGTGGAAGAGACTCTTAATTTGCTTGGTCTCGTAGTTTTGCTTTTGGCCGACGGCTTCATCGAGGCGCTTGAAAGCAGCGTCGAACGGGGTCTTGGTAAATTCAGCGGGCAGGTTGATACCCGCCGCCAACTGCTGGCCAGTGAACGTCTTGGTCTCGGAACCCCAAGTCACACGATAGTTTTTGGCAGTCGCATTTCGGGCGACCAGGTGCAGTCGATTGAAGCGGGACTGGAAGTCCGTGAGGGCTAGGCCGGATCTCAGCGAATTGTCATCACCCAGTTCTCCAGCCGGTGCGCAGAAAGGATATTGGCTGCTCTTCAGGGTGAGTTCCCCATGGGTGAACGAAATCACTGAGTGGCCTCCGGTAGCGGTCGCCTTGCCGCTGTCGAGGTCCAGCGTGAACGTTCCGAGGTTGCCGTCCACGCCGAGGGCCTTGAGGAACGCAGTCGCCATGACCACATGTCCCGCCCAGCCCGGATGCACCGCATCCTTGCCGGCAATGGCATAGTTCTCACCGAATTGGTGAGTGGCCTTCCAGCCCAGCGCGAGCATCGGCCAAAAGACATCCGCGAAAGCCACGTTCTCTTGTCGGGCGATTTCGATATCCATGTTCCGTAGTTGGCACAAATTCAGGTTCATGGCCTCCGAATCCGCCTGGCTCCAGGGAACCTTGCGACCGACGCAACCCGGTGAGCCCAGGACCATCCGAGCGCCCGCCGCTTTAAATGCCTTCACGATGGCAACCTGGTTTGTGCGATACCACTGCCCGTTGGCCTCGTCGTAGGCGCGGTATTTGTGGTCGTTCATCCCGTAGCAGGTGGTCGCAATCGTTGGCTTGAAACGCAGTGCATCATTGACCATGCGGTTCTTGAATCCCTCCGCTGTTTCCCCACCCCAGCCGTATTGGCGGACCGTCACTTCCAGTTCCGGCAGGCACGCGGTGAGATAGGTCTCGATGATCCGCGAGTACATTTTTTGCTCGGTGATCGAGTCACCGATAATGGCCAATCGGTCGTTTTTGCGGAGCAACAGCCCACTCGGCGCAGGGGCCTTTATCGGATTAAAGAGGGCGAACGCTGCGGGGTCTGGCTTGGGCTCGAATTCCTGGGCCCAGAGCACAGCGGAGACGGCAACCATCGAGACGCCAACGAACAGGGGTTTCACAAGAGGACGGTGCCGGCGGAAGGGGAAGCGGGTCAAGCCAGAGGCGGACTCTCTGACCATGGCCGAACTCGCATCGGAGGACCCACGCCCAAGTCTGTGACGCTTTGGGCCTCGGCGGCGGGAGGCCTCATCAGGTATCGTGTTTCCGATGGATGGATTCCTGCAGCAACTCCGCCGGCACTGGGCGGAGCGGTTCGGATCTGGGCCGCGGCACCTAGTGGTGGCCGTGTCCGGGGGCTTAGATTCCATGGTGCTGCTGCATAGCTTGGCCCGCCTGCGCCGGAAGTTTCCCTGGCAACTGACGGTGGCTCATTGCCACCACGGCCTCCGCGGGGCCCAGGCCGATGGGGACGCGGATTGGGTTCGAGCGCAGTCGGCAGCCTTGGGGTTGCCCTGTGTGGTGGAGGAAGTTGCCGTACGCACCGCCGCTGCGGCTTCACGCGAGTCCCTCGAAATGGCGGCCCGCCGGTTGCGACATGCCTTCCTCGCCCGGTCCGCGCTCTCGGTGGGTTCGATGGAAGTGGTCTTGGCCCATCATGCGCAAGATCAAGCCGAACTCGTCCTCCTGAGGTTGCTTCGCGGATCCGGATCCGATGGGCTGGCCGGCATGAAGGAACGGTCACCGTCTCCGGCAGACCGGCGAGTTTCCCTGCTCCGGCCCTTCCTCGGCTTCGATCGGGGTACGCTGGAAGCCTTTGCCCGCAACCATGGGATTGGGCATCGCGAGGACGCCTCGAACCAGGATTTATCCATTCCCCGAAACCGAATCCGCCATCAATTAATTCCGGACTGGATGGCCCATTACAGCCCCGCCCTGCCCCGTGTCTTGGCGCGGATCGCCGACATCGCGGCGCACGAGTCGGATTACCTGAGGGAGCAGGCTCAGCGTTGGCGGGATTCATTACATCCAGAGCCTTGGGCGTCTCTCCACGTTGCGTTGCAGCGGGCCATCCTGCGGATCGAACTCCTGGAGCAGGGCCCTAACGCTGATTTTGATGTGGTGGAGCGGTTGCGTCGGGCCCGCTGTGGTTCGGTGGTGGACAAGCACTCGGTCGACCCTGCGGTTGCCCCCCGAGCCCAAGCGAACCCATGCCATCCGACGGGACCCTCAGAAACGGTGTCGGTGGCTTTTCGCGGAATGCGAGGTCAGCGGGTGTTGCCGGAGGGGAGCCTCTTTCGATGGAAACGCCTGAAGCGCCCCCTGCCCTTCGGCGACGGTTGGGAACAACTCGATGCCACGACCGTCCCTGAAACAGCCTCACTGCGTCATCGCCGGCCGGGCGACCGGTTCCAACGTCTGGGGCAGTCGAACGCGGCGCGCCTCCAGAACCTCTTCATTAATCAACGAGTTGCTGTTGCCGAGCGAGCCCAACGGTGGGTACTCGACCTTGGCGACGGAAGTCTGGCGTGGGTGGAGGGTTTTTCGGCGGGTGAACGCCACCGATTGACCCCCTCCACCACGGAGATTCTGGCCATCCAAATTCAGAAACCGTAGCGCTCACCTCCACCCATTATTTCAGAACCCGACAGGCCTCGCCGGACCCGTGTAGGGTTCGGCCCCTTGTTCCCGGAAATCGGTGTGTTCCACCCGAAGCAGTTCAGGATCCGACACCGTGGGGGCTCCGATGAATCCGTGATGGCGCCCCATCCAATAGGCCAGCAACCAGGCGCTCGGTTCCACCACGTCTTGGCCGCCGGCTCCACCATCGGCTTGCATAAGCCAATGGTCCCAGCGCAAGGGTTCGGTCTCCCTGGGCGGAAAGGTTCGAGTCCCCCCTTTCAATGCGACATAGCCCGGCGGTGTCCGCAAGTCGGTGCGGTGAGAGTTCTGGTAGGACCAAATCCGAAGGTCCAACGGCCAACCGCGGAGGTGTTCAGCGCTGGCTGCGGCCTCCGCATCGTTGCCGGTCAGGGCGCCGTAGAGGTAATTGAACCAGGCGTTCTGTTCGACGCGAACCACTTCGTGGCCCCGCTCATATCCCCGGCGGTAGAGTGCGCGCAGGTCTGGGTTTTCCTCGTAACGAAGGAGGTTCCAGTAGCTCCAAAACGCCAACTCATCGAGGAAGTGCAAGACACTGTCGGGCGGGAATGTGTTTCGGGCTCGCAGCGTGAACTCCGGATAACCCAGTCGAACCAGATCCTTGTAGGCCGAGGTGAACGTGGCGTCGCCCGTCCAACGTTCGGCCGTCTTGATGAAGGAGAGCAGCTCGACGGCCTGAAGGCCTCGATCGAACTTGCCTTCGTCCGTTTGGAAATACTCCGGATCCCAACGGCCCCAACGGGTGGGTTTTCCATCCACATCGATGAGTTTCCATCGATTGCGCACCAAATGTGAAGCGATTCGGGCCAACTGGCCTTTGGCTTGATCCACCTCCGCACCCTCTGCCACCAACTCCAGAAACAGTCCGAAGGAGTAGAACTGCGAGCACAGTTCGTCACTGGAAGTGTCACCCTTCCATTCAAAGCGACCGTCCTGCGTGTCGTGCCACTCCGCCGCATAGCCGCCCGAACCATGGTCGGCTTGATGACCGACCTCCCCCTTCGCCCAAACCGAACGCGCCGGGAATCCAGAAATACCCGTCATTCCTTCAAGCCACCGAAGCGCATGGAAGGTGTTGGTGGCTTCCCGACGGGCCTCCGGATCGCGAGTAACGGCATACCGGTACACTTGCGCGGCCAAATAATTGCCACTGTAGCCGCCATCATTATCACTGACTTCCCGGACAAAACGCTTTCGCGATGGATCCCATTCTAACTTGTGAACGAAGCCCAAGCGCTTCTGGCCCCACTCCTCGAGGTGCCGTTCGTAATAGGCCGCCTTCTTGGCCAAGGTATAAGGCCGGTACTCGATGACCCCCAAGCCCTGGGCCGTGGCGAGGTAAACTGTTTGACCTGCCACGGCGATGCCCGACACCCGCTCATCCGGCAGCCAGCGACGGCCCGAAAAATAATCGAATCGCCCGCTCACTTGGCGAATCGCCCCGCGGGATGTGCCAATCCACAAATCATTGGTGAACCCGGCAGCCAAACAGAGAGTGTCCTCGAACGGAAGGCCCTGCTCGCCTCGAACCGAGGTCATGGACATGCCTCGCAGCACTCCCAGTCCACGATCGGTAGCCACCACCAAGGCCGGCCCATGGCTCAGCGCATCGCGAGTGGTCTTGGACGGGATGGTGCCCCAGTCCCAGCCCAAATCAGACGGCCAAGTGTAAGCGTCTTCGCCTCCGAAACGACCACGGCTGTAGGGACTGATCCTCCCCGGCCCTACGACGTAAATTAGGCCCTGGTGGGACACCAGACGTTGGATTTCAAAGCGGGCCTTGGCTTCGGAAAAGGATTCGAGCGCGTGGCCCTGGACCCGCAGGAGTCGGGACCCCACCGAGGCGAGAACTTCTCCCCGAAACTCATGGATGTCGCTGACGGGGGACGTGCTGATTTGCCTCCAGAGGCCCGCCTCCCGCACCCAGAGCCCGGGAACACCGATGGCCCAGACTTGGTCCCGCGCCACCACCAGTCGTTGGACGGATTGGGTCATCCCCGTGTCGGGTTCCCAATGGCGATCCTTTAAGGCAATCACCCCTCGCGCGGTTCCGACCATCACTTCACCTCGATGGGCGATCACGGCGGTCAAAGCCACTTCAGAGGGCATCGTCCATCCCGCTTCCTGCAAGTAGGGCGCATCCGGGATAGTGGTGGCCGATCGATGAACACGCGATAGATCAGCCCCGAACAGGGTTTTCGATACGGCCAACGATAGAACCAGCCAGCGCCAACGTGAGAGCATCGGCACATCAAGGCAGAGAGGCCCGTGGGGGCAAGTTGACAATGCCTGTACCCGTCCGGTTGCCACCTGAGGAGGAACGACGTAAGGTCCTCTCATTCGATGGAAAAGCTGCTGCTCATTGATGACGAGGTGGATGTTCAATAC
>JAPLUF010000160.1 GCA_026397755.1 Verrucomicrobiota bacterium
GTAAAAACTCGTCCAGTTGCCGTAATGCCGCCAGACGATGGCGCTGGCTCGGGCGAGGTCGGCGTGACCGTCGGCAAAGGCGCGGCTAATGGAGGCCGCCCGGCCACCCTGGATTTGGAAGCCGGAGTCGGCCTTCATCGTCGGATGCCCGCCCCAAGCCTTCTGAAGATTGGTCTCGAAGCCGTCTTTGTAGAGCGTGTCCGTGATGATGGGGCTGGTGGATGCGCCGGCGTCTTCCAGTCGCGTGGGCCATCCTTCGACCATGGAATTGGTGTTCACCCGCGTGGTGGATGGCATGACTTTGTATCCCGGTTGTCCTGAACGAGGCACCCACCAGCTGTGCTGCATGATGGCGAAGCCAAAGCTCCACCGCTGGTTGTAGTAAAACTTCAGATCGTCGTTGCTCGAGAGAGTTCGCTTGCGCTGCTGCTGGAGCCACTGTTGCGCCTCGGTCAATTCGGCTGTTCGGACCGGGCAGAAGAACATCGGCACGGTGAGTCCGTAGTTTTGGACCGCCGGGATCATCGCATCAGCCACGTCCCAAGGGTTGTTGCCGACGTCGCCCAGCATGGGCAATCGACCGCGGGCATCGTCGGAGGCGTAGAGGTTGGAGGCGATGGCCCATTGCCGGAAATGCGACAGACAATTGACCTCCTTGGCCTTGAGTTTCGCTTTGGCGAGTGCCGGCAAGAGCATGCCCGCCAAGATGGCGATGATGGCGATGACCACCAGCAGTTCGATCAGGGTGAAGGCGGAACGGGTCGAGGCGAGGGAACTCTGAAAGACCTGATCACGATGCGAATCTCCTGGGGCTAAATGGAGACGGGTATTCATGACCTGATAAAGTAGGGTTCAGATTGTCGCTGGCCATTCCCAAATTCATTAATGGAGACTGGCCGGGTTGTGAATGGCTGGATGTACGCGCTGAGTCTGATGGGATTTCTAATCCTACCCCCGATTTTGTTAGGGCTCCGTTGGTTTCGGCCTGCCCGCTTTCCGTGGCGCAGGGTGCTCCTGCTGAATACACTGGTGGGCTGGGTGCTGTTCAATGGTTTGGTGCACTTCCGGGCGGCGCGGTGGGTTCAATCGTTGCGGGAAAACGCCTCGCCGCCACCGATAGAGTTTGGCCAAGCGTGGATGGATGGGCAGCCCCAGCGGTTGGCCCTCTACCTGGGCTGGGCCTACGCGCTGGGCTGGTCTTGTCCGTGGCTGATGGCCTACGGATCCTGGCACTTGCACCGAAGTCGTCCGACAGCCTAATTCGACCCTGGGCCAAGAACTGCATCGTTACGGCTTAGTCGAGCAGTTCGCGAATCTCGTCCCAGCTGAGGGTTTCGGCGAAGGCCTCTTCACCGGTGAGTGTGGAGGCGATGATCTCCCGCTTGCGTTGCTGCAGGCTGACGATCTTCTCTTCGACCGTGCCGCGGGTGATGAGCTTGTAGCTGCTCACCACGCGAGATTGACCGAAGCGGTGAGCCCGGTCGGTGGCCTGGTCTTCGACGGCCGGATTCCACCACGGATCGAAGTGCACCACGGTGTCGGCTTGTGTGAGGTTGAGGCCCACGCCGCCCGCCTTGAGCGAAATGAGGAATACCGGAGGACCCGACGGTGACTGGAATTTCGCAACCTCGCCGGCGCGGTCCTGGGTCGAACCATCCAAGTAGCAGAACTCGACCTCGCGCTGTTTCAATTCTTCCTTCAGCAGACCCAGCATCCGGGTGAACTGACTGAAAACAAGGAGCCGGTGCCCACCGTCGAGGCTCTGGTCGAGCAGTTCACCGAAGAGTTGTAGTTTGCCTGAATCGTCCGATGCGGACTCAGTATCGGGGGCCGCATTGTTGTCCTTGTCGGCATCCAAAAGTCGCAGGTCACAGCAGATTTGGCGCAGGCGCAGCAGCGCTGTGAGGATCACCATCCGGCTCTTAGCCAGTCCGTTGGCCTCGACGGCCGTATCGACCTGCTTGCGGGTCGCCGCCAAGACTTGTGCGTACACCTTGGATTGGGCCGGCGTGAGTTCACAGTAGGAGACGTGTTCAAGCTTGGCGGGCAGTTCTTGTAGCACGTCTTTTTTGAGACGCCGCAGCAGGAAGGGCCGGATGCGTTTGCCGAGACGGGCCATGGAGCCCTTGTCCCGCTCCTTGGAGATGGGGATTTCGTAACGGTCCTGGAAATCATCGGAGCTGCCCAGGTAGCCGGGCATGAGGAAGTCGAAGAGGCTCCAGAGATCGAGGACCGAGTTTTCCAGCGGCGTGCCGGTCAGCACCAGTCGGTGGTCCGCTGGGATGGCCTTTACGGCCTTGGCGTTTTGCGTACTGCGGTTCTTGATGTGCTGGGCCTCGTCGAGCACCGCCGTGTCGAAGGCATAATCCCGGTGTTGCTCGATATCGCGCCGAAGCAGTGCGTAGCTGGTGATCACCAAATCGTGAGCAGGTATTTGCGCAAAGAGCTTGTGGCGTTGCGACCCGGACAGCACCAGCACCCGGAGCTTCGGAGCAAAGCGCGCGGCCTCAGCGGCCCAGTTGGTGACCAGCGAGGTGGGACAGACGATGAGGGTGGGGCGAAGGGGTTGGGCGCCCGCTGCCGCATTGAGTGAGGCGCAATGGGCCAAGACTTGAATGGTTTTACCCAGACCCATTTCGTCGGCCAGAATGCCTCCGAAGCCGTGGTCGCGCAGGAATCGTAGCCAGGCGACGCCCTGTTTTTGGTACGGGCGCAAGACCGACTCCAGCGCACCCAGCGGTGGACACTGTTGCGCTGCCATTCCGGTTTGCTGGGCGACGCGCTCTCGCCAAGCCGCAGGCGCTTGGACCGCGTGACCTTGTTCTCGCAACGAGGCGTCCAGAAACCCTGCCTGAGCCGTTCCCATCCGGTACCGTCCGTCTCGTTGATCGGGCGAGCAGTCGAGCAGCACCTCTTGCAACTCCTCCACCGCACCGGTGTCGATGAGGATGGTCTTTCCGGAACGCGAACGCCCCTGGCCACCCCCGAGCACCAATCGCTGAATGTCGGCGGCACTGAAGCGCTCGCCGTCTTCGGCCACGTAAGAGACCTCGAGGTCGAACCAGCGTTCCCCCGAGGGCGTGATTTGAAATCGGGGCTCCACGCGCACCAGGTTCTTGCGGGTGCTGGTCTCTAGACGCTCCTCCAGCGACACCTCCCACTCGCGTTCCAAGCGCGGGTGAAGGCGTGAAAAATAGGCCAGCACACGTTCCTGGCCATTGAGCTGCCAGCGGCCCTGGGAATCGGGCCCTGAAAACCCGGCCTGTCGGAGGCGCATGAAGGACGTGTGTTCGGCGGACAAGTCCCGAGCCGTGTAGCGTCGCACGTTGGCGGGGTCAGGCATCCAGGCAGCTTCCTCGCGAGCGGTGACACCGACGGTCATGATGCGCGCGCCGTAGCGGCATTGCAGCAGGGCCGTCAGCATCGCCAGCCCACCGGTCAACTGGAGCAGGAACTTCGGAGGGGCCGGTTCGAGCACAAAGTCTTCTGGGCTGAAATCGGCCTCAAGGCCCGGAGTTCCAGAAAGCTTGGGCCAGTCTTGGGAGAGAAAGCGGGGCACGTCCGATCGAGGTACCCGTTGGGGGGACTGCAGCACGCCTCGCAGGGCTGGGGACAGACCCAGGGGCTGGAGCGTATTGACGGTCAGTAGCCAAGTTTCATCGGGGCTGCTCAGCTGAGCCGTTCCTTTCACTGGAGTCTTTAGGCTCAGGCTAATCTCGCCGGAAGCTTCGAGGTGCGCGCGCAAGGGCAAGGGTGCGGGTTCTCGTAAGACCGTCAGCTCGGTCTTGCGTCCGAGGGTGAGTTGGCCGTGACCGGACATGGCTCGCAGCAGCGGCACGAGGGCAGATCCGCTGAGCTGAATCATGCCCGGAGTATCCCCGCCGGCAGCCAGTTCGGCCGCATCGAGCAGGCGCGTGTCGGCCTCCGACAATCGGAAGGGCCCGGACTGGATGAGCGCATTGAGCGGGGCGCGGCTGTTGGCGGTGACTCCCTCAAACATCACCATCACGCGATCCCGGATTATCGCTTCGGCCAGGTTAGGTGGGAAGATGACCTGGATTTCCAACGGTTTGCCTGTCTCAGATCGACGCAGGCGGACGGGGTCTTTGTTGGAGAGCGGGGTCCTAGATCCGGGTCCGGGGGATCGACCGGCGTTGGACTGGCTTTCTGAAGCGCTTCTGGACGAGCCGGAACCGCTAGTAGTCGGGGCTGGCGCGGCTCCGGCCGGCTTCAAGTGGTGCAGGCCGACGGCGATCGAATGGGCGCACAACGTTCCCCACTCCCGCGATTGCCGGCACGAGCAGATGTTCTCGATGTCCAGCTCGTGCCGGATGACTAGCCCAGCCCGCAGCGAGGTGGCATCAGACATGACCACCCCTTTCAGCAGGGGCGGGGTCCAATTCGAGGACAGCACCTTGCCCGTGGCGAGCAAAGCCCGGGCGTGTTTCATCACTTCCCAGCCCGCGGCCTTGGCGAAGAATGCTTCGGTCAGTTGCAAGGTGGACACGGGACTAAAAATCTGGGGGATGATGTTTCAGAGCCCGAGGCGGATCAGCCCCTCCAGGGTGCCCTGCCCGGCGGTCTTGCTGGCAATCCATCCGCCTTCCGCTCGGACCTGCAGTTGCACGGCCGCCAGTGCATTGGAGGGCGAAATCAAATGATGGGCGTGTTCGCGGCGCAGCATGGGTAGGTCGTTGAGATGATCGCCGGCGGCCACTCGTGCCTCGGGTCCGATGCCGAGGATGCGACCCAGTTCGGACAGGGCGGTGCCCTTGCTGTAGCCCCGGTGACTCAGGCGTATGTAGATGTCGTTGCGCACCGCGACGAGGTTGGGATGCCGTTGGCAAAAGGTGTCCAACTCGGCGTGGATTTCGTCCATTTGCAGGATGGACTGAGCAATCGCACACAGAGGTGAAAAGGCGTCACCGTAAAAGGTGGCTCCGTGGCGTGCCGAAAGGGATTGGATTTGCTGTTCCATTTCCTTCGCCACCGACTGGAACAAGCGGGCGTGGTCTTCGGTGCAGCGGCTGTTCCACGGCTCTACCGGCACGAACCGGTCGTGCTTGCGCTCAAAAATTTCGCGCTCAACGAGGATCAGGTAATCGGGCTGCACCGAAACCCGGGCCCGGCCCAGGGTTTCCATCAGACTGGCCATGTCGCGCCCCGTGTTGATGACCCAGTGACCGCCGCGGGCCTGGAAGGCAGCGATGCGCTCCTGCAGTGCGTGCGGGATTTTTGGATCACCGAAATCGTCGTGGATGGTGCCGTCGAAATCGGTCGACAGCATCCGGAGGGAGGCACCAAGGCTCATGCGTGGGTTGAGACTGGAGTTGCCAGTGTCATCGGGCAAGGGCAGGTCCGCAGAATGGCGGGGAAGGCGATGACCTAGATCTCCAAGCGCTAGCCTCTAGTTTCGCCCCTCCCGTCAGGCACTGCATCGAAAGGACAACCGACAGAGGGCTGACTCAACGTTCTAGCCCCGCGGTCGAAGTTTCCTGGTCCGCAGTTGTGGCTAAGGTTCAAGAAGGTTACCAGTGAGTGCTCTCTAATTTATGTCCAGCCACCAGGATCAGTTTGACGATGCTATGTTCGACTACTCGACCGGCGAGTACGCGGCCGCCATTTCGAAATTGCAGGCAATCCTTGCAGAGGATCCCGACCACTTTGATGCGCGCCTGGGTTTGGCCATGAGTCATTACCGCTTGGGCGATTACCCGACGGCCATTGCCGAAGGGCACCGCGCCGAAAAGCTCAAGCCCAACGAGCAGTTGGTGCATACCAACCTCTCACTCTTCTACATGAAGTCGGGCGACAAGCAGACCGCCGAGAAGCATGGTCTGCAGGCCCGTATTGCCTCGTGGAAAGGCAACATGGCCGCCCCGGGAGCCCAACCGGCCTCCGAAGAAGACGCCGACCTCCGCATGGCTCAACCCAAGGCCCAAGCCTTCAAGCTGCCCGAAAAGTTCCCCGACATGCCCTGGAAGAAAAATACCCGCCCCGGCGGTGACCAGCATTGAACCCGCCGTAGCCGAGGGGGCGGGTTGACAAAACCAAGGGTGGGGTTCTTTATGAATTTATTCCCCCAAGTCCTACTATCTCATGCCTGTGATACGCCCAAACCTCTCGTGTCGGGATGCGTTCACGTTGATCGAGTTGTTGGTCGTGATTGCGATCATCGCTATTTTAGCGGGCATGCTCCTGCCGGCTCTGGCCAAGGCCAAGTATCGTGGCAGCCGGATCGTCTGTGTGAACAACATCCGCAGCCAGTACCTGCCGCAAATCCTCTACGCCGACGACAACCGCGGGAAGTTTCAGCAGCATGACGACGGAAGCCCGGACTACCACCGCACGGGCGGTCGAAAAGACAGCATCGTCGATTCGTTGAAGGGCAAGTACTTGCAGGAGACCCGAGTCCTGATTTGCCCCGTCACGGCCAAGACCTTTGGCAAGCTGTGGCTCAACTACGCGAGCATGACCAACTTCGCCGACGCCTCCACCAAGGACTACGGCGGGTGGGATACCCCTGCGTCGATGGTGTACACGCCTTACATGTGGTTCGCGAACTTCCCGAGCATGAAGTTTCAGTCGCTCAGCGGCAGCAAAGATCCCGCGGCGGCCGACATCGAGCCAGCCTGGCCCACGAAGTCTGATGAATGCGATTCCTCGCGGGCCTTCATTACCCACCGTGTGAGCGATACCCCGGGTTCCGTCACCTGGGATGTCGGTCACCTCGGCCGCTTTAATGCCCCCAAGGTAAGTCGGCTCTTCCTGGAGTTCTCGCTGACCCCGGATCAGCCGGTCGGTCAGGCCGATGGTAGCGTGATCGTTCGACCGAAGTCGCAAATCAAGGGCCGTGCGGTCGGTGGTCCGGGCGGTAACACGGTCTATTGGTACTAGGCCGAGAGGTTGGCCTCGCAAGAAGGGTGACGCATGCATCTGGAGTCCACGTCTGGGTCCTTGGCGTCGGTCAGGCATCGCGCCATAATCCCGCCTCTCATGCGCATTACCCGACTTGAAGTTCGCGATATTCGCTTTCCGACGTCCAAAGGCTTGGATGGTTCGGATGCGATGAATCCGGATCCAGATTATTCCTCGGCCTACGTGATCTTGCACACGGACACCGAATGGAAGGGCTACGGGTCTACCTTTACTATCGGCCGGGGCAACGACGTGGTTTGCGCCGCGGTCATGGCCCATGAACACCTCGTGGTGGGTCTCACGCTGGAGGAGTTTCGCGCAACTCCGGGCGCGGTGTGGCGGCGACTCAATGGCGACTCGCAACTGCGCTGGATCGGGCCGGACAAGGGGGCCATTCACTTGGCGCTGGCAGCCATCGTCAATGCTCTGTGGGACTTGTATGCTCGCCATGCGGGAATGCCGGTTTGGAAGCTGGTGAGCGGGTTCACGCCCGAACAGTTCGTGGCCTGCGTGGATTTCCGCTACCTGACCGACGCCCTGACGCCGGCCGAGGCTCTTGACTTGCTGCGCCGTGCCGAACCAGGCAAGGCCGAGCGCATCGCCCGGCTCGAGCGCGAGGGCTACCCCGCTTACACCACCAGCGCCGGATGGCTGGGTTACCCGGACGACAAGATTCGCCGCCTGTGCCGCGAGGCGGTGGCTGAGGGGTGGAACCACATTAAGGTGAAGGTGGGTCGCGATTTGCAGGACGATATTCGCCGCCTGAGCATCATCCGCGAGGAGATCGGCTGGGATCGCAAGCTGATGGTCGATGCCAATCAGGTCTGGGATGTGCCGCAGGCCATCGAGTGGATGCAGTCGCTGGCCGCGTTCAAACCGTGGTGGATCGAGGAGCCGACGTCGCCCGACGACGTCCTCGGCCATGCCACCATCGCTCGGGCTATGGAGCCGCTGGGCATCGGTGTCGCCACGGGCGAGCACGGCATGAACCGGATCCTCTTTAAGCAGTTGCTGCAGGCTCGGGCTATCTCGTTCTGCCAAATCGACTCCTGCCGCCTGGGGGGCGTGAACGAGAACCTCGCGGTGCTGCTCTTGGCGGCGAAGTTCGGTGTGCCGGTCTGCCCGCATGCCGGTGGCGTCGGGCTCTGCGAGTTCGTTCAGCACATGAGCATGATTGATTTCACCTCGGTCAGCGGCAGCTGGGACGGACGGGTGTGCGAGTTTGTCGATCACTTGCACGAGCACTTCACCGATCCGTGCCGCATCCGCTCCGGTCGCTACCTGGCCCCAGAGAAAGCGGGCTACAGCACCGAGATGCACGCCGAGACCTTGGCCCGCTACGAGTTCCCCAGCGGCACCGAGTGGCGGTGACGTCGGGGTAGGGCGCGGGGTGGTGTAACACGGGTTTTCGAGTAGACCAAACTACGATCAATCGTAAAATGGTGTTTACCAAAATACGATTCATCGTAAATTGGTTTCAATGAACGATCGTCGCCGAATCTATGATTCTATCCTGGAGACCCATCTGGAGACCCATCGGCAGATGGCCTTCGTTAGCGGTGCCCGGCAGGTAGGCAAGACCACGGTTTGCCGGCATGGGGCGGAGTCCTATCTCAACTGGGACGCGGCCGACGACCGGCGTCTGATCCAGAAGGGAGCGACGGCCGTGGCCGCAGCCATCGGAGCCGACAAAGCTCGCGCCGGTCGACCCAAGGTAGTCTTCGATGAGATCCACAAAGACCGCCGTTGGAAGGCCTTCCTCAAGGGGTTCTTCGATGTTCATGCCGATCGGAAGAAACTCGGAGTGGTGGTCACCGGCAGTGCTCGGCTCAATGTCTATCGCCGGGGAGGGGACAGCCTTATGGGGCGATACTTCCTCTACCGAATGCATCCCTTCAGCGTGGCCGAATGCCTGCGCACCGACACGCCCGCCGAGGTGCTTTCGCCGCCTGCGAGGATCAGCGATGACGACTGGAACGCCCTGCTGCGTCATGGCGGGTTCCCGGAACCTTTTCTGACGCGGTCGCCGGCCTTCACCCGCAAATGGGCGCGACTTCGACTCGACCAGCTCACGGGCGAGGATCTTCGCGACCTCGGCGCCTTCCGCGATTTGGCTGGTTTGGATCAGTTGGCACGTATCCTCTCGGAGCGATCATCTGTTCAACTCAACTTCTCCGAGTTGGCTCGCGACCTTCAGGTTACCGCCGAGACCTCGAACCGGTGGATCGCCGCTCTGGAACAATTGCATCTGGGGTTCACGCTGAGGCCTTGGTCCAAGGACATCGCCAACTCCCTGCGAAAGGAACCCCGGTGGTTTCTGCGCGATTGGTCGGGCGTTGAAGAGGCAGGTCGCCGCGCCGAGACCTTCGTGGGCTGCCACCTGCTCAAAGCGGTCGAGGCGTGGACTGACCTTGGGTTGGGCACGTTCGAGTTGGCTTATCTTCGCACCAAACAGGGGCAGGAGGTCGACTTCGTGGTCGTGCGCGACCGGAAGCCTTGGTGTCTCGTCGAGGTCAAGAATGGCGCCACCGAACTTTCGCCCTCCCTAGCCTTCTTCCAGCAACGGACTGGGGCTCCCTATGCCTTCCAGGTGGAATTGGACGCGCCGTATGTGCCAGTCGATTGCTTCAAACACCATGGGCTTCCGTTGCGCGTGCCGGCCCGCACCTTTCTTAGTCAGTGGGTTTGAATTGAAGACTCGGAGAGATCCTTTGGTAGCTGGGGTAGAGTTCGAGAGAGTAGTGAGAAATCTGGGAACAAGCGCGAACAGACTGTGGGAACAGGCGCTCTTGCACCCGGCCGCGAGCATTCCCTAATGTCGCCTTCTTTCCGGGCGCGGCCCGGCTCATCACCATGGCTTCACTCAACGACAATTATCTCAAGCTCAAGGCGGGTTATCTGTTTCCGGAAATCGGACGGCGGGTGAAGGCGTTCAATGACGCCAATCCGGCAGCGGCCGCCCGGTTGATTCGGTGCGGCATTGGCGACGTGACCGAGCCGTTGCCTGCAGCCGTGGTTGCCGCCCTGCATAAGGCGGTGGATGAGATGGCCGTGCGGAGCACCTTCAAGGGCTATGGCCCCGAGCAGGGCTACGAGTGGCTGCGGGCGGCCATTGCCGAGAATGATTTCCGGGCCCACGGCATCGACGTGGCCGACGATGAGATCTTTGTGAGCGATGGTTCTAAGTGCGATTGCGGGGCGATCCTCGACATCTTGGGGTCTTCCAATCGTCTGGCCATCACCGATCCAGTGTACCCTGTTTATGTGGATACCAATGTCATGGTTGGCCACACCGGTGAGGCCGATGCCTCCGGCGCCTATGCGGGGATCACCTACTTGCCGTGCACGGCCCAGAACGGCTTCATTCCGGAGCCGCCCAAGGAGCACGTGGACGTCATTTACTTGTGCTCGCCGAACAACCCCACCGGGGCCACGGCCTCGCGGGCCCAGCTTGAGGCTTGGGTGAAGTACGCGCTGGCCAACCGATCGATCATTTTGTTCGACGCGGCCTATGAGGCTTACATTAGCGATCCGACAATCCCGCATTCTATTTACGAGATCCCAGGGGCCCGCGAGTGTGCTATTGAGTTTCGTAGTTTCTCAAAAAATGGCGGTTTCACTGGCGTCCGGTGCGCGTTCACGGTGGTGCCCAAGACACTCCTGGCCTCCACGGCCTCGGGCGAGTTCAAGCCCTTGCACCCGTTGTGGTCTCGGCGCATGACCACCAAGTTCAACGGGGTGTCGTACTTGGTGCAGCGGGCGGCCGAAGCCCTGTATTCGCCGGAAGGCAAGGCCCAGGTGGCCGCCTTGGTCGAACATTACATGGGCAACGCCAAGATCCTCGTGGCGGGCGCCAAGGCAGCCGGCCATCGCGTGTTCGGTGGCGTGAATGCTCCGTACATCTGGGTGGATGCACCCAAGGGGCACACCAGTTGGCAGGCGTTCGACCGCATCCTCAATGAGTCCAATGTGGTGATTACCCCGGGAAGCGGCTTCGGCAGCAATGGCGAAGGTTGGTTCCGTGTGAGCGCGTTCAATAGTCGAGCTAATGCTGAAGAGGTTTCCCGTCGCTTGCAGGCAATGAGTTGGTAGCGCGGGCCTTTGCGGAGTGCTCGTTGGTGCTCGCTCGGCGCGGTCCGTGCGAGACGCAAAGTTGGACGTTGGAGGTTGGGGAAATGTGGCTTAATTTCACGCCACATGACACGCCTCCTGTTGCTCCTACTGGCGTTAGCCCTGCCTCTGGCAGCGGCCCCTTCGAGCAAAGATCCCGCCCGATGGATCGCCGCGGTTTCGCCCGGTTTGATGCAGGTGGAGTTCACCCTGCAGTTTGACCGGGGCGACGCTCCGCATGGGATTCTCGATCAGGATCCCCGTTCCACCGGCCCGCGGTCCAACAGCTTGGCCGACCTGGTCGCTGACGAGCGCCCTCTGGAAACCACCGGTTTCCTGGTGGGCCCCACGACCGTGGTGGCGATGGATCCCTGTGTGCATCCGCGATTCATTAAGACCATCGTGGTGCGGCAGGGGGTCCATCGATCCACCGCTCGCATCACGGCCTATGGCGTGGATCAATGGGCCTTTATTCTGACGCTGGATCAGCCGATCGCCGGCACTAAGCCCATCGAATTTCCAGCCAAGAGCACCGAAGCTCCGGCCGCCTTGGTTAGCTATTATCGCCAAGACGGACAAATGGTTCGCGTGGCGCTGCCGTGGGGTGGCCAATACCTCGAGACGGAGTCCGGCAAGGCACTTCGGGTCTTGGAGCATCAGGGAGTGGCCCTCAGCGCTCAGGGCCGCCCGTTGGGACTGGTAATGAACCATCGCCTCGATGCCGACAACCGGTGGCGGGGCAATCCCATGGCCTGGAAAATGATCGACGCCACCGCCTTTGCCTCCCAATTGAAGGAGTTGGAGAGCTTGACCGCTCAGGCGTTGGTGCGCGTTCGCTTAAGTTTCCGCAGTCCTAAGGTGACCCCAGGCCAGAACCCGATGCGTGCGCGCACTCGTGGCGATGAGGAATCGGACGAATCGGCCACGGAGCGCAATGAGTTGGGCGTGCTCTTGCCCGGAGGGCGTGTAGCCGTGTTGGCAGCGCTCAAGAGTGGGTTGACCGCCCGACTGGAGCGCGCGTCCATCCAGCGAGATGGCAAGCCTCCCGTCACTGCCAAGTTCATCGCCTCTCTCCGAGATTTTGGGGTCCTAGTGATGGAACCTGAGCAACCTCTGGGCGATGCGTTGCGGATTGATGTGACGCATCCGGCCGACCGCATGGGGCAACTTATGTTGCGGGCTGAGGTAGATTTGCGTGGCGAAACACGCTCGTCCTATTTCCATGAGTCCCGGATCGCCGGTGTCCGGGTAGGGGCCCGAATGGAGGCCTATCCCGAGCTGCCCGACCCGGAGGTGAAGGACACCTTCCTCTTTACGATGGATCGCGCTCTCCACGCCCTGCCGGTCACCCGTCGGGAACTATTGGGTGGCGTCCGCGATCCCTTTGCAGGCCGCCGTCAGTTGACGACTGCGCGCCAATTGGCGGAGGCCGTTCGTCGCCTGCCTGAGACGGCCGATGCGGCCAACGTGCCGGTGTCGGAGGCCGATGAGAACCGATTGGCCTGGCTCGGGGTTGAACTTCAGCCGCTGACCCGCGAACTGGCCCGCGCCAACCAGGTGTCTGACCAGACGCGCGACGGCCAGACCGGCGGGCTCATCACCTACATCCATCCCGATTCACCCGCGGCCAAGGCGGGCATCAAGGCGGGCATGGTGATGCTGCGCTTGCGAGCCGTATCGCAGCCGGTGCCCATCGAAATTCAACTTGAGGAAGACTTCGCGCGCGCCCAGGGCTTTCCGTGGGAGCGCTTGGATGAGATTCGCGATCAATTCTTCGAGCGGATTTTCACGCCGTGGCCCCCGGTCGAAACACCGTTAACCCGGGCCCTGACCGATTTGGGCTTCGGAACCCGTTTCACGGCTGACTTTGTCGAGGAAGGTAAACTGCTCAGCCAGGAGTTTGAGGTGGTTCCAGGACCAACGCATTACGAGTCGGCGGCACGGTTTAAGTCCGAGAGTCTTGGAATCACAGTACGCAACCTGACTTACGACGTGCTCCGCTACATTCAGCGTAAGGCCGAAGAGCCCGGGGTGGTGGTCTCGCGGATCGAGCCAGGCGGGCGCGCCAGCGTCGCTGGTGTGAAACCCTACGAGTTGATCACCCACATTCAGGACCAACCGGTGTCCACGGTGGCCGACTTTGAACGCCTGGTGGCGGCCGAAAAGGGCGATCTAAAGCTGACCCTCAAGCGCATGGCCAAGGGGCGCATCGCGACAATTCGGGCGGTGGCCTCGGAGACCAAAGAATAGGAAACCAATGAATCCATCGAAGGCATCCAAAACCCCGGTGGGTGAAGCGGGAAGAAAACTCCTGAAATGGCTCGGCATTGCTTCGTTGTGGTCGCTGGCACTGGGCGCGGCCGAAGCTCCGCCAGCAGACCCACACTGGGCATTCCTGCCGGTGGTCCGACCGGCTATTCCTTCCACCAAAATCTCGGCCGGTGCGGCCAATCCGGTGGATACCTTCATTCAAGCCCGTCTCTCCGAGAGTGGTTTGACGCCTTCGGTCGAGGCCGATCGTGCGACGCTCATCCGGCGGTTGTACCTGGTGATGTTGGGAGTACCGCCGACTCCAGAGGAGGTGTCCGCGTTCTTGGCGGACGTACAGCCCCGAGCCTGGGAGCGATTGTTGGATCGCGTGCTGGAGGATCCCCGCTATGGAGAGCGCTGGGGACGCCATTGGCTCGATGTCATCCGGTTCGCCGAGAGCAATGGTTTTGAGACCAACCGAGAGCGGTTGAGCGCATGGAGGTTCCGGGACTACGTGATCGAGGCCTTCAACACCGACAAGCCCTATGACCAGTTCATCCGCGAGCAAATTGCCGGAGATGCCCTAGGCATGGACGTGGCGACCGGGTTCCTAGTCGGTGGTCCGGTGGATATCGTTAAGAGCCCAGACATCACTCTGACGACTCAGCAACGGGCCGATGAAATCGATGACATGCTGGGCACCACAGGCACCTCCTTCATGGGGCTTACCTTGGGTTGTGCTCGCTGCCACACGCACAAGTTCGATCCCATTACCCACACCGAGTACTACTCGATGGCGGCCATCTTCTCCGGCGTCCAACACGGCGAACGCTCGCTGCCCTTGTCGCCCGAACGGGCACAGGGGGTAGCTCGCATCGAGGGGCGGATCCAAGACCTACAGAAGCGGCTCGAAGTCTTCATTCCGAGGGCGTTGACTGGGTCCCCGACGGCCCCGGCAGACCGACGGCCGGCGGTGATTGCTCGGCAGAATGAAGATCGGTTCACCGTCACTGACGCGCGGCTTGTGCGTTTTACCATCCTCGCCACAACGGGCGGCGAACCGTGCATCGACGAACTCGAAGTCTGGTCGGGCGACCACAATGTGGCCTTGGCCTCAGTAGGAACCAAAGCCACGGCCTCAGGGAGTTTGGCTGGGTATGAGATCCATAAGTTGGAGCATTTGAATGATGGTCGCCCTGGCAATACCCGTTCATGGATTTCCAGTGAGGCGGGCAAGGGTTGGGTTCAATTAGAATTCACCAAGGCTGAGCGCATTGGTCGCGTGGTCTGGGGGCGTGATCGGGAAGGGAACTTCAAGGATCGCTTAACGACCCGGTACCGCATCGAAGTGGCGACCGAACCTGGAGTCTGGAAGACCGTGGCGACCTCCGATGATCGGACTCCCTTCGCTGGAGAATCAACCCAGCCCGCTGGGCCGGTGTACCGCTTCGAAGGCCTCGCCGAATCCGAGGCGTCTCAGGGGAGACGCTGGCTGGCGGAACTGGAATTGGCCCGCAAGGAGCGGGAGACCCTTTCGAAGGCGCCGTCCATTTACTCCGGAACTTTTTCTCAACCCGGAGCGACCCATCGTTTGCACCGCGGGGATCCGCTGCTGAAACGGGAAACCGTGTCGCCGGGAACATTGGCATTGTTCCAACCCCTGGTGTTGTCCACCAACGCTCCCGAGCGAGACCGTCGGCTTGCCTTGGCGAACTGGATCGCCCGTCCGGACAATCCCCTGACGGCCCGGGTGATCGTTAATCGCGTCTGGCAGCATCAGTTCGGTGTAGGGTTGGTCAATACTCCCAATGACTTCGGACGGAATGGTTCCAAGCCCACGCATCCGGAATTGTTGGATTGGCTGGCGAGCGACTTGATCGAGCACGGTTGGAGCCTCAAGCACCTTCAACGGCGCATTCTCTCCTCAGCCACATGGCAGCAATCTGGCCTGCCCCGAAAAGAGGCCCTTGCCGTGGATGCGGGCAGCCGGTTGTTGTGGCGCTTTCCTCCGCGGCGCATCGAGGCTGAGGGAATTCGCGACAGCATTTTGGCCGTTAGTGGCAATCTAGACCGCGCCCGTGGAGGCCCTAGTTTCTACCTGCATGTGGTGGATCGGGAGAATGTCTATCACTACCATCCCAAGGAGGCGTTCGGGCCTGCCGATACGCGCCGCATGGTGTACGCCTTCAAGGTGCGCATGGAGCAAGATGGTATCTTCGGCGCATTCGACTGTCCGGATGGCAGTCTGGTGATGCCCAAGCGCAGCGTTTCCACCACGCCCTTGCAGGCGCTGAACCTGTTCAATAGTCGATTTATCCTCGACCAGTCCCAGACCTTTGCTGACCGGCTTCGGCATGAAGCGGGCGAGCAACCGGAGTCTCAGGTCCGGGCGGCGTGGCAATTGGCCTTCAACCGGACTCCGCAGCGTGCCGAGGCGGAAGAGGCGATGGCCTTCGTTCGTTCCGAGGGATTGCCGGCGTTCTGCCGCGGGGTCCTCAATGCCAACGAGTTTCTCTTCATTCCATGAGTGCACCGATCCCTCCTGCCTTCCAAAGTCCGTTGCTCAATCGGCGGCGTTTCCTGGGCGACACCGGCCTCGGCCTCGGTTCCATTGCCTTGACCCATCTCCTGGGGCGCCAGGGGTTGCTCGCTCAGAACGCAGACCGTCGGGAGCCGCTTCGGCCTCTAATTGAACCCGGCCGGCCTTACGGAGCGCGCCAGTCCCATTTCACCCCGCGCGCCAAAAACGTGCTGGTGATCTTTTGCAGCGGAGCCTGCAGCCAGTTGGATACCTTCGACTACAAGCCAGAGTTGATACGTCGGCACGGTCAGCCCATGCCAGGCACCGAGAAGCTCATCACCTTCCAGGGTGAGCAGGGTGCGCTGAACAAGAGCCCGTGGGAGTTTCGTGCGCGCGGTCAGAGCGGCAAGATGACCTCCGACCTCCTACCGCACTTGGGCGATTTAGTTGATGAGATGTGCTTCATCCACTCGATGCAGGGGAAGACCAATACGCACGGCCCTGGCGAGAACTACATGTCCACCGGCAACGCGCTCGATGGCTTTCCCAGCATGGGGGCGTGGATGACCTACGCGCTGGGCAGCGATGACCAGAGCCTGCCCGCCTATGTAGCCATTCCTGATCCGCGCGGAAAGCCTCAGAACAGCGTGAACAACTGGGCTCCCGGATTCTTGCCAGCCGCTTTTCAAGGCACGGAGTTCAATGCCACAAACCCGATTCGCAATCTGGCGCGCCCTGGTGGTGTGGCCGCCTCCAGTGACAGCGCCACGCGGAGTTTCCTCCAACGCCTGAATGAACGGCACGCCGAGCGATTTCCGGGCGATACCGAGCTGGCCGCGCGCATTGCCAGCTACGAATTGGCCGCCCGCATGCAGCTCACCGTTCCGGAGGTCGCCAACTTGTCTAGCGAGCCAGAACACATCCTTCGCTTGTACGGCGCCGATGAAGCCGGCACCAAGATTAAGGACACGCGTACGGCCTATGCCCGTAATTGCATCCTCGCCCGCCGGTTAATCGAGAAGGGAGTGCGATTCGTGCAGCTCTTCAATGGTGCCTACCAAACCGGCGGCGAAGGCGTGAGCAACTGGGATGGCCACAAGGACATTGCCAGTCAGTACAGCATGCACGGGCCAGTCCTCGACAAGCCGACGGCTGGCTTGCTCATCGACTTGCGTCAGCGCGGCCTGTTGGAAGACACACTCGTGGTCTGGTGCACCGAATTTGGTCGCATGCCGACGTTCCAAAAGGGTTCTCAGGGACGCGACCACAACCCTGCCGGATTTACCTGCTGGATGGCTGGAGCCGGTGTCAAAAAAGGATTCAGCCACGGGGCCACCGATGAGTTCGGATACAAATCCATCGAGAACGTGGTCACCGTCCATGACTTCCACGCCACAATCCTGCACCTGCTCGGACTCGACCACCAGCGCCTCACTTACTACCACAACGGCCTCGAGCGTCGTTTGACGGACGTCCATGGCGAGGTGGTTCAGGCCGTGTTGGCTTGAGGGATCGGGAGCTCGGTGGCCCGGGGCTTCGGAAGCGCGGGCAAAGCCTCGTGGCCCTCTCAGGCCAACAGCAGGGCGCGGCAGGCCTTCTCGAGCTTCTTGAGCTGGGCGGCCGACTTGGCCTCGACGTAGCAGCGGATTAATGGCTCGGTGCCGCTGGCACGGAAGGCGACCCACTCGCGGTTCGGGAGTAAGAATTTGAAGCCGTCGGTGGTGATGAATTGCTCTACCTTGGACGTGCCGACCTGGTCGAGACCCGCGGCCAGTCGCTGGAGCAGCGCCTCCTTTTTGTCGACCTGGATAGCCACGTTAATGCGCGTGGTGTGGAACTCGCCGGTCTTTTTCTCCAGATCGGCCAGGATCTTCATCAGTGGCTTCTTTTCGGTGGCCACCAACTCAGCCATGAGCAGGCAGGCCAGGATTCCGTCCTTCTCGGGCACGTGACCCTTCACGCTGAGACCCCCGGACTCTTCGCCGCCCACGATGATGGGTTCGGATTCCATCAGGGCTCCGATGAATTTGAAGCCCACCGGGGTCTCGTGGACCTTTACACCCAGCAGTTCGGCCACGGCATCGACCTGATGGCTGGTCGGCACCGTGCGCACCACCGCACCGGTCCAGCCGCGGTTCTTCTTCAGGTGATACAAGGCCAGGGCCAGTACTTGGTTCGGGGTGATCCAAGTGCCGTCGCGATCCACGATGCCGAAGCGGTCGGCGTCTCCGTCGAGGCCTAAGCCCAGCGTCGCCTTGCCTGCCAAAATGGACTCGCGGGCCGGTGCCATGCCCTCGGCATTGGGTTCCGGATGATGTCCGCCGAAGCTGGGCGCGGCCGGTCCCGTACATCAATTCGACGGCGATCTTGAGCTTGGCCTTCTTGATGACGGCGAAGTTGATGTGTTTGCGGAGCTGCTTGAGGTAGGCCGGCGCCGGGTCGATCTCCTTGCAGCGGAACGAGCCGACCAGTCCGGCCTGGAAGGTCCAGCCTGATTCCTGACGGTGCCGGATATGGCCTTCGATGCGGCCGGTGACTTCGGGCGGAGCGGCCGCTCCGTTGGACCCGCTGAATTTGAGGCCCTGGTATTCGGCCGGGTTGTGGCTGGCCGTCATGTTGATGCCGCCCAAGGCCTTGCGCACTCGAATCGCGTGGGCGATGACCGGGGTCGGTGCGTCGCGCTGGCAGAGCACGGGAACCAGCCCGTTGTCGGCCAGCACCTCAGCCACGGCCAGGGAAAATTCGCGGCCCAGGAAACGGGTATCGTGACCGATGATGACTTCCCGTTTTCGCGAAGAGCCGGCGTCTCCAGCCGATTTAATTTCCTCGAGCAAGTAGTCGGCAATGCCTTGCGCGGCGAACCGCACGTTCTCGAAGGTAAAGTCCCGGGCGATGAGCCCACGCCAACCGGAGGTGCCGAACTTGATCGAAGTCACCGGGGAGTTGTCGACCGTCAGCCCGAGGATTTCAAGCCGGCCGAGGCCTTTTCTGGCTGCGGGATTGTCCGACGGGTCCATACCCGAGCTCCGCAACCGAACTCAAATCAAGTCGGGCTCGCCGGTGACGCGGACCTTGTCCTGAGACTGGATTCCGCCGGCTTTGAGACTTTGTTTCAGGTCGGCGTAGCCTGGAATGATGCGGTTGAGTTGCTCTTGGCTAGCCCCGAGATGATCGCGGACGACCTTGCCCATCACCGAGCGGAAATCGGTGGCCCGTTGTAAGTAGCGGCCGGTGCTCTGGAACATCGAGCCAGTCATTCCGGTTTGCCAGGCCACCGGATCCGACGGGCCGCAGTTGAAGACACCACTGTGGGTGACCTTGCCGGTGGCGTCGGTGCGCAACCCCTTGATGCCGCCGCCGGCGACATACATGACGCTGGCCTCGGCGTGGTCGGTGCCGTTGTCCGAATTCTCAATTGTGGTGCGACCGAATTCCGACAAGGTCACAATGA
>JAPLUF010000220.1 GCA_026397755.1 Verrucomicrobiota bacterium
CCATGGGAATCCGAAAGCGAGTTCCACCCAATTCAAACTCAGAACTGTCCTCCTTCTGGACCAGACCACTGGCCCTCAGTTCATTGTCGACCCCAAGGCCGAAACGCTTGACGGGGCAGTGCCGGATATCTAGCAGCGGAGTGATGTTCGCTTCGTCGCCATTGGCCAAGAGGAGGCCATTGCGGGGGATGAGGTGGATGAACCGGCGGAAACTCAACTGAATGTCGGCCAGCGTCGGAAAAATGTCGGCGTGGTCGAACTCCAGGTTGTTCAGAATAGCCACCTCCGGCAGGTAGTGAACGAACTTGGAGCGCTTATCGAAAAAGGATGTGTCGTACTCGTCGCCCTCGATCACAAACCACTCCGAATCAGTAAACCGCGCTCCCTGACCCAAATTCCGCGGGATGCCACCGATCAGGAACGACGGATTCAACCCCGCACTCTCCAGCACCCAAGCCAGAAGCGAGGCAGTCGTGGTCTTGCCATGGGTGCCAGTCACCACCAGGGAACGGCGCCCACGAATGAAGAATTCCTTCAATAATTCGGGCAATGAGCAGTAGCGCAGTTTTCGCTCCAACACCGCTTCGGCCTCCGGATTCCCGCGGGAGATCGCATTACCGACCACCACCAGGTCGGGGCGCTGAGAGAGATTAACCTCGGCGTATCCGGCCATCACTCGAATGCCCCGTTCGGCCAAGAACGTGGACATCGGTGGATAAATCACATCCTGATCAGAACCGGTGACCTGGTACCCAAGCTCGTGCATGGCGACGGCCGCGCTGGCCATCGCCGAGCCGCCGATTCCGATAAAGTGAACGCTACGAAGATTCCCGAACACGGCTCAACGTTAAGGACAGGTCCCGCAAAGCCCAAGTCCCAAACCAGCACAATCCGCCGAGGGCGGCCGGTCAATAATCACTTTGCGCGATGAAGCTCCCACCGCATCCTTGCCGCCATGTTAGTGAGTCAAGCGCCGCTCCGGCCTGCGGACAGCGCCTCGGGAAAGCCTAACTTTTCCGCCCATCCCGATCTTGATGCTGCGATCACCCGATCCCAGAGCTACTTGCTGTCTGAGCAAAAGCCCGAGGGGTATTGGGTGGGCGAACTAATGGTCGACGTGACGCTCGTCGCCGACATGGTGGCCTTCTATCACTGGTGGGGGAAGGTGGACCCGGTCTGGCAGCGCAAGGCCGTCCACCACATCTTTGAAAAGCAACTCTCCGACGGTGGATGGAACATCTATCCCCACGGCCCAGCGGAGGTGAATGCCACGGTCAAGGCCTACCTGGCCCTCAAGCTGGCGGGCATCCCCACCACCGACCCACGGATGCTCCGCGCTCGAGAAATGGCCCGATCATTGGGAGGGGTGCCCCGGATGAACACCTTCTCCAAGCTCTACTTAGCCCTCATCGGCTTGGCGGCCTGGAACCACGTACCCACCATTCCGTGCGAGGTCCTCCTCATCGGCAAGTGGTTCCACGTCAACTTCTGGGAGATGAGTAACTGGTCACGGGCCATGATCATCCCACTGGCGATCATCAACCACTTCCGGCCCACGCGGAAGGTTCAGGTAAACCTCGATGAACTCTTCCCCAACGGGAAGTGGGAACTCGATGAGAGCCTGCGTCCGCGCTACTTCGATTTTTCGCTACGGAACATGTTCCTGTGGCTCGATCGCCTGCACAAGTTTGCCGAGTGGGTGAGTCGTCAAGGCCTCCATCCGTTCCGCAATCAGGCCCTCAAGCGGGCCGAGAAATGGATGCTGGAGCGTTTCGAAGGCAGCGGCGGCCTGGCTGCGATCTTCCCGGCGATGCTCAACGCACTCATCGCTCTCATCGCACTGGGTTATCCCGACGATCACCCGCAGGTGGTTCGGGCGCATCACGAACTGCAGAAGCTCATGCACTTCACGGAAGATTCCGTACGCATCGAGCCCTGCTTCTCACCGGTGTGGGACAGCGCCATCGTGGCGATTTGCCTCCGTGAATCGGGCGTGCCGGCCCATCACCCCAAGCTGAAGCGCGCGGCCGAATGGCTGATGGACAAAGAGATCCGTTTCCGGGGGGACTGGATCCACAAGAACCCAGCAGATGTCGAGGCTTCCGGCTGGGTCTTTGAATACGCCAACCAGTGGAATCCGGACGTGGACGACACGGCCATGGTCATCTTGGCGATGCGGTTGATCCCGACGGATGATCCGAAGCGTCGGGATGAATGCCGCGACCGAGCCATCCGGTGGATGATGACTTTCCAGTGCCGGGACGGTGGATGGGCTGCCTTCGACAAGGACTGCACCAAGTCCATCCTCGAGAAAGTCCCCTTCGCCGACCACAACGCCATGCTCGACCCTGAGTGTGCAGACATCACGGCGCGCATCCTCGAATTGCTGGGCTACGAAGGCTGGAACCGCGATTGCCCCCAGGTGCTGCGGGGCATCGCCTATCTGAAGAGCCAGCAAGAGACCGACGGATCGTGGTACGGTCGCTGGGGGGTCAACTATATCTACGGAACCTGGCAGGTGCTGCGGGGCATGAAGGCCATGGACTGGAACATGCAAGAGCCCTGGCTCCAACGCGGTGCGGATTGGCTGCACAGCGTTCAATTGCCCGACGGAGGCTGGGGCGAACGTTGCAACACTTACGACGACCCGATCTTCAAGGGAACCGGGCCCGCCACCGCTTCCCAGACCGCCTGGGCCATCATGGGCCTTTGCGCTCTGGGCGACCCCACCGACCCCGCCCTCCGCCGAGGCATCGACTGGCTCATTCGCAACCACAACACGGATGGATCGTGGACCGAAGATGAGATCACCGGAACCGGTTTCCCGTGCGTATTCTACCTGAAGTACGACATGTACCGAAACGCCTGGCCGCTGCTGGCCCTGGCCACTTATCGCAAGCTTTGCCGCGGTGAATCACCCGGCCAAATTTTCTGAAACTACAGGAACCACCGACTTCGGTTTCTTGACGCTCTGGCTCATAAACCGCAATTCTGACGTCAATACACCGCTTTCTCCCAAGCAACCCTGTCAATGAGCACTCCGCACAACCTGTTCAACACCCTCCAATCCTTCGATCTGGGCAATGGCAGTACCGGCCAATTCTATAGCCTTCCCGCCCTAGAAAAGGCCGGAGTAGGCCCCATCTCCAAACTCCCGATCTCCGTCCGACTAGTGCTGGAGAGCGTGCTTCGCAACTGCGACGAACTGAAAGTGCAGGAGTCCAATGTCCGCGAGTTGGCCAACTGGAAGGCCAATGAATCCCGGACCGCTGAGATCCCCTTCGTGGTGGCGCGGATCGTCTTGCAAGACTTCACCGGCGTCCCGCTGCTGGTGGACTTAGCAGCGATGCGCTCGGCCGTGGCCAAGCTCGGCAAGAACCCCAAGATCATCGAGCCCTTGGTGCCGGTGGATCTCGTGGTGGACCATTCGGTGCAGGTGGATTTCGCAGGCTCCGGTGACTCGCTCCAGAAGAACCTCGATCTGGAGTTCACCCGCAACCGCGAGCGCTACCAGTTCCTCAAGTGGGGCATGCAGGCCTTCGACACCTTCAAGGTCGTCCCCCCGGGCATCGGCATTGTCCACCAGGTCAACTTGGAATACTTGGCCAAGGGCGTCTTGAGCGCGGGCGGCGTCTATTATCCCGACACGCTGGTGGGCACCGATTCCCACACCACCATGATCAATGGTCTGGGTATCGTCGGTTGGGGCGTGGGCGGCATTGAAGCCGAGGCAGGCATGCTGGGTCAGCCTGTGTATTTCCTGACCCCCGATGTCGTGGGTGTGCACCTGACCGGCGCCATTCGCGAAGGCGTCACCGCCACCGATGTGGCACTGACCGTCACCCAGATGCTCCGCAAGGCCAAGGTCGTCGGTAAATTCGTGGAGTTCTTCGGCCCGGGTGCCGCCGCGCTCCCGCTGGTGGACCGTGCTACCATCGCCAACATGGCCCCGGAATACGGAGCAACCATGGGCTTCTTCCCCATCGACGAGGAATGCGTCAACTACCTCCGCGCCACCGGCCGCACCGAGGAGCACATCGCCCTCTACAAGAACTACTACCAGGCTCAGGGCCTATGGGGCATGCCGCAGAAGGGGCAGATCGAATACTCCCAAGTGGTCGAACTCGACCTCTCCACCGTGGTGCCCAGCGTGGCCGGCCCGAAGCGCCCGCAAGACCGCATCGAGCTGCAAAACCTCAAGTCCAGCTTCGTGGGTTCCTTCAGCAAGCCGGTGACCGAAAACGGCTTCGGCCAGAAGGCTGAAGACTTCGCCTCGGTCAGCGCTGAGGTGAGCGGCTCGAAGATCGGACACGGCTCGGTGCTCATTGCCGCCATCACCAGCTGCACCAACACCTCTAACCCCACGGTCATGTTGGCTGCGGGCTTGCTGGCTAAGAAGGCCATCGAGAAGGGCCTGAAGCTCAACCCGTCGGTGAAGTCATCGCTGGCCCCGGGCAGCCGAGTGGTCACCGATTACCTCAACAAGACCGGGCTCCAAACCTACCTCGATCAGCTGGGCTTCCAGACGGTGGGCTACGGCTGCACGACCTGCATCGGTAACTCTGGACCGCTCGACGCCAAGATTGAAAAAGCGGTGCTGAAGAACGACCTCGTGGCTGCCTCGGTCTTGTCGGGCAACCGCAACTTCGAAGCCCGCGTCCACCAGAACATCAAGGCCAACTTCCTGATGTCGCCGCCGCTGGTGGTGGCCTTTGCGCTGGCTGGCCGGGTCGACAAGGACCTAACCACCGAGCCCATCGGTGAGGGCACCAACGGACCGGTGTTCCTGAAGGACATCTGGCCCAGCCTCACCGAGGTGCGCGACACCTTGCAGTCGGCCCTCAAGCCCGAGATCTTCCGGGCACTCTACACCGACTTCGCGGCCCAGAACCCGAAGTGGAACGAAATCTCTTCGAGCGTGGGCAATGTGTACGAGTGGGACAGCAACTCCACCTACATCCAAGAGCCTCCGTTCTTCACCCAGTTCGGCATGCAGCCGGGCACCATTTCTGAGATCCGCGGGGCCCGTGCCCTGGGCATCTTCGGAGATTCGGTGACCACCGACCACATCTCGCCAGCCGGCGCCATCAAGAAGAGTTCACCGGCCGGTCAATTTCTGGTGAACAACCGCGTGGAGTTCGCCGACTTCAACAGCTATGGCAGCCGCCGTGGCAACGACCGCATCATGACCCGCGGCACCTTCGCCAACGTCCGCATCAAGAACCTGATGCTCGGCGGCGAAGAAGGCGGTAACACCTTCGGCCCCGATGGCCAGAAGACTTCCATCTATGACGCGGCCGTGGCCTATCAAGCCGCCGGCACCCCGCTCATCGTGATCGCCGGCCAAGAATACGGCACCGGTTCTAGTCGTGACTGGGCCGCCAAGGGCACCAGCCTGCTCGGCGTGAAGGTGGTCGTCGCCGAGAGCTTCGAGCGCATTCACCGTTCCAATTTATTGGGCATGGGCGTTATGCCCCTGCAGTTCAAGGACGGCGCCAGCGCCCGGAGTCTGCACCTCGATGGCACCGAGACCTTCGACATCATCGGTCTGAGCCCCTCGGTAAAACCCCAACAAGACCTCACCCTGCGCATCACACGCAAGTGCGGCACGGTGGAGAATGTCCAGGTCATCTGCCGCATCGATACCCCGATCGAGATCGAATATTATCGCCACGGCGGAATCCTGCCCTATGTCCTGCGCCAGCTCGTGGCCAAGGCCTGAGCCTCCCTCCAGAGGCACCTGAACTTCACCCAAGGACCCACGGCCTCGGTCGAAAGACACCGAAGCCGTGGGTTTTTTGTGCCCAACCAAGTCCCGAGGCCATCCTTGTCGAGCGTGGGTGGCTCGGCCATGGTGCGGGCATGCGTTTCATTGGCGGCGTCATCGAGAAGCTCCAACGTCACCCCAAGCGGATCGTCTTTCCTGAAGGCACCGAACCCCGGGTCATCCAGGCAGCTCGCCAGTTCTTTTCCCTGCGCCTCGGGGCTCCGATTTTGTTGGGAGACCGACTGGCCATCAAAGAGGCCGCGGCCGCTCTGAATGTGTCGCTCGAGGGCATTCGCCTCATCAACCCGTCGGAAAGCCCCGATCTCGACAGCTTCGTGCGGCGCTTCATGCTACTGCGCCGGGGTAAGGGGATCGAGGAACAGGAGGCCCGCGAAGCCATGATCAAGCCCAACTACTTCGGCGCGATGATGGTGGCCATGAAGCAGGCCGACGGTCTGGTCTCCGGTGCCAACGAAATCTCTGGCGGCGTTCTCCGCCCCCTCTTCCAGATCATCAAGGTCGCCCCAAAGACCACCACCGCCTCCTCCTGCATGGTCATGGAGGTTGAGGATACCCGCTTCGGCGATCGCGGTGTGCTGTTCATGGGTGATTGCGGCGTCATCCCGGAACCCACCGTCGACCAGTTGGCTGACATCGCCATCTCGACAGCCCGTCTGGCGCGGCAAATCTCTGGGGTCCGCCCCCGCGTGGCCCTCCTGAGTTACTCCACCAAAGGCAGCGCCACTCAACCCAGTCTGATGAAGGTCAAGGCCGCCACGGGATTGGCCCATCAGAAGGCCCACGAGATGGGCTTCGAAGCCGATTTCGATGGTGAACTGCAAGTCGATGCCGCGCTCATCCCAGAGATCGCCTTGCGCAAGCTGCCGGACAGCAAGGTGGCCGGAAAAGCCAACGTGCTCATCTTCCCCGACCTCAATTCAGGCAATATCTCCAGCAAGCTCATCCAGCACGTGGCCCGGGCCAACGCCTACGGCCAGATCCTGCTCGGTCTAGATCGACCGGCCGCCGACCTGTCACGCGGCAGCAGTTCCCACGACATTCTGGGCGTGGCCGCCATCGTGGGACTGCAAAGCATCGACTATCAGCATCTCTACCCCGGTGCCGGCGAGAACCTGCCGGGCGACCTCTGAAACGTTCATCTCCCTGACTCACCACCCCGAGCCACCTCCGGTCCATGCTTCAGAACCTGCTGACTCCCCGGGTCTTCATCGCGGCCACTCGCCAGAATGATGGCAAGACCACCACCTCGCTTGGACTCCTGGCCGCATTGCAGCAACGCTACGGACGGGTGGGCTACATCAAGCCGGTGGGTCAGCGCTTCGTAGAGATTGACGAGCAAAAGATCGACGAGGACGCCGTGATCATGGACCGCGTCTTCCGGCTGAACTGCCCGCTGGTGGACATGTCTCCCATCGCGGTCGAGCCGGACTTCACCCGCAAGTACTTGCAGTCGGCCAACCTCGAGGCCCTGGTGAAGCGCATCCACAAGGCCTTTGATCGCGTGGCTTGGGAGAAAGACTTCGTGCTTTGCGAAGGCACGGGCCACGCCGGCGTCGGCAGCGTCTTCGACCTTTCCAACGCGAACGTTGCCAAATTGCTCAATGCCAAGGTGGTCATCGTGACCCGCGGCGGCATCGGCCAACCCATCGACGAAACGGTCATGAACCACGCTCTCTTCAAACAAGAGGGGGTTCAAGTCATCGGGGTCATCATCAATAAAGTGCTGCCCGAGAAACTCGATTATATCACCGAGTTCGCGCAGCGCGGACTCAAGCGCAAAGGACTCGAACTGCTGGGGGTGGTGCCTTACCAGCCCATCCTCTCGCGCCCGACACTCGGGGCGATCGCCGATGAGCTCGAAGCGGAGGTTTTGGTTGGGAAGACCCCGCTCACCCAGATCGTCAACCAGGTGGTCATCGGAGCCATGGGCGCGGAACGGGCGAAGACCCTCTTCAAGCCCAACGTGGTCATGATCGTCCCTGCCGACCGGGAAGACATCTTGAATGCGGCCACCGAACAAATGAAGGCCTCCCGGCAACCCATCGCCGGACTCATCCTCTCCGACGACATCAAGCCCTCCACCTCGATGCTCAAACAGCTCCGAGATCTTCCCTGCCCAGTAATCATCACCGGCAAGGACAGCTACCACGCTGCCTCGGTCGTCCACGACCTGATCGTGAAGACCCGGCCCGACGACATTCAGAAGATCCAACTCATTCAGGAGATCATCTCCAAGAACGTGAACCTGAACCGGATCCTCAACGCGTTGTAAACAGGCAGTTCAAGGCAGGGATCTTCTCCGAAAACGGCGGAGTGGAAGCGGTCGGGCTTGCCGGAACTACCCGGGCCCACAGTGCGGCCGGCTCGGAGATCCGGCCCTACCTCTGAGGGCTACCTCCGGGGCCTATCTCCAGCCCGACCTCCAGCCGGACCTAGATCGTGGTGGGCCCGCTTGAAACTGAGGGACACGACCGTCCCCTGGGGCAAAAGCCTTCAGTACCGCCTTCAGTACCGGTAGCCGACGGCCAACTGACCGTAGGCGGCACCGTCTCCATTGAACTGGAGGCGTACATCATTGAGTACGAACCGCCGATCAATCATCCAACCGCCCTCGAGTGAGGCGTAAAAACCCTTCGGCCCGCCCCAGCGTGCACCGGCACCCGTGCGAATCTCGCGATAGGTGACCATCTGGTCATCCATGGCGGCCAGACCGCGGTCCCGACCAAAGTTCGGATTCAAGTGGTAGGCTCCACCCAACATCTCGGCTCCGACGTGGAAGGTCCAGTTTTCCGAAGGACGGTACTGGATCTGCGGCCGGGGCAGGAGCAGTGACAGCGTCCAGTGCTCGGCAAAGCGCCAACGAACTCCAGGCCCGCCCACCACCGGAATATCCCGTCTCGGATCCACACTCACCGAAAGAAACACCTGAAGATCCGGATTCACCGTGTAGCCCACACCCCCGATGAACGGCGCATTGAAATCATCCCCACTGATCTTTTCGAAGTCGGAATACAGGCCAGGCGAAACCTCTCCGAAGGCCTGCCAACCCTCGCTAAAGCGCCAAGACACCGTGAGCGGGAGGGCCACCGACTGCAAATTAGCCGGCAGCGGATTACCCGAATCACGACCAAAATCCCACCGAGTGTAGGCCACGCCGACACCCCAATTCAATGCAGCGGCTGGGTCGAAGATCCCCTTGTACTCCAGCCGAGTCCGAGTCGCGTCCAGATTGCCCAACTCGCGGGATCCCAGGCGGATGTCCGCACCGGCCGAATAACCCGCAGTCACTTCGAGGGCTCCGGTGTAGGAAGGAGCTACCAATCGATCTTGGGCCCACGCGCTGCCCACAGTCATTAGGGTAGCTACCGTCTGGGAGAGTTTTTTCATTTGAGGTGCGAAATATCCATGCATCCCCAAAAAGCGCAACCCCGACAACCCCCTGCAAATCGATATCAAACTCCAGGCCAACGCAGCACCCGAACTGGCGTCCCAGCAGGCCACTCCGTGGATGGGGGCACATCCACCAACCCATTGGATCGCGCCATCGACAGAAGTATGTGCGAAGCCTGGACTCCAGCCGATCGCACCTGTCCCGATTCATCCAAGATCACTCGCATGAAATGCCGTCGGAGACCGGGGTTCGACAGGGGGACCGACAACGTACCGACGGTAGCCGGCAACCCGACCTCGGCCGATCCCTGCAAACGGCGCAGGGCTGGCAAGGCCATGAGGACCGCTGTGACAAACGCCGAAACGGGATTTCCGGGCAACCCAATGAGGTACCCACCCCGGAGCGTCCCGAAAAAGACAGGCTTTCCGGGCTTGATGGCCACCTTAAAGAAGTCGAGCCGACCTCCCAATCGCTCCCAGGCCGGACGCAGAAAATCCCGGTCTCCCACTGAAGCTCCGCCTGCGGTGATCACCAGATCTGCCTGCGACAGCGCCAATTCCAGACCCGCCATGGTCGCTTCCAGTTGATCCGGTAACGTCGGCACATGAATCACCTCCGCACCCGCAGATCGAAACAACGTGGACAGCAGCACCGAGTTGCTGTCGTGGATTTGCCCCGGGGCCAGCGGAGCACCTGGAGAGCGCAACTCATCACCGGAGCTCGCCACCACCACACGCACCTTCCGATGCACCCGCAACTCTGCACGACCGGCCGCCGCCGCAAGAGCCAACTGCGGCGGACCCAATCGTTGCCCGGCCGCCAACACCCGAGTACCCATCCGGAAGTCCTCCCCCCGGAAACGAACATTCTCCACGGCTTCACCCCATCATTGAACCGGATCCTGCCATCGGGTTCCCGCTCCGTATCCTCCTGCATCACCACCGCATCGGTCCCTGCTGGCATGGGGGCCCCCGTCAAAATGCGAGCGCACTCCCCGGACTCTAGAGATCGATCTGCAACCCGACCCGCAGCCACCTCCAATCGGCACGGCAGCACCACCCCAGAACGAGACACCTCCCCCGCTCTCACCGCATAGCCATCCATAGAAGCCGTATCAAAGCCGGGCAGATCAACCAAAGCGGAGACATCCTCTGCCAAATAGCATCCCAACGCTTCCGTTAACGACATCGAAACGACTGGAACAGCGAGTAGAGGCTTCAAAACCCGCTCCAAAGCATCTTCGTAAGTGATCATGATCCGGTGAAAGGCTCCGTAGACCGCCCTCCATCCCCACCTTTCCCGCCGGAAGCGCTTCCCGCAAGCCTCGGAGCCCGTCCCTCCTTGAATTCCCCTCACCAACAACACAATCCACTCATCTCCCTCCTCAATCACACACCCACCCCGAACAACAGCCCCCGGGCGGCAGCGGGACAGGTCCGGAGCGAGCATAGGAACGTCCACACCCTGATCCCCTCGCGCGAAAGCGCGAAAACCCCACCCTATCCCCACGTTCCCTGCGAGCGTAGGACCTATCCCGCAGAGCCCCACCGACAACACAATCACCCATTTCCCCTCTTAAAACCCCTCCCTCAATCACACACCCACCCCGAACAACAGCCCCCGGGCAGCAGCGGGACAGGACCGGAGCAAGCATAGGAACGTCATCATCCTTAATCCCCCTCGCGCGACAGCGCGAAAGCTCCTCCTGTCCCCACGTTCCCTGCGAGCGCAGGACCTATCCCGCGGAGCCAATGCAACAACATCAGTA
>JAPLUF010000033.1 GCA_026397755.1 Verrucomicrobiota bacterium
CCATCCACTGACGGAAATCAGGTTGGTCAGCCAGCTGCTCTAGGGAACGCCAGTACTTCGGACCGGTCTCCGGTTCGTTGCAAATCGAGGGAATCGTCTTCATCAGCGGTGGCAGGTGGAACAGCTCTGGCCAGGTTGAACCTTCCAGTCGTGAACGGCTTTCTTGCCGTCGAATTCACCGTTCCAATCAAGCTTGGTCACAAGATCATTGGGCCGGATGTGCTTCTCGGGCTCCCGATGGCACTCCAGACAGAAGCCCATCGATAAGGGCTTGGCATGGTACACTTCGTCCATTTTCTGGATCTCGCCGTGGCATTTCACACAGGAAATACCACGGTTTACGTGGACGGAGTGGTTAAAATAAACGTAGTCGGGGGTCTTGTGGATCTGAACCCAAGGAATGGGCTTTCCACTGGAGTAAGACTCGCGAACCAAACTCAACTTCGGGGAATCCTTAGCCACGATGGAGTGGCAACGCATGCACGTCTCAGAAGCCGGGATGTTGGAGAACCACGACTTGTCGACGTCGCTATGGCAATAGCGGCAGTCGATCCCCAGCTGATCAGAGTGGATGGCGTGAGAGAACGCCACCGGCTGCTTAGGCTGGTAACCCACGCGAGTGTACTTCGGGGTGAAGTAATAGGTGATCCCCGCGATCACGGTTGGCAGCACCACGGCCGCTGCCACACCGACCATCAACGGTATTTTGTTGGTCCACCTCGGGAAAATGTCCGACATCGGGCCGCTTTCTTTGGGCTTCTATGGATTCGAACCGATTCATTCGGCCGATTCCTTCCGCCCATTGGATTAATTTCTGCACCGACCTCCGCTGTTTTCTGCAGATCCATCGAGTCTTCTTCGAATGGACCCACGGCTTGCCTCCTCCAACTCCGCCAGAGCACCCCTATACAATACAAGAGCCCCAGACGGCTTTGGGGGTATGGAAAAACCCACAATGGCGGTCAGCACCGGGGGGATAAATGCACTCCCTTGTTTCCCAAGGCAAGCCCGTGGATGGATTCCCACCATGGCATCATGGAACCGAATACTGTGGTTAAGACACCACGGAAACCGTTTTCACCGTCGGAATCGCCGGCTCGCTCCGCTGCACCCGATGCGGCTCATTGTCCGTTGGTCCGCGCGCTGAGGCCGCTAGATTGCTGGATTCCCCTTTGCCCGAGATTTGGCGAATCGATAGGCTAGAGGCTTTCAACGGAACCGCGATGGACTACAAGAATTCCCTCAATCTGCCTCGGACGGAGTTTCCGATGCAGGCAAACCTAGTTCAGCGGGAGCCGCAACGGCTGGCCCAATGGTACGGCTCGGACCTTTATGGTCAGCTGATGGCGGCCCGGGCTCAGTCGCCCCGGTTTGTCCTGCATGACGGCCCACCCTTCGCCAACGGCGATGTGCACATCGGCACGGCGTTGAACAAGATCCTCAAGGATCTGATCCTGAAGTCGAAGTCCCTGCGCGGATTCCAGACCCCGTACGTTCCCGGCTGGGACTGCCATGGCCTGCCCATCGAGTCCAAGGTGACCCAGGAACTGCGCGCCCAAGGCAAGTCCGATGCCGATGCCGCCACGATCCGAACGGCCTGCGATGCCTACGCCCGCAAGTACATCGACTTGCAACGCCAGCAATTTCAACGCCTCGGTGTTCTGGGTGACTGGAACAACCCGTACCTGACCCTCGCCCCGCAGTATGAGGCCGATGAACTGCGGCAGTTCGCCGACCTCGTCGAGAAGGGCTTCGTGTACCGGGGCAAAAAACCCGTGTACTGGAGCGTCCCGTTCCGGACGGCTTTGGCCGAGGCCGAGGTCGAGTACGCCGACCATGTCAGCCAGAGCGTGTTCGTCCGATTCCGCTTAGTCGGCGAGCCGAACACTTATGTCGTGGTTTGGACCACCACGCCCTGGACCCTGCCCGCCAATCTGGCCGTGGCCTTCAATCCGAAGTTCTTCTACTCGTACGTGTTTGCCGAGGGGAACACCTACTTGGTGGCCAACACCCTCCTCACCCGCCTCAGCGAAAAGTGCGGCTGGGAAGGCTACCAGATTATCCGCACCGCACAGGCCGAGGAGTTGGCTTCGCTCCAGTATGAGCACCCGTTCTGCGAGCGCACCGGACGGTTGTTCCCGGCCGACTTCGTCGACGACTCCACCGGTACCGGCTTCGTACACATCGCCCCGGGCCATGGCATGGACGATTACCATCTGGGCTTGAGCGTCGGTCTGGCGATTTACTGCCCGGTGGACGATGAAGGCCGTCTGACCCCCACCGCCGATCTGCCGCGCGAGCAGCAATTGCCGGAATCACTGGTGGGCAAATCTACCCTGGCCAAGGCTGGCAAGTCGGAGGCCAACGAGGCTGTGTTGGCACTGCTGACCGAGAAGGAAGCGCTGATGCGCCGGGAAGATTATTCTCACAGCTATCCCCATTGCTGGCGCTCCAAGTCCCCGATCATTTTCCGGGCTGTAGACCAATGGTTCATTCGCGTGGACCACACAGTTGACGCTCCTGGGGCCCTGCCCTTCCGGCAACAAGCGTTGGCCGCCATTGATTCGGTGAACTGGATTCCCGACTGGGGCAAGAACCGCATCCAGGGAGCCGTGCAGTCTCGGCCCGACTGGTGCATCTCGCGCCAACGCACTTGGGGTGTACCGATCCCCGCCTTCTACGATGCGGCGGGCGAACCCATTCTCGATGCCCGGATCGTCCGAAAAGCGGCCGACTGGATTGAGCGCGAAGGCTCGAATGTCTGGTTCGCAACGCCGGTGGAGGCGCTGTGGGCCGGATGCCGACCGGCCGATTGGTCGGGCCCGGAAGCCGTGCGCAAAGGCCAGGACACGCTCGACGTGTGGATCGACTCCGGTTCCTCGAGCCGTGCCGTGCTCCTGCGCCGACCCGAGCTCCGCGGTTCGGAGGGCGGTTGGCAGGCCGATGTTTATCTAGAGGGCAGCGATCAGCATCGAGGCTGGTTCCAGTCGTCCTTGCTACTATCGCTGGCGGGCAATGGTTCGGCCCCGTTCAAGACGGTGTTGACCCACGGCTTCATGGTCGATGAGGACCGCGAGAAAATCTCCAAGTCCAAGCAAGGTCAGGGTGGTTACCAAAAGCCGCAAACGGCCGATCGCTACATTAAGGACTACGGTTGCGATGTCGTGCGCCTGTGGGTTGCCTCGCAAGACTACCGCAGCGACATCGTGGTCAGCGAGGAGCGGCTCAAGAAGGTGGGTGAAACCTACCGCCTCATCCGCAATACCCTGCGCTATCAGCTCTCCAACTTATACGACTTCAATCCGGCAACCCAGGCAGTGGCCGATGACCAACTCAGCGGACTCGACCGCTGGATCCTGGGTGAGTTCGCCACGCTGGAGGCGGCGGTCGCTCAGGCCTACGACACCTATGAATTTCATGTCGTGTACCAGTTGATCTCGCAGTTCTGCGCGGTACAACTCAGCGCGATGTACCATGACGTGGTGAAGGACCGGCTCTACACCGATCCAGCGGGCTCGGACCGCCGCCGCAGTACGCAAACCGCCCTGCACCGCATCCTGACCCGGCTCACACAAGCCCTGGCTCCGATCTTGGCATTCACAGCCGACGAGGCCTGGGAGCAAATTCCGGGAGTGGCCACGAAGTCGGTGCACCTGAGCCTCTGGAATCCGAGCACCGGCGCCGTGCCGACCGAACCCGCCTGGGTAGCCCTGTTCTCATTGAGGGAGCAAGCGCTGCCCGAG
>JAPLUF010000265.1 GCA_026397755.1 Verrucomicrobiota bacterium
ACAAAGCCTACAACCGAAGCAAACCCCGTCAAACAGGGCTTAAAAAACAATTTCGAGCGGTGAACTCTTTTGGGAACAACCCGGGCCGAAGGCTGAAATGGCGGTTGTTGGTGCCCTATCGGCACTCCATTAGACCGTTGTTCCCAAAGTTCAGCGAAGAACTTCCTGCTCGCGAAGCTTGAACTGGAAGAAACCGTTCGTACGGTTTGCCACCGATGGATGCCGTGAAGAGGGATGGAACCACCAATATTCGGGGATGGACCTTGGAACGCGGGCGTTTGGTGCGAACAGAGGCGTTTTCGAATTTCCAAGCAGCCATGCGCTGGGTCAACCGCGTAGCCCTTCTGGCCGAGCAACGGAATCACCATCCAGACATCGATATTCGCTGGAATCGTGTGACTTTGACACTGATGACGCATGAAGCGGATGGGTTGACGGATCGAGATTGGTCGTGGATTCAGGCCGCAGAGACCCAATTGGTGATCGATGACCGTTGATCCATAATTGGGAGTGGTTAATAAGGCTTTAAAACGTGAACTAAAAAAGGCTGATCGCTAATCCTTAGTTAGAAAAAACCCTCGTTGCTTCGTTGAAACAGGATAGCCCGCCCGCTCCAGCACCTGAAGCATGTCTTCCCAAACTTTTCGTTTTTCCGAAAGGGCCTGATTTCGGAGCAAGTACGCTGGATGGTAGGTCGGCATGAGGGGTATGCCGCGATAGTTCTGCCACGAGCCCCTCAATTGGCTGATACCCGCCGTTCCCTTGCCCAAGAGACCTTCGACCGCACTGGCTCCTAACGCCACCAGGACTAAGGGTTGGACCAGATCGATTTGCCGATCTAGCCACGGAATACACGTCGCGACCTCTTCGGGCCTCGGCTTGCGATTTCCTGCCGTGTCACCGGGAGTATCTGGTCGGCATTTGAGGATATTGGCTATAAAGACGGAATCTCGTCCCAGGCCCATCGCGGTCAGGATCTTTGAGAGGAGCTCTCCGGCTGGGCCCACGAAGGGTTGACCACTCAAATCATCTTCAACTCCGGGAGCCTCACCGACAAACAAGATCTTGGCCTGGATGTCGCCGACGCCAAAAACCACCGAATGACGAGAAGTAGCGAGATGGGAGCAGCGGGAACAGGCGAGAATTTCAGCCCGGAGTTCGGCCACAGCAGCGGCTCTGGCCTCAGCCGGCAAGGGAGGTGGTAACGGAGCGGCAACGAGGGAATTTTTCGGACTAAAAGAGGCAGAGGGAAGGGCTGAAACGGCCTTCGACCACCGTGACACGGCCGCCTCAGAACGGACGGCGGTAGGAACAACCAACGACCGAGGAGACGCGGAGGCCAAACGCTCCGGCGGAACAAAAGACATCGGAGAATCCTGAATTGCGGGCCCAGTCGGTTTGGCAGCCTCGCGACGCACCAACGAAGGAAGAGGATTAAGAGGCTTTAGAGCGGGGCTAACAATTGAAAGGAGGGTTTCGCGACGCACCGGTACCCAACCAGCACCTCGGTCTTTCAAGGTCTCCAGATGGGCGATGGTCGCATCCAACAATTGCAAGTAAGCAGAAGAC
>JAPLUF010000158.1 GCA_026397755.1 Verrucomicrobiota bacterium
GCCACACGGTGCCCGGGCGTCAGGTGTCCCGGCAGAGATGCGAGCACTTCAGGTCCCCGGTTTTCGTAGCTGCCACGAACCAGTTGATGAGTAGTGCGGGGCTTGGGCAGGTCTTCCATGACCATCACCTGGGGGATCTGGTTCTGGACAGTATCCCAGTGGATTCGCGAAGCCCGTTGGCGCTCCAAGACTGCGACATACTCCGGGTCAAAATCGCGCCAGAGATCGGTCATTTTCTGGAGTCGGCCGGCGTCCCGATTGGCTGCGGGCACTTTGAGGTGTTCTCGATGGGCTGCTGAAAAATCTTGAGCCAGCGGGGTTTGGTCTAGTGATTGGCCAGCCTCGGGGTGGAATCGCTTTTGTTCCAAAGCCTCCGTGTCGCGGATGAAGTGAGACAACCCCGTCTGGGCGTCGGCCACGCGGGTCCTCAATTCACGGTTGAGGACGGGCAATAGGGGCGGTGTCCGGGGGTTGCCTCCGCTCCCATCGACGGAGGTTTGGTTGAAGAAGGACAGGAGGCCGAAGTAGTCCTTCTGGGTGTAGGGATCGAACTTGTGGTCGTGGCAGCGCGTGCAGTTGAAGGTAGCTCCTAGCCAGACCGTGGCCACTGTTTCTGTTTGGTCGAAGAGGTAATCGATCCGGTTTTCCTCAGCGATGCGTCCGCCCTCGCCATTAATTGCGTGGTTGCGGAGGAAGCCCGTGGCGAGGCGTTGTTCCTCGGTGGCTCCCGGCAGGCGGTCTCCGGCGATTTGCCACAGGGTGAATTGATCGTAGGGCAAGTTGCGGTTGAAAGCGTCGGTCACCCAGTCCCGCCAGGGCCACATGGTTCGTTCGCCGTCACCCTGGTACCCATTGGAATCGGCATAGCGGGCCGCTTCCATCCACTCCCAGGCCATTCGCTCACCGAATCGGGGGGAAGCGAGTAGGCGATCCACCTGCCGCTCATAGGCCTGCGGCGAGGGATCGGCCTCGAAGGCGTCGACCTCGGCCGGTGTCGGAGGTAGCCCGGTCAAGTCGAGGCTCCATCGACGGATTAACGTGGACCTCCCCGCTTCGGGTGCGGGCTGGAGTCCGTCGGAGGCCAGAGTGCTGCGCACGAGGGCGTCGATAGGATGGGAGACACCGGGGACCGCTGGGATCGTGGGGCGTTGGGGAGGTTCGAAGGCCCAGTGCCGACCCCAAGGGGCTCCTTGCGCAACCCATCGGCGTAACAGGGTCACTTGCTCGGGCTTGAGGGACTTGCCGGATCCGGGCGGCGGCATGGCCTCGTCGGGATCGCTGCTGAGGATGCGACGGAGAATTTCGCTCTGGTCGGGGCTTCCTGCGTTGACGGCGATCTTGCCGCTTTTACCAGAGCCGCGCGCCCCCGTGAGGGTGTCCAATCGAAGGCCTCCCTTGCGGGCTTTTTCATCGGGGCCGTGGCAAGCGAAGCAGGAATCGGAAAGCAACGGCAGGATTTCCCGGGAGAAGCGGATCGGTGCCTGGGCCGACGGCAGGTTTTGACCCAATGCAATCGTCGCTCCAGTCACGATCCAGACAGTGGTCCAGACACGGAGCAGTTGTTGGAGTGGGGTGAGCATCGGGATCTGCGCTACAGGGTAATCGCCCCTCTCCAACCGGCAATGCTGGAACCGAGGGAACCCCAGCATTCTTACAGTGTGCTGAAGACTAACAGGCCGAGTTTCTGGAAAGTACTCTGGATGTCGCCCGATGACTTCCGAGGTAGGGACCGATCTCCGAGCGGTCCGGCGCTGTTCGAGTTTTGCCCGGCAGTTCAACCCCTGCTTGCGCTGGCCGCGCGATCACGGTTGGATTCCAATCATGATCCCCGCATTGTCATGGTCTCCTGTTCGCCGTCTGGGCGAAGGGTTGGGACTCTTAGGCTTGCTGGTCGGAATCAGTCTTTTGGCGATATCGGCTGCGGCCGCCACGCCGGGCCACCCAAAACCGCCAGAGCGGCCGCTTTTTGAGCGCGATATCCGACCTATTTTCAAGGCCCATTGTTTTCAATGCCATGGCGAGGAAGAAAAACCCAAGGGTGGGGTGGATTTGAGGCAGCGGCGACTGCTGCTGAATCGATCGGAATCCGGACAGGTTATGGTGCCGGGCAAGCCCACCCAGAGCCATCTTCTGTCGGTGTTGAAATCCGGTGAGATGCCCAAGGGTGGTAAGCCGTTGTTGCCTGAGCAGGTGATGCTCATCGAGCGTTGGATTGCACAGGGAGCTCCGACCTTGCGTCCCGAACCGCTGGAGGTGCCGCGTTGGGTCATCACCGAAGAAGAGCGAGGGTTCTGGGCGTTCAAGCCGGTGGGGCATCCGGAGCCGCCTCAAGTCCGATCCCCAAAAACGGTCCGGACACCCATCGATGCTTTTCTGCTCGCTCGCTTGAAGAAGGAAGGGCTCGGGCTGGCCAAGCCAGCGCGACCGGAGCAGTTGATCCGCCGGGTGACCTTTGACCTGACGGGGCTTCCGCCGACGCCGGAAGAAGTAGCCACCTTCCTCAAAGATACCTCCGATGCCGGTTACGAACGGTTGGTGGATCGGCTTCTCGAATCGCCGGCCTATGGGGAGCGCTGGGGGCGTCACTGGCTCGATGTGGCCGGCTATGCCGATTCCAATGGCGGTGTGGAGGCCGATTCCGAGCGCCCCTGGGCCTGGCGCTATCGCGACTACGTGATCCGATCTTTTAATGAGGATCGTCCCTTCGACGAATTTATCACCGAGCAATTGGCCGGCGATGAACTCCTGCCCACCATCTCAGCCGATCTGACCGGCCGGGATCTCGATCGGTTGGTGGCCACGGGTTTTCTGCGCATGGCCCCAGACCCGACCGGAGATGGTCCGCCAGAGCCCGAGTTGGCACGCAATCAGGTCATTGCCGACACCCTTCAAATCGTATCCTCGTCGCTGTTGGGTCTGACGGTCCAGTGCGCACAATGCCACGACCACCGGTATGACCCCATTCCGCAAGTCGATTACTACCGGTTGCGTGCCGTGTTTGAACCCGGGTTTGACTGGAAGCATTGGAAAAATCCCGCTCAACGCCTGATCTCGTTGATGTCGTCGTCGGATCGTTCCATTGCCAATTGCGTCGAACAGGCGGCCAAGGTTCATGATACCGAAGCCACCCGGCTGCACGATGAACTCATCGAAAAATTTGTGCAAAAGCAGCTTCTATTGGTCCCGGAAGCCCGTCGAGACGCCGTGATGAGCGCGCGACGGACACCCGCTGCCAAGCGCAGCCCAGAACAGCTTCAACTGCTCCGGGAATTCCCGATGTTCCAAGACCACATCATCCTTGGAGAAATAGATCGGGAAGGGGCCAACAAGGTGGAAGAAATTCGCAAGCGCGCCACGGCTGATCGGGCACTGAAACCTTCCGATCCCATGGTGCAAGCCTTGGTCGAAACATCGGCCGAGTCGGTGACCACGGTGCGCTTCCATCGGGGCGATCCGCAGCAACCTCGGGAAGTTCTCAAACCCGGATTGTTATCGGTCATGGGTCTGGGCGGTTTGGACACTGAGATCCCGGAATCCATTCCAGGCCGTCGCACCAGCGGTCGTCGCCTCGAACTGGCCCGCCGACTCACGGATCGAAACAATCCGCTCACCGCCCGCGTGTGGGTCAACCGCCTCTGGTATCAACATTTTGGAATGGGACTGGTCGCCACCCCCGGCGACTTCGGGGTGCTGGGTGAGCGCCCCAGTCACCCGGAGCTTCTCGATTGGTTGGCCGCGGACTTCATGGATCACGGCTGGAAGAACAAGCGGCTTCACCGCCTCATTGTGACCAGCGATGCCTACCGCCAGAGCAGCGTGAACTCGGCCGCGCAGCGGAAGGATCCGGACAATCGATTGCTGGGTCGATTCCGCCTCCGGCGCTTGGATGCCGAAAGCGTACGCGACAGCCTCTTGGCGGTGAGTGGTCGCCTCGACACCAGTCGTTTTGGCCCGCCGGTCCCCATTGCCGTCAACGCCCAGGGCCAGTTCGTGGTGGGGCGCCAGAAGCGCGATGGCAACGGTGATGCGGTCGGTGTCGAGGTCGGAGGCACTGCTGATTTTCGACGCAGCCTGTATGTGATGGTGCGCCGCACGATGCCCGTGGGGGTCCTCGAGACCTTTGATGCTCCGGTGGTCAATCCCAACTGCGAAGCCCGACCGGTCTCAACGGCCGCCCCGCAATCGTTGATGTTCCTCAATGATGGGTTTGTCCTCGATCGTTCGCTCGACTTGGCTCAGCGCCTCCGACGGGAATATCCGGGTGATGAGCCTGCTCAAATTGACCGGCTCTGGCATTTGCTCTTCGCCCAACCGCCCAAGTCGGCGGACGTGGTTCGAAGCCTGCGTTTTATCAAAGAGCTTCGCAGTTCGCTGACACCGTCTGAGTCCAAAGTGCCCGGAAAGCCGGTCGCAGCCTCGCCTCCGGGAGCACCTGAGATTTTACCCGAGGAGCGCTCTCTGGCTGCATTGTGCCAGGTGCTGTTGGGATCCAATCGTTTCCTCTACCTCGACTGAGTCATGGATCGTTTTATCAATACAACGTCTCCGTCGGGCTTCTGTTCCCGGCGTCACTTCCTTCAGGCGGGCAGCGCCTTTGGTCTTGGATCCACTGCCTTGGCTTGGCTCCTCCAGCAGGAGGGGCTTCTGAGTGCGCCCGCGCGCCCAGAGTTGGAACAGCGCACCTATGATTTGAAACCCAAGGCCGGCCACCATCCGGCCAGCGCCCGAGCCATGATTTCCATCTTGATGATCGGTGGCCCGAGTCAGATGGATCTCTTCGACCCCAAGCCCCTGCTGAACGAATGGGCCGGAAAACCCTTCCCGGGAGACTTGAAGTTCGACAACGCCGGTCAGGCCAGTTCCAAGGTCATGCCCGGGCTTTGGGAGTTTCGAAAACACGGTCAGTGCGGCACGGAGTTGTCGTCGCTGTTGCCCCACTTGGCCCGTGTGGTGGACGAAGTGTGCGTGGTGCGCTCCATGCGAACGGGAGTGAACAATCACGGGCAATCGCTCTACGCGCTGACCAATGGCCGCATCACCTCGGGTGCGCCTACTCTTGGTAGTTGGCTGTCCTACGGCCTTGGCACCCCTAGCCAAGAGTTACCAGCCTTCCTCACGCTGACCCATCCCTCGGGGTTGCCCCTTCTCGCGGAGGCGAATTGGTCCAACGGATGGTTGCCCTCGATCTTCCAGGGGACCGTCGTCCGCCCCACCGAGCCCCGATTACTAAACCTAGATCCGGCTCCCTACCTCCGTGGAGCGCCTCAGGATCGGCAATTGGAACTGCTGGGTGAACTCAACCAAGACCACCGTCTGGAGCATCCGGGTGAACAAGATCTTGATGCACGCATCGCCAGTTACCAATTGGCGGCGCGCATGCAGACTGCGGCCAAGGAGGCGATGGACATTCGCTCAGAGTCGGAGGCCACCCGTCGCCTCTATGGCATCGACCAAGAACGCACCCGCGACTACGGAACCCGCTGCCTCATTGCCCGACGTCTCGTCGAGCGGGGCGTGCGTTTTGTGCAGGTGGTCAACAACGGCCAGAGTTGGGATCAGCACAGCAATCTTTTCACGGCGTTGCCGGATCTGTGCGGGCGGACTGATCAACCGGTGGCCGCCCTCATTCAAGACCTCAAGGCACTCGGTTTGCTCGATTCCACACTCGTGCATTGGGGTGGCGAAATGGGCCGTCTACCGGTTATCCAGAATGATGGCCCGAAGGAGAAGGTGGGTCGTGACCACAACACCTACGGCTTCACCCATTGGCTCGCCGGCGGCGGTGTTCGCGGAGGAATGACTTATGGCGAGACCGACGAATGGGGGCACCACGCCGTGAAGGACATTGTCACTCACCACGATCTGCACGCGACCCTCCTGCACCTGTTCGGATTGAATCACACCCAATTGGTGTATCGAAGGGCCGGCCGCGAGCTCAGCCTCACCGACAACAAAGTGGCCCGGGTGGTCCGGGATATCCTAAAATCCTGAGGTTGAAGCCCGGATTATTTAGAGCGCCCCCTCAAGCAAGGCGTCGCCACTTTCGCCCCGATATTTCCAGAAGAGCGTCGGCTTTTGTAGGGCCTTGGCTGCCCGCAGAATAGGATTCCAGAAGAGCGTCGGGCTGCCCTTTGCAGAGGTCTAAATACGGCTGAACAATTTTCCAACCGGCCTCCACGCTGTCTGCGCGCTGGAACAGCGTCGCATCCCCGATCATGCAGTCGTAAATCAGGGTTTCGTAGCCGGTGCTCGGAGCATTCTCGAAGTAATCCTTGTAGTGGAAATCCATATGGACCTGACCCAGTTGGATGGCAGGGCCGGGAATCTTAGCGCCAAAGGCCAGAGAGGCACCCTCATCCGGCTGCAATTTGAGAATGAGAGTGTTGGGTTCGAGTTCTTGAGTCTGGGTCTCGCGGAAGAGTGAGAACGGGGGGCGTTTGAACTCGATGGAAATCTCCGTGCTGCGCTGTGCCATCCGTTTGCCAGTCCGCAAATAGAAGGGCACACCGGACCAGCGCCAAGTGTCTACGCCGAGTTTCATGGCGATATAGGTCTCGGTGAGACTCTCCGGGTGGATACCTTCCTCCTCACGGTAAGCCTTGAGGGGTTTCCCGCCGGAATTACCCGCCTGATATTGACCGCGGACCACGTCTGTCAGGGGATTGATAACATGAACCGCATCCAAAACTTTGGTCTTCTCGGTTCGGATGGCATCCGCGCAGAAGGAGTTCGGGGGCTCCATGCAAATCAAGGCCAGGAGCTGAAAAACATGGTTGGGCACCATGTCGCGCATGGCTCCGGTGGATTCATAGAAGCCCGCCCGCTTCTCTACCCCAACGGTCTCGGCCACCGTGATTTGCACGTGGTCGATATGATTACGATTCCACAGTGGCTCAAAGATCCCGTTGGCGAATCGCTTGACCATGATGTTTTGGACCGTCTCCTTCCCAAGAAAATGGTCCATCCGATAGATTTGGTCTTCGTGGAGCGTTCTTAAGATCTGCTGGTTGAGAGCTCGGGCCGATTCGTAGTCATTGCCGAAGGGTTTTTCGATGATCACTCGGCGGTATTTATCCGGGCCTTCTTCCACAAGACCGGATTGACCCAGATGCTCAATGACGTTTCCGAAGAAGCGTGAGGCGACCGCAAGATAGAAGACCGCGTTTTCGCTAGTTCCGTGGATACGGTTTTCACCGTCCAACCGATCTTTGAGGGTTTTATAAAGTCCGGGATCACCGAAGTCTCCACGGATGTAACTCATCTGGGAGAGCAGGCTTTTCCAATGGGCTTCGTCAAACTCCACCGAAGAAGTCTTTTCGGTGACAAAGGATCGAACCGACTCATCCAAACGAGCTCTGAACGATTCGTCGCTCAATTCCTGACGGTCCACCCCGATGAGTGAGAATTGATCGGGAAGCAGGCCGGTGCGAACGAGGTTGTACAGCGCCGGAACGAGCAACCGACGCATCAAATCACCGCCCGCGCCAAAAATCACCAGATTGCAGGGCGGGGCTTTGTCTCCATGGACAAATCGTTTGGAAGTATTCGGTAGGGCTGCGCTCATGAGTAACGAGAGGTGCGTGGGCACCGCTCGTTCTCCAGCAGCAATCCGAAGGCCATCCGCTGTGGCCCGTTCTTAGAATCGGGACACCGCGAGGCCCGTAATTAATGCGAATGATTGGGCGAATCCGAGTTGCCGGCCGCTCGCCCACAAGTGGGGCAGTGTCGCCAGTTGGCATCCCAAGCCATGTCGGGACCCACACCGGTTTTGACGGTTTTGGGTTGGGCAGAGGGCGCCTCGTCCACCGACTCTTCACCAAAGAGGGCCACCATCATCGTCTTGCCGACAATGTTCATTAGCATACCGAACAGCACCAACCCGCAGAACATCGTGACGACCGCAATCAATCGGCCTGCTAAGGTGACCGGGTAAATGTCGCCGTAGCCAACCGTGGTGAGTGTTACCACGCACCACCACATGGATTGGGGTACCGAATTGAAACTCGAGAGTCCTCCATTCACGGTGGTTTCCTTGCCCCAGCGAATTTTTTCCTGAGGGTTGGTGCCGTTGTGGATGGGGGTGGCTGTCTCAGGGATTTTGCTAATGAGGTCTCCGTCCGGAATTGCTACTTCAAAAATGTTTTTTACCGGATCCCAGAGCTTCACATCCCAAGTGCCGTCGAAGCCGGATTCGCCGCTGATAATGACCTTACTCCCGGTCAGGTCACCGCGAAGATCTTGGGCGGAGAACCGTAGTGAGTTGGTGCCCGTCCGTTGAACGGTGTCCAATTCGCCATGGGTAAACTCGGCGTGGTAAATGAGCGTGCTGGAGATAATAACCACGGAGAAGAGGGCCAGGAAATAAATCACCAGGTTGGTCACCATGGGGCTGCGTGGCTTTCCGTCCTTGTCTTTCTTGAGTTGCGTCACGGCCTCGCGGGCTAGTTTCAGCACTCGGAGTACTCGCAACACTCGCAAGACTCGCAGCACCCGGGTGGACTTGAGGGCGGTGATGTTGGCCGTTTGCAAATAGGTGGGCAGGATGGCCAACAAATCGATAATCCCCCAGAAGCTGAAAATGTAGTCGCGTTTGCGACGGATCGTCATGACGTGACCGATGTACTCCAAAGTGAAGATGAAGGTGATAATCACCTCGCAGACGTAGAACCATCCTTGGAAGCGATCTTGGATCGAATCCACGGTCTCCAGTGCACCGGTGATTGCAGCCACGAAGATGACCAGATTCAGGATGGTGTGGATCACCTGATAACTGGTGGTCGTGGGCTCATGAAACATCCGGTAAAGCCAGACTGGACCCACTGGCGATTGGGAGGCTTCGCGAGGATCTTGGCTGGGGTCGGCGTTCATGGGAATTGCCCTCGTAGCACAATAAATGCCGGATTGGAGACAAACGGTGCCGCGAACGGAAATTAACGTAAACAGCCAACGGCATCCCCCTGAACCGAGTGACACGCCCAATGAGCCAAAACTCAACCGTTTATTGTCACTTTAGAGTATGTAGTTAGTTAATACAGTACGGACCCCTTTGCTGAGTGGGACCGAGTTCTGTTGGATTGGTCGTGTTAGGCGTAAATTTTTAGGCAGATTCGTAGTTGTTATTTTGTTGTGGGCCGCCCGCCGGCCCACTCCTCGCTTTCGCCTCGTCTGCCAAAGAATTCGCCACGCCCTCCCGTTTTTCCCAACTGCAGCGTGCAGGCTTAGACCAAGGGTTTTACCACCACAGGAAGTTGGGGTCGGGAGTTTGCCCGGCCAGGGCTTCCATTTGCGCGGTGGGCAGAAACTTGAAAAATTCGGCGTGTGAATCCCCGAAAAGCATCATCATGCGGTTCTTTCCCTTGTAATTGTGCCACTGGCTGCGGGGCTTGAGGACATCTCGGTTGGCGTGCCAAATCCAGTCGCCTTGGATGATCTTGGTGGAGGGAGCACGGGCGACTTCTTAGCCCTTGATCGGGACGATCACCGTGTTGCCCTTGGGCGCGCAGACCATCTTGACCTTGTAGTAATCGAAGCCGAACTCGGTCAGGTAGCTGTTGCCGTACTGCATGAACGCATTGGTGCAGTTGACCCCGCGTCCGGCCAGCGACCAGAAGTCCCCCTTGTCGGAGGGGCAGTGGAAGGCCTCGTAGGAATTGCCGACGTAAATGTTCAGGGGGCGGTTGGTCGCCGCAGTAAACACGTCGTAGGTGCCGTTTTTTCCGCCGGTCGAGGCCCAGTCGTTGATCGCCGGATACGAGTCTCGATTGTCATCCGTGTACATGAAGTAGGCCTTGCCGATTTGGCTTTGGTTGCTCATGCACTTAACTGTGTGTGCCTTTTGCTTGGCGGTGGCCAAGGCGGGCAGAAGCATCCCGGCCAAGATGGCGATGATGGCGATGACCACCAGCAACTCGATCAGGGTGAAGGCCCTGGAGCCGGAGCCGTCAACGGGGTGAAAATGAGTCGTCTTCATGTTTCTGTAATTCTGAGGGGTATCTAACATCAGGTTAGCAACCGATGGATTAGATTCCATGAAAATCTCGGTCTGCCGAGTGTCTGTGGAATGGTGGATTAGTGTGTTGAATTTCGGCATTGAGAGCCTCAGCCCCATCCTCAAGCTTTCGTCTATCGTGACGACCACCCACGTCGGCAACACCCCGGTCCAATCCACCTTCTCGCTGCCTCTTGCTGCGCCTCCGTCGACTGCCCGCGTGGTCATTGTCGGAGGGGGCATTGTGGGGTGCTCGGTGGCCTACCATTTAGCCAAAGCGGGTTGGAAGGATGTTGTGCTGTTGGAGCAAGGCCTGCTCAGCGGCGGCACCACTTGGCATGCGGCCGGCATGATCGGTCAGTTGCGCGCCAGCAACAGCATGACCCAGATTAATAAATACTCGGCCCAGCTGTATCCCCAGTTGGCCGAGGAGACGGGTCATGACGTGGGATGGGTTCGCACCACCGGCCTGACACTCGGGACCAACCCGGAGCGCATGACCCAACTCCGCCGCACCGCTGCGATGGCGGAGGTGTTCGGGGTCGAGGCGCATCTCATTGGTCCCAAGGAAGCTCAAGATCTCTGGCCGCTCATTCAGGTGGAGGATGTGCTGGGGGCGGTTTATTTGCCCGGGGATGGGCGAGTGATTCCCGGTGAATGCGCGGTGGCTCTGGCCAAAGGTGCGATGGCTCATGGAGCTGCGCTCTTCGACCGAACACGCGTGGCCTCGCTGCTGAAAGTGCCCGGTCCGCAGGGACGCCAGCGGGTCACCGGGGTGCGCTTGGAAAGTGGGCAGGAAATCCGCGCTGAATGGGTCGTGCTCGCCTGCGGCATGTGGGCCCGTCAACTCGGTTTGGCCATCGGTGTCGACCTTCCGCTTTACCCGGTGGAACACCATTACGTCTTGAGCGAACCCATCGAGGGGGCTTTGCCGACGTTGCCCTGCGCCCGCGATCCGGATGCGGCGATTTACTTCCGCACACTGGACGACGGATCGATTAAGCTCAGGGCCTTCCAGTGGCGTTCAAAGCCCTGGCAAATTGGAGACACCGTCCCGGGTGACTTTGCCTTTGGCTTGCTGCCGGATGACTGGGATAAGTTTTCCGAGCCCTGGGCGGCCGGGAAACACCGCA
>JAPLUF010000138.1 GCA_026397755.1 Verrucomicrobiota bacterium
AGAAAATCTTCGCCAAGGCTGCAGCGGATGGACAGATGGAGGGTGGAAAGGCGTTGGCGTTGCCCGACAGTCACTTCGTGAATCGCTCGATTCAGGGTCACCGTGGCCCCAGCGATGCCTTCCGGACGGTGGACCTTCAGGTTCACCGTCTCCCCGGGCCACGGTTGCCAGACGGGCTCAAGTTGGGCGTTGCCGGATTCAAAGACCGGAGCCAATCCCGACAGCGACACGTTCCACACCGGTGAGGCGACCAGGTGCCACCGTTCGATCCAAGTGTCGGTGGGGCGGGTGGTTAAGGTGAGCGTCTCCACCGGGGCTAGGCTACTGTCCCACGAAAACGCAGTGTCTTGTGCTCCGAGCCGGACTTCCATGCCTCCGTCTTGCACGACCCGTCCTTGCGACAAGACATTCTCACCAGGTAACAAGGGGATGCGCATCGACACCGCCTTGCCCACGGGCGAAAGGCGTTGGATCACGGTTCGGAGTTGCCACTGCAAGCCCAGTTCCAGACGGCGCTCCACGGCCACGATTGGCTGGAGATCTTGTCGATCATACGTGGCTGCTGCGGCGGCCACTTTCTGTTTCGGGGAGAAGAAGATTTGTTGTTCCGGGACCCCATCGGCACGGACTCCAACTACGGTCCAGTCTGGGGCATCGATGGACACCTGACGCGGCTTGAGCAGGTAGCTCCATTCCCAGTCGCCGGTGTTGGTCAGCAAGGCCTCCACGCGGACTCGATGGACACCGGGGGGCAGCACGACCCACAGGTAGCCCTCGTCTCGACGCAGTGCGGCAGCCCAACGCCCGTTGACGACCACCGAGAGCGGGGAATAGGCCGGAAGGCGTCCAGGCAGTGGGACGGCTGTCTCGGTGGCGCAGTGGACATCGACATCCATCAGGAGCTGTTGGCCGCTGAGTTTCATGGCGACGGCCGAAATATTGGCCGCATTCGGGAAGGCGTCCGATTTCTCCAACAACCGCTGTCGGAGGGTTTCCAGGGTGGTCGCATCCGGAATCCCGGCTGGGGTCGTTGGTGCCGCCATCGGAGCAGCGGCCATTTGCTGGATAGGTGCCTGAACCGGTGCCGGGCTCGGTGGGTTCACCCGCACCGGAGCCTCGGCCGCCTGCAAGGACGTGCCGGTAAACAGCGTCGAGGCCAGCCACAAGAGCGCGGTGGTGGCGGCTGTTGTGGCCATGGGGACCAGTGGACTCGTGGGACGAGTCTCCGATCGCACCGATCGTCCCTGCCTCAACAGCGTGGCACCAAGGGCCAGCAGCAGGACGGTTCGAATGAGGGTAAGCAGCCGCTCGACCGGTTGCGAGATGAGCACTGGGTGCAACCGCTGCGAACCTTGGACCGGGCCATTCCATCCGAAGCTCACCGAGCGCCAGGTCCATTCCGGCAACCCTGGGCCCGTTTGGATCCGTGCCTTGACGTCTTGTCGGAGGTTCTCAAACGCCGCCTGCGACTGGGCTGGGGCGGCCGGGGAATCGGACGAGATCGAAGCCGCCGTGGTTAATCCGTAGCGTTTCATCAGCTCCTTGGATGGGGCTCCCGCACGCCGGGGCAACTCAGCGTTGTTCGACACCGCTGCAGCGTTGAGGCCGTCGACCGTCTCGCCGGGGATGGGCATGGGTGTGACTTCGGTTCTTTCGAGTTGCGGGTACAAGGCCTGCTGGATTTGCCGCGTCAGGAAGGGAACGAGGAAGAAGAGCAACGTGCCGACGGAAAGCACTTGTGCGATGCGCAGCAAACGCCGTCCCAGGCCTTGAGGGATACGGGGTTCGAGGGCGATGGGCACCAAGAGGATGAGCCACAAGAACTTGGGTGCGCCGTGCTCATGGTACGAAAGACCGAAGGCGACAAAGGCCAAGAGTGCGGTGGCCCAACCCCGGATTCGGAAGACCGCCAGGGTAAAGATGAGCAGCAGGAACAAATCGAGCAGCGTCCACGCAGTGAGCCAGTCACCGTGGACCCAATCGGCCCCAAAGAGGGCAAAGAGTCTCCAGCCGGGTGGCAGGTGCAACTGCACTCGAACCGATTCCGCATCGGAACGCCAACCCGTCGCCGGCAAGGAAGTGGGGTGGGACAACCGTCCAATGGCTTCCACGTCGACATTCCGGGAGCGGAGTTCGACACCGATGGCGCCGTTCTCCGGATTGCGGGTGATGAGTTGACCTTCGCCGCCGCTGCGTACGGATCCTAACTCCTGGCCCTCGGCCGCATCGAGACGCCAGACCTGCTGCATTTGCCCAGAAATGTGGTCCTGAAAGGTCAGGCCTTGTCCGCCTTCGTCGAGCCATAGCTGTCGCACGATGCTCAGGCCCGCGGGCTTCTGGGTTCCCATGCCGCGCATGCGTTCCACCAGTTTGAGGGGGGTGGCGACATCCCAGCGATACACCGGCAGGCCCTGCCAGGCTTTGGGAAAATAGCTTTGGGATGGATCGATGGCCGGAGGGCCGACGAACTCCATGACCCGGAACTCAGGCCGAGCTAGGAATGCGACCAACTCGTCGGCCACGGGCTTGCGGGTCCCGCGGGCGAACTGAATTTCCCGGGGG
>JAPLUF010000074.1 GCA_026397755.1 Verrucomicrobiota bacterium
AAATGCGGATCTGTGCCGGGTTCAGGTCGAGAAGATGGCGCGCGACGCGGTTACCGAAGGAGCCGGTGCCCCCGGTGATCAGGATGGTCGCGCCGGAAAGAGATCGCATGGGCGCTTTCTATCGAAGTGCTGTTTCCAAGGGCAGAGATTTGTTTTCGTATAACAGTGGTTCGACGCTCCCCGACGACAATCTCGACGTTGTGACGGTTTTCATCCACCGTCAGTTCAGATGATGACTCAGTGGATCGCTGACTACCTAGAGGCTCAGAAGCGCGCCGTCGATTCTGTGAAGCCCGCCGAGATCGCCGCCCTGGTAGAAACCTTGCGCGCGGCGTGGTCTCAAGACCAACAAATCTTCGCCATCGGCAACGGCGGCAGCGCGTCCAATGCCAGCCACTTCGCCGTTGATCTGGGCAAGGGATCTAGCGACAAGCTGCCGCGCCGATTCCGGGTGCTCTCGCTCACCGACAACGTGGCCTGGATGACGGCCCTCGGGAACGACTACTTCTACGACGAAATCTTCTCGCGGCAGTTGGCCAATTACGCCCGCAAAGGCGACGTGCTCATCACGGCCAGCGTCAGTGGCAATTCGCCCAACCTGGTGAAGGCTTTTGAGTGTGCCAAGGACCAGGGGGTCAAGACCATCGCATTGGTGGGCGCTAAGCGGGGTCGCCTGGCCGAGTTGGCCGATCAAGTGGTGGTCATCGACGACACCCACTACGGCCGCGTAGAGGATGTTCAAATGCACATCCTGCATATCCTGTGCTACGCCTTCATGGAGAGGCCGGAGTTGATCGAGGCCTGATTGAGGGTCGATCCAGCCTCTCGAGGCCTATTTTTAACAAAGTTTTCGCAGGTTCAACGGAGGTTTTATTGATGAAACGGATGATGAGACGGTTAATGGAAGTACTGCTCGGTGGCTGGATGCTGCTGGTCGCGAGGGAGGCTGCCGTTCAGGCGGGCACGCTGGTGCAGTTCCGAACGGCCTTGGGCGATGTGGTGGTCGAGTTGTTCGACCAAGAGAAACCATTGACCAGTGCCAACTTCCTCAAGTACGTCCGGTCTGGACGCTACACCAACATGATCTCCCACCGGATCGTGCCCAATTTCGTGATCCAGGGCGGTGGGTTCCGGGTGGCCAATCGGGGGACGGTGAGCAATTCGGTGGAATCAGTTTCGGAGTTCGCCAACGTCTCCAACGAATTCGACATCGGCCCGCGCTATCGAAATATCTACGGCACCTTGTCGATGGCCAAGAAGGGGGCGAGCACCAATGGGTTGGCGACGGTGCGGTTGACCAATGCGGCCGTGGCTTTCACTCAGTTTGCCGGTCTTAAGACCAACGTCATCACCTACACCAATGCCCTCCCTGAGATCTCGACCTTCGAGGTGTACACGGAACGGATTGTGGCCACCAATGGTTCTGGCGCGACCCAGATCTGGATCGTTTCCAAAGACGGGGTGGTCTACACCGGAGGTCCCCACTCGGCGTCCAGCCAGTGGTTCCTGAGCTTCGGGGATAACTCAGCTAATTTGGACAACCAGAATGGCGGTTTCACGGTGTTCGGTCGGGTGGTGAGCGCTACCAATGTGTTCAACCGCCTGAACACCTTCCAGCCCGTCTGGCGTGCGACCAACGTGATTTATTCAGCCGGTGGCGCCTTTAACGAACTTCCGTTGCTGAGTTACTTTGACCCCTTGAGCCTGGCTCAGCTTTACGCGGGACTTCTCTATGTCGACATCACCGAGCTGGCTCCGTTGGCTCCGCCCACCCCGGACCCTCGCCTGCCGGGTGTCCAGCTGACGGGATCCTTTCCCATGGCACACACAGTGGAGGTATCCTCGGCGCTCCAGGGTCCTTGGCTCACCCTGAGCAATTTTGTTGGACGCACTTCTGCTGCTCCGGTGCCCGATCCTGACGGCAACGGCCCGCTGCGGCTTTATCGCCTCAAGGTACCGTTCTCATTGCCGCGCCCGGAGTGAGTCGTGTCGCCCTGGCGGTGCGATCTGGGGATTGGTTTGGTTCAAGACAGCGAGATCACCGCTTCGACGCAACGACCACATAGGGGCGGGTGGGCCGGATTTTCGCCGACATTGAGTTCCCAGTGCCAGCAGCGCTCGCACTTCTTGCGGCCCACTTCGCCGGCGACTTGCACCGTGATTTGGCGCTCGGCCGCTTCCGTCACGGTCACCGCTGAACAGTTGCACAGTTCCCGCAATTCGGCTTCGTGCGACGCTACCAACGCGCGGTCCGCAGCCGGCAAGGCGAAGTGCAACACGGCGTCCAGGCTCTTACCGATGAGTTTGGCCTGACGTGCCTTTTCCAACTCGGGCAGCGCTTGCTCCCTCAATGAGAACAGGGCTACCCAGGCGGGTTCGGTCGGCACGGCGCCGGTGCTCGGATTCCAGAGGCTCAGGTGCACCGACTTCGTGGCCACTCCC
>JAPLUF010000075.1 GCA_026397755.1 Verrucomicrobiota bacterium
GGCTTTGCGCGTGGCGGTGATGAAGAACTCTCGCTCGGTCTGGTCTTCGACAATCAACAGGCCGTTGAGGCCGATATTGTCCACATACCCACCGTGCGGCAGGTTGCGGCCCGAGTCTTCTCCACCCAATTCAATGCGTGCCTTGAAGTCACGCCGGTCGGCCCGCACACGGGCGGTAATGGTCTGACCCGGTCGGATGAGCAATTCCATGGGTCGACCCGCCTCTTGACGCACGACCGAACGGTCGGGACCGGGCAAGATTTCCACGGTCACTTTGGGGGCCGCGTCCAATTGCACATTTCCCAGATCACCCAACTCGCGACGAACCTCCCTGCCCTGAATTTTAGCGGTGGCGCTCACCCGAACCGCCCGGTCTGAGGCTTCTAGGGAATCGGCCGCACCGACCGCGGCGTAGAGGACCGCCACGGCACGGATTTGTCCGGCTTCAATTTCTACCGGAGTACTCGCGATGAACCCGGCCGGCAACCGATCGAGATCGATGCGAATGGGGCCCTCGAATCCTTCACGACGGGTGGCCACGAAGCGGATTTCGCGACCACTGCCCGGGCTGACCTTTGGGTTCAATCCTTCGACGCGCACGGTGAAGTCCGGCTGCTGTGGGCGGACCGAGAGCCGGTAGGCGTGATTGGTGCCGCCGCCAAATCCCCGGGTGTCGGTCACGCGAACCAAATACCGACCCGTCGTGGGTGCAGTAAAAAGCAGCATCGAATCCGTCCCCGACTGACGGCTGGGATCGTCGTCGTTCTGATAGTTCAATCGAAACACGGGCAAGCCATTGGGAACGGGCCGACTGCCCGCCGGATAGGCCTTCACGAGGTAAGCGGGCTCATTGAGCGCATGCGACAAGGGCGTTGTTCCAAAGAGGGACTGACGACGTCCCTCGCCCGGATACACCTTGAACCCGGAATCCGGCCCGCGCGGATAGAGCCACAACCGCACCACCTCACCGTTGGCGTACAAGTATTCGTCCAATTCCATTTCGGCCCAGTTCTGGAGGCGAAAGTCATCGACGGTGTCGGAGTCCTTGCCGCGGAAGGTGAACCAGGAATCGCGGATTGCCTGAAGCACCGCCTGCTCCACGGGTTGGCCAGACGTCGTCAAGACCTCCAGACGGGAGTCCATCGCGGAACCGTCGCGCGCCGCCTGAACTTCCAAGGTCAACGCCTCGCCAGCGCGGGCCTGGAATGCGAAATGATCCACATCGCCCGGGCGCCCCATACGACCGTAGGTCTCTGATGGGATGGCCACCGACTGAGCCCGCCGGATCCCATCGTTGGGCTCCAACTCCGCCTGATGGATGGGAGAACGCAGCAATCCCGCAGGGCTGGGAGCAGAAGAACGACCCGTCGGAGACGCTTTGGCCGGGGCGTGTTTTGCGGTGCCCATCCCGGCTAAACCCACGGCGACGTCGCCTTTGAGCCCGAAGGCTTCGACAGAGCCATCCATGCGTGCCACCAGCACTCGATCTCCTGAATGATCCATGGCCAAGGCCCCAACCACATCCGATTGCCCGGTCCAGGATGCCACCTCTTGCAGCTCCGGCAGGCGCCATTGCTTGAGAGATCGATCGATGGCTCCGGTGACGAGAAACCGCCCGTCGTGAGACAGGGCCATGGAAACGATCCCGGCCTCATGGGCAAAGCGGGCCGTGACCACCGGGTTTAGGGCCGGCGCCTCACGGGAAACAAACCGCCATTGGTGGATCCGGCGATCGGCCCCGACGGCCAACACGTGCTGCCCATCCGGGGTGAACAACACCCGATTCAAATCGCCCTGAGGCTGATTGAGTGTGTCGAGCCGCACCCCATCCCGAACGCGCCACAATTTCACCGTCTGATCGGCGCTGGCCGAAGCCAACACCGCGCCAGACGGATCGAAGGCGAGGTCGAAAACCGCCCCATTGTGAACGGAGTTGGACCACACCAGAGAATGGTCGGCCACCTTCCATAACCGGATCGACCGATCATAGCCTGCAGTGGCCAACCAACGACCATCTGGCGATAGCTCAGCGTCCTGAACCGCGTCGCGGTGACCTTCAAATCGAACCAATTTCTGACCCGTCGCCACCGAATGAATCTCGGCCACGCCATCAATGCCTGTGATCCCTGCCGCCACAACTAAGGTGGCCCCATCGGCAGAAAAATGGAGGGCATTCACCTTCCCTGGAATCCCATCAATCACTCGTTGAATACGACGCCCTGAGGCGTTTCGAAACTCCACTCGACCCGCCGTTCCCAATGCCAGGATCTTGCCGTCTGGCGAATACTCGACCGCCGTCCAGGGACGGGCAACCCCCCGACCGGTGGCCACATTCGGCACCACCAAGTTTTTCAGTAGGGACTCATCCCGCTGAGGTCCCGGAGCCCCATCGGCAATCCATTGGCGCAGCAATGCCAACTCCGCCGCGGGAACCCTGGGCTCGTCTTTCGGCGGCATCGACGGCTTGCCGCGGCCTTCTATGAGTTTCACCAGCAGCGAATTCTCCGGGTCTCCGGGCTTTAGGGTCGCCCCCTTGTCGCCTCCCTTGTTCAAGCTGGCGAAGGTCTCCACCGAGAATTCGCCTTCGCGATCGGCGTCGTTGTGACAACCCGCGCAATACGTGCGCAGGATCGGCGCGATGTCGCGTTCATAGAGCCAATTGCGACTCGCGGCCGAAGTCGTGCAGACAGGCAGCAGGCAAGCGATGAGCCACCGCAATCCGGCCCGCTGACAAAGAATCCCGTAGGCGTTGAAGCGTTTCATGGTCAGTGCTGGAAGAGGAATTCGCGGCTGGTGAGAATCGACCAGAACAAGTCTTCGGCCACTGAAGTCCGCTGGGCAGGACCGGCTTCCTGAAACAACTGTAGGTAAGCCTTCCGCTCCGCCTCACGCGGAGCTCGCGAGAGCGCCACGGCATACGCCTCGGTGATCAAACGATCGGCATTAGCCTCCTCACGCAAAAGGCGAGCCAATCGTCCCTCGGGGGCCGACAGCTTATCATTCACGGTTGATCCGTTCGAGAGGTGCAGCGCCTGGACCAAACTCGGCTGATTGGACCGCTCGCACTCGCAGGTAATTTCGCGTTGGTTGCGACC
>JAPLUF010000147.1 GCA_026397755.1 Verrucomicrobiota bacterium
CCTGATGGAAATAAATGTCTTCGGCGAAGGCCTGAAGCGATTGTCGGATCTCAGTCGTCGGACGCACGCTCAGGGCATTGCTGAGGTGGATCTTGCTCAACCGGATGCCCGCAGACTGCAACCGTGCTAAGGCCTCGGTCGGCGTTTCGTACTCGATGGCCAAGTGGCAGCAGTCGTAGTTGACGCCCAGATGACGGTCGATGCGCAGGTCTCCGGGGCGTAAGGCGCGCAGTTGGTTGAAATAACTCACGCATTCGCTGGTGGTCTCGAGGGTGCACAGTGGCTCGGGTTCCAGTCCCAGATGCAAGTCGTGGCCGGATTGCCGGGAGAGCTCATCAAGAAAATCCACGCACTCCCAGAGCTGCAGCAGGGCGCGTTGCTCATCATCGGGCGAGCGCCGGAAGGCTTTGTACGATACCGGAACGGTACTGACGCTGCCGGACACTCCCGGTGGCAGCAGGTCGGCGAGGATTCGGAAGAGTCTTCGAGTGTAGTCCAAGCGCTCAGGCTGCGACCAGTCCGGGGCATAGACTTGTTCTTTCACTCGTTGCCCGTGGAACTGGCCATAAGGGAAACCGTTGATGGTGAAGACGTAGGCATTATTGCGTTTAAGCCATTCTTGGAAGGCTCGGAAGGTGCCTGGTTCGATGAGCTCCCGAGAGGCGCGGTCGCTGAGTCGAAGTCCGATGGCGTAGGGTCGGCCCGAGGAGACCCGGGCTTGTACCGCTCGGGTGTGCTGCTCCAGACCTGCGAAGGTTTCCATCCAATTCTCCCCCCGATGGATATTGGTGCAATAGGCCAGGTGCAGTCTGTCTGTCAGTTGCATGTGCGAGAATTGAACCCTGGCAGCCGTCCGAGAAAAAGCCCCGTTTGGGGAAAGCATCTCCAGCAGACTTTCCTGTTTCTGGGCAACCGTTACCTTCGTGAGGTGCACAGGAATTGGATGATGGCGATTTTTGCCGCCCTGCTGGGATGGGCTAAGACGCTCTCTGCGCAGTCGGTGGTCATCAGTGAGGTGATGTACGATCCGCCCGGCGGCTCCGCTTATGCCGAGGCGGAATTCCTGGAACTCTTTAACCCGGGATCCCAAGTGGCCGACCTTTCGGGGGCGAGTTTTTCAGCGGGCATTGCCTTCACGTTTCCCGCTTCATTTATTCTGCAACCCAAGGCTCGGGCCGTGATTGGTCGCAACCCCACAGTGTTCGCGGCGCGGTACGGGCCGGTGACGGGATTGGTGGCCGGCTCCTATTCCGGGGCTCTGAACAATGGCGGCGAGACCCTTATCCTGAACAGCCCCAGTGGGTCGATCTTGGCTCAACTCAAATACGGGATCGACGGCGACTGGCCCACACGGCCCGCCGGCCAGGGTGGCTCCATTGAATTGATGGATCCCTCAGCAGATCTCACGGCCGCTACGAATTGGCGGGCCAGCGCCGAATACTTCGGTTCTCCGGGAACAGCAGGGTCCGGCATCCAGAATCGGGTGGTGATCAATGAATTGCTGGCCCATACCGATCCCCCCCTCGAGGACGCGGTCGAATTATTTAACCGCACGGATCAGCCGATAGATGTCGGAGGGTGGTTTCTTTCCAACGAACTAACCGACCCGTTCCGCTTTCGTATTCCTCCGGGGACAGTGGTTCCGCCCCGGGGCTTCCGGATGATCTACGAATATCAGTTCAATCCGCTCCAACCCGCTGCGGGTCGCACGGCCTTCACTTTTGGCGCCGCGCGGGGTGGCATGGTGACACTTCTGTCGGCCGATGCGGTTGGCATTCCTCGTCGCTGGGAAGATGTTCAGGAGTTTCCAGCCAGTCCGAATGGCGTGAGCTTTGGAAGGCATCCGGATGGAGAAGGGCCCTTCCGGTTGATGCAGCGCATGACGTTGGGAACCGGGATAGACAACTCCATGGACCCGCTGTTGTTGAATATTTTCCGTCAGGGACTGGGGGCTACCAATTCTCCGCATGCCCTGGGGCCGGTTGTTTTTCGCCGACTCCGGTATGCCGCGCCTACGGGGGAGATTGAGTTCGTGGAGTTGGAGAATGTGTCCGGTGAGATGGTCCCCTTGTATGATCCGGCCTATCCCACCAATGGGTGGCGCATCGAGGGCGGTATTAGTTTTGCATTCACCGAACCTCAGGCAATGGCACCGGGCGCAAAATGGATCATCGCCAACACCAACAATGTGGCTGCGGTGCGCAGCCTATTAGGTGCGTCCGATGCCCAGATTGTGTTGGGGCCCTACACTGGTCAATTGGCCTCCGGCGGGGAGCGATTGACTCTAGTTCGGCCTGATAATCCCCAGTTGCCGCCCCGGCCAGACGCTGGATTTGTGCCCTACTTCGTCGTCGAACAATTGGATTATCAGTCAGTGGTACCATGGCCCACCGAAGCAGCCTTGGCGGACCGATGCCTGGCCCGAATTGTTTCCACGGAACCGGCCTATCATCCTTCAAATTGGCGCGCCGAAGCGTTGAAGATGATCGACTCGGTAAAACCCGCCGTGTTGGTGGAGAGGCTCTCTGGTAACCAAGTTCGTCTTCGAACCCGGGGTCCGCGAGACCGGGGATATGTTTTAGAGCGCGTCACGCTCTCGGGCACCGCCACGGTCACTGTGAGCGCTACCGTGCTGAGCGGAATCTATTCGGTGCCTCCGGGCGCCCTTCAGACCGATGGCTCGGTAGAGCGGGTCTTTGATTTGGCTGCGGGCGAATCCGCCGAACTGTGGCGGATCCGCCTGAATCCGTGACCGGGACTGGGCCCCATTCGGCTGCCGATATTCCGCAGGGCGACTGGGTTCATTGCTTCGGATAATAATCGTTTGGGTACCCTTCGGTGCCCGTGCCCCAAAGGGATTACTTCAGTTCGTGAGATTCGACCTTCACGCCCTTCTTGAAGGTATTGAAGCCGAACATCGAGGGTTCGAAGACACCCACAGGACTCACGTCGGCTTTTTTCGGGACTTCCAGCCCAGTGAGGGAATAGGTCGCATTGATGAAGAGTCGACGGAGGTCTTCGCTGCGCAGATCGGAGGCGGCTCCGATCGTGGAGCAGAGTACCTGAGAGGTGTGTCCCGAAGTTCCCTTATAGTCGCGCAACCAGATCAAGGGCATAGCCGGTTTGCTCAAGTTCGGCGGATCGCTGGGTTGCATACCGGTGAGAACCTGGCCGTGCATCAGGATAGTGGCGTCCTTGGGGAAGTCCGGGTTGACTCCGTACACGTCGCTGGGTCCGAACACATCAAAAACCCCGTTCAAGATCGGATGTTTGGCATGACGGCCGTCGATCACGCCGCGCGTGGCTTCTTTTCCATGATGGCCATGGTGATAGGTCCACGTCTCGCCCACGGTCTTGCCTCCGAAGCCCCCACCCTTGGCCGTCCATGAATAACTGGCGTAAGGGCTCTGCTTGTTGCGTTCATAATTGAAGGCATGAGTTGCCGTCCGGAGCACCATCATAGGCTTGCCGCTGTCGAGGTACCGGACGAAGTGCTCCATGTCGGCATCGGGCAGTTCGCGGAAGCGGAACTGATTGACCACCAGATCCGCCGAGGCCAGCAAATGCATGCCTGGGATATTGGTCTGGTTGTTGGGATTGATGATTCCGTCGGCATCCTGGCTGAAAAGCACGGTGCACTTGAAACCATGCTTTTGACTGAGGATTTTGCCCATTTGCGGCAAACTTTCCTCGGAACGGTATTCTTCATCGCCACTCAGCATGACGATCGTCTTCCCGTTGGCCGTTCCGGCTTTGGGTTCGTAGGTCACCCAGGAACCCGCGAGGGTGGGCAGCGCTGAAGCCAGCAGAGAGACAAGCGAACAGGTCAGAGCACGAGATGGGGCGTTCTGTTTCATAGGCGTGGCCGCGAGTTCAGCATGTCCCAGTGGAGCAAGCCAGACTTTCAGGATTTTCAGAGCCTGTCCCTTATCGGAGCCTGTCCCTTTATCGGAGCCTGTCCCTTGTCGGAGCCTGTCCCTTGAGTTGGGGGCCTCTTGAGTTGGGGGCCTGTCCCTGATCGGAGTTGGTGAGAGGGGGTAGAGCCTGTCCCTTGTGTTGGGGACGATTTCGGTCCTGGTGCGGAATACGCGTCAAAGTGAAGACCGGATCTGGCACAAATAGCGCCAAAATGACGCAACTTGTCTCCGAAGAAGGCAGTTCGAATGAGTTATTCAAGCATCGAAGGGCATGAAGCTGCCAAAATCGGATTGGCCCTGCGAATGCTTAAGACGGTTTAATCGGTCTCTGGAAGCGGGTTTCTCCCGAAACCTCTGCCTCCCGGAATGAGTCCGATGAAACCAGTGAACAAATCCGCCTCGGGCGACTCCAACGCTTCCAGAGAGATGAAAACGAATTTCAAGACCAAGCGGACCGGAACCGATTCCCATTCGAGTTCTGGTAAAGCCAAAGGGCTGCGGGCTCGGACCTCTTCTTCAGCGAAATCGCGGCCGCGTCGTTCACGTAAGTCGGTCGTTTCTAAGCGCTCGCGTCCCATTGTTCAGCCACCGACCCCCGTTGCCGAGCGGACCCGAATCAGCGTCCCGCGTGGACCACTGCCGCTGAACGAGGCGCTGATTCCCATCGAAACCCTGTCGACCACCCGGGTCATACCGGTCCAGGTCGAATCCGAGTTGCGCCGTGTTGCCACTCTACGCGAAACACGCCTTCCCGAGTCCGTCAGTCGCGGAGTCTGGGACGAGCATTCCTCTCTGAGGCTCTATCTCCGCGATGCCGTCGAGACTCCGCTGCTCACCGCTAAGGAGGAGGTCGAGTTGGCTCGCCGCATCCAGAAGGGAGACGATGTCGCCCGGGAGCATATGATCCGCGCCAACTTGCGATTGGTAATTAAGATCGCGCGTGAATACGAAGACTACGGCCTGCCTCTCTTGGACCTCGTTAACGAGGGTAATATTGGACTGATGCGCGCTGTGGAACGGTTTGACCCAGACCGCGGAGCCAAGCTCTCGACCTACGCTGCCTGGTGGATCAAGCAGTCCATCAAGCGAGCACTCTCCAATCAATCTAAGTCTATCCGGTTGCCCATTCACATCGTCCAAGAACTGGCGCGGATGAAGAAGGCGGAGGTTCGTCTTGAATCCGAGTTGGGTCGTCCTGCAACGGATGTCGAATTGGCTGGGGAGTTGGAATCTGATGTGGATGACATTCGTCGCTGGCGAGAGGCCGCTGCGGTGGGAGCCACCTCGTTGGATGCTCCGATCGGCAATGATCCCGAATCGAACCGCATCGCTGATGTGATCGCTGACGAATCTGCGGTGATGCCTTGGGCCGGTGTGAGCGAATCCAGCAATGCTGAATTAATGCGCGAATTGGTGGGTTCACTCAATGCGCGAGAGCAGGTCATCCTCAACCAACGGTTTGCGTTGGAAGGTGGAGATCCCCGCACCCTTGAGCAGATCGGGGTCGATTTTGGCCTCACCCGTGAGCGGATCCGTCAGTTGGAGGCTGCCGCCTTGCGTAAGCTCCGCGAACGGTTTCTAGCCCGCGAGGCGATGGCAGAAGCCTAA
>JAPLUF010000279.1 GCA_026397755.1 Verrucomicrobiota bacterium
CGCTCGAACACCTCATCCACGAACCCCTTCGACCCCAGCACCACCCCATCGGTCAGGTGGCGAATCCTCAACCGCAGCACCTCCCCTGCGCTCAATTGCCCACCCTCCTTCAGCGCCGCCAAGATCGTCTCCCGGTCCACAGCCCGCTTCTTACTGTGCCCAGACTCCCCAGATCTCAGCAGCAAGCACGTCTGATATTCTGCCGATGCCTCCGACCACGTCTTCCCTCTCAAGAAACTCATCAACCCTCGGCGCACCCTCCCATTGCCCCCACCCACCGCCGCCGCATAGCCACAATACCGATACTCCTTCGGATCCTCCACCAAACCCGCCCTCACCGGATTCAAATCAATGTAGGCCGCAACCGTTTGCACCGCCTTCGAGCAATCCTCCACCAGCACACTCTTGAAGCGCTCCGCCCACAGCGTCCCGAAGCGCTCAGAATGCCGGTTAAACCACCGACTGAAGCGCTGCTTAAACTCCTTCATAAACACCGACACCTCCCCCATCCGCCCCAACAGCGTCTCCCGTACGTGCTGATCAATCCTTCCCCTCTGCTCAATTCCCTCCCGCGCCAATGAGCTCAACAGCCCCTTTTTCCCGTAAAACCCCTCCGCCCGCTCCAGCAACTCCCTATCAGAAAGCTCACGAACTTCCGGAACCCGGATCAGCAAATGAAAGTGATTGGCCATCATGCAGTAGGTAATCACCTCCAGCCCGCAGAACGCCGAAAGCGACATCAGAATCTCAGACATCTTCTCCCGACACGCCTCATTCAAAAGCTTCTCCCCACCCACCGTCCGCGAAATGCAGTGGTAAACCCTGCCCCTTGATCCGCGCCAACCTCATCCCCCAAAACTAAACAAATCCTCCTCCACGTCAATAACTTTGAACCTGTCACTTTATTGTCACTTTATTTAAATCCCACCTTTACTGGGTTTTTATTTTTTTAGGTTTTGCTTGAGAGGTGGCGACGACGAGGGTTTCATGCCGTCGCAATTTTAGTGCGTGCTTAGCTCAGCGGTAGAGCACTTCCTTCACACGGAAGGGGTCGCAGGTTCGAACCCTGCAGCGCGCACCATTCTTCTTTTCCTCATAGACCGCGCATTCACGCGATGTTCGAGCTTCGATTCGGGTTTCCTAATTTTTCCAAACCCTCACATGATTCGATCAGCCATCACTGTTTCAATCGTTCCGGAGTCAAAAGGTGGGCCTTTCGTCTACCACGGGGATCTGGAAACTGGAATTGCTGCTGCAGCAGCAACTGGATTCGACGGGGTTGAAATTTTCCCAAGTCATGCAAATGACATCAACGGGTTTTTGCTCCGCGGGTGGCTCCAAAAATATTCGATCCAATTAGCTGCCATGGGTACTGGGGCAGGTTGGTTGACTCGGCGACTACGCTTGACCGATCCAGACCCCTCTGTGAGGGCTGCCGCTCAGGATTTCATCGGAGGTATTGTGGACTTTGCCGGCAGTTTCGGGGCCCCAGCCATTATTGGCTCGATGCAGGGTCGGCACGGGGATGAGGTCTCCCGCGATCAAGCTCTCGATTGGCTCAGAATGGAACTCAACCAACTGGGACCCAGAGCCCACGCCCACGGCGTCCCTCTGCTTTACGAACCACTCAACCGCTACGAGACCAATCTGTTCAACACGCTGTCAGAGGCCGCCGACTTCCTTGAGACACTCAAAACTCGAAATGTGAAACTGCTGGCAGACTTGTTCCATATGAATATGGAGGAGGTGGATCTGGCGGAATCCATCCGCAAGGCTGGGCATAGAATTGGGCATGTTCACTTCGCAGATTCCAACCGACGTGCCATGGGTTTCGGTCACACACCTACCAAGCTCATCGCCCAAGCCTTGATGGATGTCGACTACGAGGGATTCGTTTCTGGAGAAATTTTCCCATGGCCCGACCCTCAGACGGCGGCCGAGAAAACCCTCGAGAGTTTTCGGACGGCATTTTGTCGGTGAACGTGAACTCCATCGTGGAAAATAATCTAACCAATCGCCCTCTAAACTCCCCATGCTGAAGCACCAACTGATCCACCCCGAAATCAATGCGATCCTCGGAAGAGCCGGCCACCATGCCAAGATCTTGATCGCTGACGGTAACTACCCGGCTTCGACTAAGAAGGGACCGAACGCGACACTGGTGTGCCTAAATCTTTCACCCGGAGTGGTCTCTGTGACCCAAGTCCTTCAGTCGATCTTGTCCGCAGTCCCTGTGGATCACGTCCAAGTAATGGGTATTCCGTCCGATGACCCCTACGCTGCTCTGGGTGAACCACCCGTCTGGCAGGAGTTCCGCAAAGTGATCCAAAGCGCGGGCCAAAATTTGGCGCTGGAACCCATCCTAAAATGGGACTTCTACCGGCATGTGGAGTCCACTGACCACGTCCTAACCATCCAAACAGGAGACCGCGCTCTCTGGGCCAACATCTTGTTAACCCTGGGTTGCCGAACAGAGTAGCTCAATCCACTCCGAGTGGCCTCGGAGTGGCACATTCCTCTCGGGATCCCGGAATCTTCAATTCATGAGGCTAATCCTGAGGTCCACTCTAGGATCAAAGTTCAACTTTCCGGATCACATCGAACGGCACGGAAATCTTGGGGCAAGTTTGACCCCGCAACTTAGCTAAAACCACGTCCAACCGGTCACGGCTTGCTAGTGATGGTCTCCCAATCCAATTCCATAGTCTCGGCGTAACGGGCCAGAGCCTTTTCATGGAGAATTAAAACTGCTCGAGCCACGCTTGAATCATCGGCATGCCCCATGATCGGGGTCAGATCCGGAATCAGGTCTGTCTTCTTGTGGGCGTAGGTGATGGCAAAGACAGCAGATGCCAATGCACTATA
>JAPLUF010000096.1 GCA_026397755.1 Verrucomicrobiota bacterium
GAGGTCGCCACCGTGCATTCGGCCGCCAACTTCGCCGAGGGGATCTAACTCCGACACCCCTGCCTTGGCGATCCCAGGCCGCACGACTGCTACACGACCAGGAATTGAGTCCGACGTCGAAACCGTGTTGGCTTCGTCGCATGAAGGTCGGTTATTACTACACGAAGGCCAACTCCATCGCCCGCATCGGACTCACCGTCGACGACCTCGAGCTCATCGACTTGACCAGCGTCGGCATCCATAACCTCAGCTATGCTCTCGAGGGTTTAGACCCTTTCGAGAACCTTAGGCGTGAGGCGTCACGGAGCTTCATTCGGCTCCCGGTCTCGGATGCCATTCTCGCCGCGCCAGTCAACAATCAGGAGATCTGGGCGGCCGGCGTGACCTATCTTCGCAGCAAGGCTGCCCGCATGGAGGAATCGGATTTCAGCGCGACGGCCTATGATCGGGTCTACGAAGCCGCTCGGCCGGAGATCTTCTTCAAGGCCCTCGGTTCCAAGGTGGTGGGACCGGGGGGCCCGGTCGGCATCCGCAGCGATGCCCGTTGGAGCGTGCCAGAGCCGGAGTTAGTACTGGTCTTCAACCGATACGGTCAGCGAGTGGGCTTCACCATCGGCAACGACATGAGTTCACGAGACATCGAAGGCGAAAACCTGCTCTACCTGCCCCAGGCCAAGACCTATCGCGCGTCGTGCGCAATTGGCCCGTGGATCCGCCTCGGAGTCGACGAGGCCGAGGCGCGTTCCTGGGGCATCCGGATGGAGATCCATCGGGCCGATACCCTGGTGTTCCAGGGGGCGACCCAGGTTTCCCAAATCAAGCGCTCGTTCGATGAATTGGCCCGCTGGCTGCACCGCTGTGAAAGTTTCCCCTGCGGCAGCATGCTGCTAACGGGCACCGGCATCGTTCCGCCCAATGACTTCACCCTAGCCGCAGACGACCGGGTGATCATCGAGATCGATGGTATCGGACGATTGGAGAATCACGTCGCCGTGGTGTGAGCACGGAGCCGGACCATCCCATCGAGCCCCATCGGCCTACACCAGCTCGAGGCAACGGCGCAGTTCGTCGTCGGTATTGTAGAAATGCGGCGAAAGACGGACCACGGCCTGACCGCCGGGCAAGACCCGGTGGGAAGCGGTGACGCCTTCGGCCTTCAGTTTATGGTACACCGCTCGCATGTCGGTGCCCTCTCGATGGAAACTGGTGATGCCACCGGCATTGTCCACGTGAGCATCGCCGTGGAGCACCGTGTACCCCTTGGCGACCAACTCGGGCACCAACCACAGACGCTTCCGGGCCAATTCGGTGGCGATGGCTTCCACGCCCACCTCCTGCACCAGTTCCAGGGCGGCCTTCAATCCGTGAAGCCCAAGAAAATTGTGCGTCCCGGCCTCGTAGCGTCGGGCCCCCTCGTGAAAGACCAAGTCGTCTTGCGTGAGATAATCTGGGCACTGCAAATTGTGCCAACCGTGAACCACCGGACGAATTTGCGGACGAGCCTCCTTGCGGATGTACAGGAGTCCCGCTGCGCACGGTCCCAATAACCACTTGTGGGCGTCCGCCGCCAAAATATCGACGTTGGCCACGGAGGTTGGAAAGGCGCCCAGAGTCTGGATCGCATCCAGGCAAAAGAGCACCCCTTTAGATCGGAGCATTCGACCGATGGCATCGATATTGATCCGCCACCCCGTCAGGTAATGCGCACTGGCGATGGCAACCAACCGAGTGTCTTCATCAATTTGTCCCTGAACATCCACCACCCGAACCTTGCCGAGTTCGCGGATATTCATCAGACGTACCTCGACCCCCCGGTCTGCCAACGCCATCCAAGGATAAACATTGGAGGGATAGCAGTCGTGATAGATGAGAACATTCTGACCCCGTTTCATCTGAAGCCCGGCCGCCACCTGACTCAAAGCCAGTGAGGTGGGTCCCACCAACGAAACCTCGTCGTGGTCGGCTCCAATCAAACCGGCCGCCAATCGTCGAACCTGACCCACTAATCCAGGTTCAAGGGCCTCCTCTTGGTCATCGATGGAGCCGGCCTGGGCATAGGCCCCGATCGCCTCAACCACGCGCCGCGGTAGCGGACACACCCCGGCATGCGCTAGGAACGTCTGACGCGCGGACACAGGGAATTCGTGTCGTCGTAGGGCTTCGTCTTTGAGGATCTCAGATATCGTAAGGGGCATCAGTTCAGGGAGATTTGGTGCGGACGCGGATGTTAATGACTTCGACCGCAACGGAGAAGCACATGGCAACGGAGAAGCACATGGCAAAGTAGATGTAGCCCTTGCTGATGTGCTGCTGGAAACCCTCAGCCAATAGCTCCAACAGCGAGAGGGTCGCCAGACCGATCCACGCCTGCGGCGACTGAATCCATTCCATCCAAAGCATCGGGAAGACCTTGCCTCAAACCCAGTCCGGGGGCGAGTAGCGAAACTCGCCTCTCCTTTCTAATCGACCGAGACTCACCGGGCCGACCGCGGACCGGGCTGGAGTATGCATTGGGCGTCGATTTGTTAGTGCTCACCACCCATGGCCGAACTGGTTTGCCACAAATGCTCATGGGCAGTGAGGCTGAGAAGATCGTTCGGCATGCCGCGTGTCCGGTGTTGGTGGTACGGCCTAAGGAACGGGATTTCTTGGGCTAACACGTTCCCGACGCGCTCAATGGAATTGTGATTCCTTCCTACCCAGATTTGGTCAAATTGTTCAGCAACATGTCCCCCTTCCAGTTCTTGGTGGGCGCTTCCCTGATCTTGGGCTTGCTCCGCGCCGATTCCGTCACCCTGCCCCTCTGGCCTGCTGGGGCAGTCCCCGGATCCCGGGGAACCAACGACGCCGACATTCCCACCCTCACCACCTACCCAGCAGCCCGAACCTCACAAGCCCAGCCCGCCATGGTGATCTTGCCTGGAGGTGGCTACGGAGGACTGGCGGGCCACGAGGGTCGAGATTATGCACTGTTCCTGAATCGAGAGGGCGTGCACGGATTCGTGGTCAAATACCGGCTCGGCAGCCAAGGATACCGTCACCCTTCGATGCTTCAGGATGCGGCCCGGGCCGTTCGTTGGGTCCGGGCCCATGCCGCAGAATGGGGGGTGGATCCGGACCGGATTGGGATTATGGGAAGCAGTGCCGGAGGGCACTTGGCCTCCACGCTCCTGACCCACCACGACGGAGGGAACACCCAGTCGTCCGATCCGGTGGAGCGCGTGCGCAGCCCCTTCAGCCATGCGGGATCCCGTCGCAATCTCTTGGGAGAGAACCCTTCGGCTGAATTGATCGAAGATCTTTCGAACGAAAACCGAGTCTCCACCACAACTCCGCCGGTTTTCATCTGGTCATTGCGGGATGACGCGGCAGTGCCCATCGAAAACTCCATGTCCTTCGCCACCGCCTGTCGGCAGCACAAGGTTCCCTTCGAATTGCACCTCTACGATGGAAAACCCCACGGAATCGGACTCGGTGCCAAGCCACCCACCTTCGAGAACCCTCACGTGTGGACCGCGGACCTGCTGGCTTGGCTGAAAACCCAACGGTGGCGCTAAGCCAAAACGCTCCCGTCGGACCGATCGTCCTTATCGAGACTTCTTCCGCAAGCAGCGCGACGGTGCGTCTGTCGCGGTGATCTGGCGCATCCACGCGAGTTGCATCGACCCCACCCTCGAGGAACCGACGCAGAAAGTCGTGTGCGGCCAGACAAAGGTGACGCTCGGGCGCTTCGACTGGGTGGCAGCCCGCAGCGGTCCAGAAGCCGAAATCCGCCCTTCCAGGGGTCCTCCGGCACGCCGCCGCTCATCCAAGGCAACCAAAACCTGCAACGCCACAGGGTCAATACTTCCTCCCCAAATCCAGATGAATTCGCCCGGAAAATCCCGCCGTGATTTTATTTTTTGACTTGCCACTCGCTTCGGTTTTTTTCACTGTGGAGGTAATCCCCACGAAAGTATTGCAGTAGTGTTTTCTACATTGCCGTTTCAATGGCACCTAAAGAGGTTCGTTTTTAAGTACTTAAAACACAAATGAAAAACAAAAAAAATCAGGTCGCGACTGCAGCAATGCTACTTCCCTGCGTCGCATTTTCACAGGCCCTTGACCTCGCAGCGCTCGACCCCACTGTGGCGGGGCCATGGTCGGAAAAGGCAAGAACCACCCTTATGGTTCCCAAGGTGGCGAATGACTCGGTCAAGGCCGACGGAACGTTGGGCCTGAATGAGTACGGCGGCTTCACCGGAGTAACGGTGACACCCGGGGTGAGCGCCTGGATCCTGAACTGGCCAGAGGATCGGGCTTGGGACAATGCACAAGATTCCAACTTTACCTTCTGGCTGGCTCATGACGACAACTACCTCTATGTCGGCATTAAGGCCCAGGACGACGTCGTCAATAGCGATGATCCAAATGGAAGTTTCTGGAAGGACGATGCGATTGAAATTGTGACGGACGCGCTTGCGGACGGATTCGACAACAACACCGACAGTTCAAAAGACCCGGTCGGCGGCCATAGCTACGTCAACTTCCAAGGTCGGCTTTCCGCATGGGATGAGAACGCTGGAGCCAAAGGAAGCCAGGCGTGGGCCAGTGAGGTCGACTGGAAATACGGAGCCAGTGGGGATGTTTTCGGTAAGGGCGCTGCCGTCACCGGCGGTTGGCAGATGGAGGCCCGTTTCCACAAACGGATGTTTGAGAGTCCAACGGCCGGCAACAAACTGCGCAACGGATACCGGATGGGTTTCAACATCGGACTCGATGACGACGACAAAAAAGGCCCTGGGGCTAATGGGGACAAATCCCGCAGTCAGGATCTAGAAATTCAGTATTTTTGGGCAAATCGTCAACGGTACAAGGGAGTGGATGCCGATTACCTCGCTACCCTCTCGGCCGAAGATAAGGCCGCTCAGGTTTGGCGCACGGACCCCGACAACCATCCGTTGGTCATTGATGGCAACGGACGGTTGTCCCATGCCGGCACCGGAGAAATCATCTTCGGTTATGACGAGAATCAGAAATCGTCCGGGAAGGTTCTCTTCGTGACATCTTCCTCTGCGTCTCCAATCAATTCGGATCCGGCATTGATTGCCCTGCTTCAAGCCAAGGGGTATACGGTAACCGTATTTCAATCGGGGGGTTCGCCGACTGAAATGCGCAACGCCATCGTAGGACAGGATGTGGTCTTCATTTCCGAAACGATCGGTTCGGGAACGGTGCTGGAGCCGATCGGGGAACCCGCCGTCCAAAAATTCATTCTCCGCGATTCCAATATTCCAGTCATATCGGCGGAAGCCTACATGTGGGACAATGCGGAGTGGACCGAGCATCCGGCGGACTTTTCGAATGAGTTCTCCTTCTTTGGGAATACAGGGCGAACCGAAGATAGCCAGCCAGCGAGCCTCAAGGATGCTGTCGATTCACTCTACATTCGCAACGCCGCGCATCCCATGTCCAAGGGCCTCCCGGCCAAAGCCAAGGTGTACAATACTCCGTATAGCTTCAACTATGGCAAGCCGTCGGCCGACGCCGATGTGATTGCTAGCACCCTGTCAGATGGGACCTACCCAACCCTATTCGTGTATGAAAAGGGTGACAAATTGGTGGACGGTAGCACCGTTCCGAATAAACGAATTGGGCTCTTTTTCGGCCAGGCCGCCAGCCTGGTGGCCAACTGGGCGCCCGAGATTGGTTTTCTGACCGAGGACGGCAAGACGCTGCTTCTGAACACCATCGATTACGCCATCGGTAAGCCCACTACTCCGCCCAAGATTGCCATCGACCGAAGCACCACTGGCGTCACCATTACCTATTCTGGGGGGACACTCCAGAGCGCTGATAGCGTGAATGGAACGTATTCCAATGAAACGGGCGCCAGCCCCCTCACTGTTTCTTCTCTGACCGGATCCGCCCGATTCTACAAGGTTAAGTCCAACTAGGTCGCCATCGTCACTAATTACCAACACAGGCGCCGCTATAACCGCGGAGCGCGATAAGCAAATCCCTATTAGCAGTCCAGTTCTGCGAGAGGGGCGGCTGGGAAACCGGCCGTCCCTACTCGGCCCGCGAGCGTCAAGTACTCCCATGAAAGGTCTTTACAACGTCCGGAGGCGATCTTCCTTTGAGCGCCCAGTTTCCGCGGGTTTTACCCTCATTGAACTCCTGGTGGTGATTGCCATCATTGCGATTCTTGCCTCCATGTTGTTGCCCACGTTGGCCAGTGCCAAGGAGCGGGGCAAACGTGCCAATTGCATCAGCAACCTCCGCCAACTGGGTTTGGCGACGCATGTCTACGCATTGGACTACAATGACCGCATGTTCACAGGAATTCGGGATGGCGGCGATTCCTTCCTGCTTAGCATTGCGACGGTGATGTACACGACGATTAGCAATCAGTTTGGAGACAAGGTGTTTGATTGTCCCAATGTCTATCCAATGTCATTGCCTGGAATTACGGACAAAAAGACGGGACGATACCAGACCGGCATAGGTTACTATATTGGGTATCACTATCATGGGGGACGAGTGATGCCCGAGGCAGCGGGTTGGACGGCACCGCTGAAGTTGACGGACAACCCGGTCGCCCTGAAGAGCAACTCGAATGCGCTCGATGAGCCCTTGCTCCTCTTTTCGGACATAAACAGTTGGGCGGCGAATGGAAATGGTGGGTACAATTGGGTGACCGCTCCCCATGGGAAAACAGGGCCGATACGGCGGAATGGCTCTGTTTATATTTATCCGATCACGAACCCAATGACGGCGCGACAGGCAGGATCCGTTGGTGGTCACGTCGCTCCCTTAGATGGTTCGGTCCAGTGGAAACCCATCAAACAGATGCGGGACATCTATTGGACCTATTCCGGGGATGGTGGACATCGGGGTTCGTGGTGAGTGGAATCGGCTCAGTTACCGCCGCCAACCCTCTCCTCGACTAAGCCCCCGCTACCGCACCGGTGCTGGCCCGGTGCTGGCCCTGAATGCCAATTCGGCAGGAATGCGCACCGAGGCCGGACGCTCACCCTCCAGCAGTTTGCGCATTAGTTCCATGGCCACCGAACCTAATCGAAGCTTGGGCTGGCGAACGGTCGTCAGCGGTACCCGAAAGAATTCGCTGACCAAGACATTGCCAAACCCAGCCACACTCAGGTCCTGAGGAATGCGGACTCCTTGGTTGAGCAAGGTATCCGCGGCCCCGATGGCTACCAAGTCGTTCACGCCTTGGATCGCTGTTGCTTCGGGGTTTTCCTGGATGTACTGCAGGGCCGCTGAAGCCCCCTCCTCCAGGGTGGAACCGGCATGGAATACCAGACGGTCTTCCACAGGAATTCCCGCATCGCGCAATCCCCGCCGGTAACCCTCGATCCGCTCCTGCGCCCAAGGTGAATGGGTCGGGCCCGCAAAGAAGGCAATCCGACGATGTCCCAACGAGATTAGATGCCGCGTGACCGATTCAGAGGCACTGAGATCATCCGTCTCGACGTTGACAAACTGTTGGCAAAAGGGAGCCCGCTGGCCCAACAGGACGGTGGGAATGCCCTGTTTGAGCAGATCATCAAAAATCGGAGCCGTAGATTCCATCCGATAGACCGGAGCGATGAAAACACCATCCACACGCCGAGACATAAAACGCCGGATCACCGAATCTTCGCGATCCACTTGGCCCAACGAATGAGCCAATAACAGGTCGAAGCCCCGTTCATAAGCCAATCCCTCCAATGCCAACAGCACCCGCGAGTAGACCGGATCGGTTGGGGCCGGAATCACTAACCCCAAGAGGCGGGTCTTGCGGTTTCGTAGACCGCTGGCCGAGGCGTCGGGCACATAGCCCATCTGTCGCGCCAATGCTTGGATGCGCGCCTTGGTACCAGCGGACAGGTCCGGCTTGTCGCGCAGCGCCTTGGACACCGTCATGACCGAAACTCCCCCCACCGCAGCGATGTCCTTCAAACGTACCATAAGACAGTGATTCCGAAAACCAACGCCCCGACGAACTTTGCCGTTCGGGAACTTTTGTCAGGCGACCTTTACTGATGAAGTCCGAAGCAGCTCCGCGGATCAAGTCCTCTTATGCTGCACCTCACTTGGAAAAGTGAGGGCTGTCATCACGTGGGTTCATCTTAAAGTTTAGAACTTTCATTCATCATCAACTACAGTCGGAACATCCCCATGAAACTGCTGCAGGCCGAACCCACCCGGATCGAAATTGATGGACATCATTTGCGCTGCCTCCAGTGCACGCGTGAGCAGTTTCACCGTCGGCGCGTGCGTCTCGAAACCGCCAGCCCAGCAGGCATGCAACCGGAATGGCATGAAAGCATTGCGAATACCTTCATCTGCTCCCACTGCGGCTTCATCCACAATTTCCTGATTCAATAACATCTTGACCTGAGGATCCTTGACGCACCCGGGATGAAGGCCGATATATGTTCCTTGTTATGAAATTGTCGGCCACCCACCTCCCGAGACATTTCCGCGCATTCGCGGCGATGATGCTTGGGGTTTGGCTGGTGTCCCAATCGTTCTGCGTGGCCCATTGCCATGGGGTTTTGAGCGGTAGTTGGCAGTCCCCCACGGGACCAACCAAATCTTCCCACAGCTGCTGCGCCCGGTCCAAGCCCTCACACCGGATACAAACCGACGGGACCGCGCATTCGGCCTCACGTCCCCATAACGCATCCCAAGATCCGGAATCCAACAATTCCGAATCCCCGTCTCCGGCCAACTCGTGCTCTCCTCAGGCGGTGATCCAGGGGACACTCAATTTGGAGCCTCCGACGTGGGCTCCGCTCATTCTTCCGTTTCCACAAAGTAGTGCTGGATCCGAATTCTACGGAGCTGCCGTATTTTCTTGGCAGCATCGGACAGCCGCAGTCCGACCACACATGTCTGATCAGGCCGTTCCCCGATGGGATGCAGGCTTTGAGCCCTCGGTGATCCTTGGGTCCGGGCTCCGAAGTCTGGCGCCCCCCATCAGAGTCTGATCGATCCCTGAATCGGGCCTGCTCACCTCCAGGCATCCGAACCTAAAGGTCGTTCCACGAACGACCTTCTGAATCCAGCCGCAGACGGAATTCCTCTTTCCTGGAATCCCCTGACGGTGCTTCCCAAGACCAAGAAAGCGTCCAGCGCTTCAGTCCTGTTCCAGATCTCCCGTTGGTTCCATCCATGAATTCTTCGCCTGTCCTTTTCCGGCTTCCGAACCGAATCGGCGGTTGGGTCGTCAGCCTTCTGGTGGCCTGGCACTGCCGTGCCGAGGTCGTCACACCGTCGGCCGTCCACCAATTGGCCGAATCGATCCCGAACCGTCACCCCGGCCTGCAATCGTTGCAGCTGCGGGCGGGTGCCGCCCAGGCTCAGGCCGAAGCCACGCGGCGGTGGGCCGATCCAACTCTCAGGGCCGGAGGCGTCGGCTTCACCTCCCGAGGAGCCCTGGCTTCAGAGGAAGGCGATATCGCCCTTGGAATCACCCAGACGCTGCCCGTCTTCGGCAAGGAAACTGCGGCCCGTGCCCTCGCCGATGCCGAGGCCAAGACCGCCCAGGAAATGGCCGAGACCCAAATTGCCATACTCCAGCGAGACCTTATGGAACGACTCCTGGAAATGGCCTTGCTCCATCGCAGCATTGATCTGGCTGAAGCCGATCAAGTTTGGATACGCCGAATCCTCAACACCCTGGAGGCACGCCACGCGTCCGGTGGAGTCACCCCCGCGCTGCTCCTCCAAGTCCGCAACGAATTGTCCCAAGCTGAGACGCGGCTCAGGCTGCTGCGCATCGACACTCAGAATGCCGCGGCGCGTATTAATCGTGTCTTGGGACACCCCATCGACCGCGCGGTCGGGCCTTGGGAACTGCCGTCCAAAGCCGCACCCATTACCTATCAACACGATTGGCCGCGCCGCGCTCTCGCCGCGGAACCCCAGTTGCGGGTGGCTCGAAAGTTGAGCGACGAAGCCTCCGCCCGGGTCGATGCCACCCGACGCTCCCGACGCCCCAACCTGTCGCTAGGGCTTGATACCCGTCAGTACTCCGGAGACGGCGGCCTGAGGAACGGGGCGGCCACCTTGTCTCTCTCCCTTCCCTGGTTTAACGGAGACCAATACCGCAAGGACCTCACCCGGGATCGCCTCCGACTTGAGGCCGCACACCGCGAGGTGGCCAATCTGGAGGCGGAGGTCACCCTGGAGATTCATCATTGGTTGACCCGCATCGAAAGCGCCCGCATCCGGGCCGAACTGGCAGAGGAGACTCTTCTGCCGCGTCTCCGCACCGCTCTGGACACCGCCACCGCGGCCTTGAGCGCCGGTCCTGGTGAACTGCGAGACACACTGGATCTCCGTCGGCAATGGCTTGACGCACAATCTAATCAAGCTTCCGCCATCGCCGAACAATGGTCCGCCATTGCCGAACTACTCCTGCTCGGCGGTTGGCACGAGTTACCCCAACCCCCTTCCCCGCTTTCAAGTCCTTCTCCTGCTCCATGAAAACCTCTCGACTGCTGCTATTGGCTGTCTTCGTCGCTGGTCTCCTCACCGGTGCCGGATTCTGGGTCCTCCGGTCCCACTGGGATCTTCCCCAAACATCCGCGGTTTCCCAACCACTAGGTACGGACCCCTCGCGTCCCCGATCCGTGCGGTTCTACCAATCGCCGATGCATCCGTGGATACGGTCTGACCGACCGGGACGATGCACCATTTGCGGTATGGAATTGAGCCCGGTTTATGACGGGGATTCTGGAGCGACTGCGGAGGGGCCTGTTGTCGTCCTCGGAACTAATTCGATTCAATTAATCCACCTCGAAACCAGTGAGGTTTCTGAATCCCCCCTCATCCGCAACCTGCGGCTCTCGGGGACCCTAGAAGACAACGACACGCGCCACCGGATGATTTCAGCCTCCGTGGCGGGGCGCATTGAGCGCCTGTCAGTCAACCGGGTGGGTCAAGAAATTCGAAAAGGCGACCCCCTGCTGACCCTTTATTCTCCGAGTTTGCTCGCTGCAGAGCGCGAGTACGTGGCCCTCAGCAAACAACCACACCCGGAACCCGCTGGCACCTCAACCGACCTGACACCGATCCTGGCCTCCGCCCGACAGCGTTTAATTCAAATGGGCCTGACTCCGCGGCAAATCGATGGGTTGAAGGACAAGTCTCCGAGCGCCTTGACCAGCGAGCTCATGGTTCCAGCCGATGGCACGGTGGTGCTCAAACAGGTGTACGAGGGTCAGTACGTTACCGAGGGGCAACGCCTCTTTGAGACGGCGGATTTCTCCACCATGTGTGTGCAACTCACGGCCTACGAGTCGGACCGCCAATGGCTCCGGGTGGGCCAATCGGCCCACATCACCACTGCTTCCTGGAACGGCGGAGTGATCACCGGCCAGGTGAGTTTCATTGATCCGAACTTCGACCCAATGACCCGGAGCACCCGAGTGCGTATCGAGATCCCCAATCCGATCGAAGCGACCACTGAGGGCCCCCGCCGGCGGTTGCTCCACCGGGTCACTGCCATGGCTGAGATTGCCTGCGTCGAGACCGCACGCACCCTGCCCCGCAGCGCCCTTTTGTGGAACGGGGGGCAACCGGTGGTTTACCTGAGCCTCGGCGCCGGGGCCTATGAGTCCCGGAAGGTTCGCATCGGCCGCATCGGCGACCACTTGGCCGAAGTGCTAGATGGCCTAAAACCTGGAGAACGCGTGGTGACCCAGGCGGCCTTCCTCATCGATGCTCAATCCCAACTCCAAAGCGGCAGCAGTGGCGACAGTGGCGATCAATCTAATTCCCAGGCTTCATCAACCTTACGAAGTCGATCTCCCGCACCGCCTCCCTTGGCGGGGTTTCTGCAACTCTCGGCCGACTTATCCGAAGCGCTCGCTTCGGATCAGTTGGAGGTGTTTCGAGAAATTCTAAGACGTATTCCACCTCGTCAGGAAGCACTCCGGCAATGGGCCACCCTGCCAGGTTCAAGCCTTCCAGAAACCCTCCAGAAATCCATCGCATCGATTTCCGTTCCACCGGCTTCCACTCCTCCTTCTAGTCTTGCGGAAGCTCGGAAATGGTTTCTCGACCAATCACGGACCACCGTAGACCTAGCCCGGTGGGCTCACCGTCAGGGATGGGAGGCGGGAGTCCGTACCTTCGAATGCCCGATGGTGGATCGAGCGATTCCCTCCGCTCCGAAGCGGGCCGGTTGGTTGCAGAAACACTCCGAGGTCCGCAACCCGTTCTTCGGGGCTGAGATGATCGATTGTGGTCTCGAACTCAAGGAGAAGCCGTGATCGCTCGCCTCATCGAAGCCTCTCTGCGCCAGCGCTTCCTCGTGCTTTGCGGCACCTTGATGCTCGTCGCTTTGGGAATACGGGCCGTGTACCGGACTCCGGTCGATGCCATACCGGACCTGAGTGAAAACCAAGTCACCGTCTTCGCCGACTGGGCCGGCCGGGGTGTTCAGGAGGTCGAGGACCAGATCACTTACCCACTGTCGGCCAACCTACAAGGTCTGGCGGGAGTGCGCAGCGTTCGGGCCACGAGCATGACGGGGTTCTCTCTCATCACCGTGCTGTTCGAAGACTCCATCGACAATTATTTCGCCCGCACCCGGGTGCTGGAGCGCTTGAATCAGATCACGGGCTCATTGCCAGCCAGTGTCGTGCCGAAACTAGGTCCGGATGCCTCCGGGCTGGGCTGGGTGTATCAATACTATCTGGAGGTAGATCCAGCCCTGGCTCCCGAGGGTGGATACGATTTGGGTCGGTTACGCAGCATTCAAGATTGGCTCATTCGCTACCCGCTCCAGTCCATCCCGGGTGTGGCCGAGGTGGCTTCGATCGGCGGGTTTGTGCGCCAGTACCAAATCGAGGTGTCGTCGGCCAAGCTGCGCGCCGTCGGCATTAGCCTAGGCCGGGTTCTCGAAGCCGTGGGTCGGGCCAACATTAACGTCGGCGGCAAGGTGATCGAAGAGAACGGACGCGAGTACGTGGTTCGAGGCGTCGGTTTAATTCGAAGCACCGACGAATTGGAGCAAGTGGTGCTGTCGGAAACTAATGGTGTTCCGGTGCTGCTGCGCGAAGTGGCTCACATTCGCTTGGGCGGCGACTTCCGGCGGGGCGCGCTGGATGTCGACGGACAGGAGCGGGTCGGTGGCGTCATTGTCATGCGAACCGGCGAGAATGCGCGCGAGGTCATCCGAAAAACGCGAGAACGCATCGCCCAAATCCAACCCAGCCTTCCGCCCGGGGTGACCCTCCGCCCCTTCTACGATCGCAGCGACCTCATCGACCGCACCCTGGACACCCTGAAGCACGCACTGTGGGAAGAGGTGATTCTGGTAACCCTCGCCCACATTCTGTTCCTCTGGCATTTCCGGAGCATCGTCATCGTTACCCTGCCCCTGCCACTGTCCATTCTGACGGCCTTCCTGCTCATGCAGCAGTTCGGTATTTCCTCGAACATCATGTCGCTGACCGGCATCGCCATCGCCATCGGTGTCCTGGTCGATGCCGCGATTGTGATGACCGAGAATGTCCTCCGACACGCCGAGGAGGCCGAGGCCAACAAGCAGCGGGCAGGACTCGGAAATCGACTCACCCTGGCGGAGACGCTGCAAGTCACCCGCGATGCGTCTCTCCAAGTGGGTCGCCCGGTCTTCTTTGCCATGGTTATCATCATTTTGGCCTTCGTGCCGGTCTTCGCGCTCACGGGTCAAGAAGGCAAACTCTTCCACCCACTGGCCTTCACCAAAACCTTCGCCATGATCGGATCCACCTTCCTGGCGATGACACTGGTGCCGGTCCTGTGCTCGTTCCTCGTGCGCGGGCCGTTCCATCGCGAAGCAGACCATTTTCTCATGCGCTGGCTGCTGAGAATCTATGACCCCCTATTGTCGCAGGCGCTCATCTGGCGCAAGACGGTCCTGACCTCTGCGGGTCTGATCTTGGGGCTGGCGATCATTCTCGCTTTGGGACTCCCGCGAACTTGGGTGACGCGGCTCGAATCGGCGGGTTGGCCCTCCGTCGCCCGCCTGGGCAAGGGCATGGGCAGCGAATTTATGCCTCCCCTCAATGAGGGTAGTCTCCTCTTCATGCCGGTGCTTCTGCCGGGCACTTCGCTCACCCAGGTGAAGGAGATCATGAGTTGGCAGGACCGCGTAATCCGAGCCCTTCCGGAGGTCCAGACGGTGGCCGGAAAACTCGGTCGATTTGAAACGGCCACCGATCCGGCGCCGGTCGAGATGATCGAGACCACCATCACTCTCAAACCGGAATGGATTTCGACCAACCGTCTGGTATGGGGATTCCTTCCGATTCCCACGGTCATCCACAATCCAGAATGGCGGGCCGGGGTCACGCCGCGCGACCTCATCGGCGAGTTGAGTCGCAAGCTCAGTGAGATTCCCGGCTATGTGCCCGGGTTCCTCCAACCCATCGAGAACAGGATTCTCATGCTGAGCACCGGCATCCGAGCCCAATTGGGCATCAAGGTGTTCGGAGACTCGTTGGAAGAACTCCAGCGCAAGGCCTTTGAAATCGAACGCGTGGTCCGCTCGGTTCCTGGAGCCGTGGGCGTCGCCGCCAGTCGAGTACAAGGCAAGCCCTACGTGGAAATCGAGGTCGATCGCACGCAGGCGGCGCGATACGGCCTCAACGCACAGGATGTGCTCGACGTCGTCGAATCGGGAATCGGCGGCACGGTTGTCGGCACCGCAATCGAGGGTCGGGCCCGGTTGCCCATCCAGGTCCGCTTAGCGGCCTCCGAACGCGACGACATCGATCGGTTGGGAGAAATTCTAATACCGACCGCCAACGGGTCCCCAGTGCCACTATCCCTGGTGGCCCGAGTCCAACGCACTGATGGACCGGGAGAAATCGCCAGCGAGAACGGCCGCCTTCGGGTCTTTGTCCAAGCCAACGTCCAAGACCGAGACCTCGGATCCTTTGTCACCGAGGTCCAGGAGCGAATGGACCGCGAAATCGTGCCCACCCTCTCCCGAGGCATGACCCTCGAGTACTCCGGTGAATTCGAGAACCAAATCCGAGCCAGCCGCACTCTCCGCCAGATTGTGCCGACGGTGTTGGTCATCATCTTCCTGCTGCTCTATCTGGTGTATCGCTCCGCCATCGAGGCGGCCCATGTCCTCTTGGCCGTCCCGTTCGCCTTGTCCGGCGGCGTGTTTTTGCAATGGGCTCTCGGCTGGCATTTCAGCGTCGCCGTTTGGGTTGGGTATATCGCGTTGTTCGGAACGGCCATCCAGACCGGGGTGGTGATGGTCGTCTATCTCGAGGAAATGCTTGCCACGCGTCGTGCTGAACTGGGAGATCGCTTCACTCATAGCGACCTCATCCAGGCGGTGAAAGACGGCGCGCGTCTCCGACTCCGCCCCAAGGTCATGACCGTGGCCACCATCGTGGCCTCTCTCCTGCCGATTTTTTGGAGTCACCGAACGGGGGCTGAGGTGATGAAGCCGCTGGCCACACCCGTCATCGGCGGCATGGTGAGCAGCCTGCTCCACATTCTCATTGTCACCCCTATCCTTTTTGTCCTGATTCGAGAGCGAGAATTTAAAAAGCCGGTCAATCCAGCACACTAGCCCCTCAATCCACCCATCCCGCCTCAGAACGCGCTGGAACCCGTGATTGCGGCTTGCTGCCTGATTTTCCAGGGGGCAGGCTTTACCACATAAAGCGTATGGCTGAACTCATTGGAAACCTTCTCGTCGCCCAGTCGGGCGGCCCCACAAGCGTCATCAACGCCTCCATTGCCGGGGTTATCACCGAAGCCGGTCACCATGAGTGCATCGAAGAGATTTTTGGCGGCCAGAACGGTATCTTAGGTATTCTCAACGAAAACCTGATCGACATCAATGATGAGCGGTCCAAGTCGATCGAGGGCCTACGGAACACGCCCGCGGCCGCATTGGGCACCTGCCGCTACAAGATTGATTTCAACAAGAATCCCGAAAAAGCGGCCAAAGACATGGACCGTCTTTTCGAGGTCTTTGAAGCCCACAATATCCGCTACTTTTTCTACGCGGGCGGCAACGATTCCCAAGACACCGCGCACAAAATCCATTTGGAAGCGGTCAAACGCGGCTTCGACCTGCGGGTGATGGGTGTGCCCAAAACCATCGACAACGACCTTCCGGTCACCGACCACTGCCCGGGATACGGTTCGGTGATCAAGTACAACTCGGCCACGGTGATGGAAATCGGCTTCGACGTCGGATCCATGGCCACCGATGACGGCTCCTGCTGCATCGTCGAAGTCATGGGCCGCGCCGCCGGCTGGATCGCTGCTGGAACCGTCCTGGCCAAGCAGGGCAATCCGGCCAACCCGCCGCACATCATCGTGCTGCCCGAAATCCCCCTGAATGAGGCTGCATTCCTCAATCGAGTGAAGGAAGTGGTCGCCGAACACAAGTACTGTGTGGTCGTCTGCGGCGAGGGTGTGAAGAACGAAGCCGGCGAAGAGATCGGTGCCGACAAATCCCGCCTCGACGCCTTCGGACATGCGGTACTCTCTGGGGCCGCCGACGCGCTGGCATCGATCGTCCAGGGCAAGCTCAACCTCAAGACCCGCACGGTGAAACTCGGCTATGCCCAGCGCGCGGCTGCTCACTATGCCAGTCTCACCGATGCCGATGAAGCCTTCGCCTGCGGCACGGCCGCCGTCCGCGCCGCTGTCTCTGGCAAGTCGGGCCTGATGCCCAAGATTGTGCGATTGTCCTCCAGCCCTTACCGCTGGGAGATCCAGCTCGAACCGCTGGAGAACATCGCCAATGTCGAGCACTTCATCCCGCGCGACTGGATTAGCGAAGACGGATTCTTGCCGAACGAGAAGTTCGTCGAATACGCCGCCCCGTTGATCGAAGGCCAGGTGGTCGTTCCGCAAAAGAACGGTCTTCCGGCCTACACGATCCTCGCCAAGAGCCCGGTCGACAAGAAACTCGCGCCCCGCGCCTAAGCCATCACAGCGCTGACGGGCGATAAAATTCCCGAAAGCCACAAACCGCCGAACGGATCCCACAGATCCCTCGGCGGTTTTTTGTTGATGAATCCCACCTGGAATGCCCCCAACCCAAGCGATGACACGGCGTTGCATTGCAGTTCTGGCGTATTCGGCGTTAACTCTCTACGCGCATGAGTTCGCACCCCACCGCTCGCAACCTCCCACTCGGAAACCCTCAGGGGCCCAGACGCCATTTCGCCTCGGACAACTACGCGGGCATCACTCCGGAAGCCTGGGCCGCCTTGGCTGAAGCCAACCAAGACCATGAGCCTGCCTATGGCAATGACCGCTGGACCCAGGCCGCCACGGACCGGATCCGCGATCTCTTCGAGACGCCCTGCGAGGTCTTCTTCGTCTTCAACGGAACCGCCGCCAATTCGCTAGCTTTGTCGGCGTGCTGCCAGAGCTACCACAGCGTCCTGTGCCATGAGGTTGCCCACGTCGAGAAAGACGAATGCGGTGCGCCCGAATTTTTCAGCAACGGATCCAAACTACTCCTGCTGCCCGGCGACGGTGGAAAACTAACCCCTGCAGGCATCGAGGAAGCGGTCCGTCGCCGAACCGACATCCACTACCCGAAACCCAAGGTGGTCACAGTGACCGAGCCCACCGAGGTCGGGACCCTCTACACCCCTCAAGAACTCCGAGCCATCGGAGCCATGACCAAGAAACACGGGCTCCGCTTCCACATGGACGGCGCACGCTTTGCCAATGCTGTGGCCGCTCTGGGGGTGGCCCCCCGCGAGATCACCTGGCAGGCCGGTGTCGATGTCCTCTCCTTCGGTGGCACCAAGAATGGCATCCATGTCGGCGAAACGGTGGTCTTCTTCAACTTGGCCTTGGCTGAAGAATTCGCCTACCGAACCAAACAAGCCGGGCAGCTGTGTTCAAAGATGCGCTTCATGTCTGCACCCTGGGTCGGGATGCTTCGGGACGACGTCTGGCTGCGCCATGCCGCTCATGCCAACGCCATGGCGACCCTACTCCACGACCTCGTCGCCACTTGTCCGAGCGCGCGAATCCTATTCCCCAGACAAGTAAACAGCGTGTTCGTGGATTTGCCCAAACCGGTCATCCAGGCGCTGTGGGACAAAGGGTGGCTCTTCTACAACTTCATTGGTGAGGGTGGCTGCCGCTTGATGTGTTCCTGGGACACCCGCGAGGAGGATGTCCGGGCCTTCGCCGCCGACTTATTAGAATGCGCCGGAGGCTGACGCCACGGGGCAGCCCACGCCCGGACCTTCCCCCTACGCACAGATCCGGCTATTCTGTGTTCATGGAACCGCACCCCGCCCACTGCCCGCCTCCGGGGTAAGGCATCGTCCTCCTCATTCTTGGGGGAAAGAAAAAGTCTCAATTTCGCCACGCCACCGCACTCCTGCCCGACATGACCCCCGATTCCCTGCCTCAGCCTGATCCGCTCCCAGTCCCGTCACCCGACACCGTCCCAGGCGAAATTCCCACCCACCAACGCCGGGTTCGCTATGCCGGCAAGCACCCGCGTCGCTTCGCTGAAAAATACAAAGAGAAAGCCCCAGAGCAATACGCCGAAGATGTTGCTCGGATTATCGCATCCGGAAAGACACTGGCTGGATCTCACCGATCCATTCTGGTGCCAGAAATCTTGGAGACGCTCGAACCTCAACCCGGACAAACCCTCGTTGACTGCACACTCGGCTTTGGTGGCCATGCCCGCGAGATTTTGGCCCGCCTCGGAACTGACGGGCGTTTGGTTGGCTTTGATTGCGATCCGGTCGAGTTACCCAAAACCACCGAACGACTCCGACAAGCCGGATGGTCGGAATCCCAATTCATTCCCGTTCGGAGCAACTTCGCGGGTCTGGGGGCTAGCCTAGCCAGCTTGGGTATCCAGAGTGTCGATGGCATCCTGGCCGACCTCGGTGTGTCCTCAATGCAACTCGACGATCCCGCCCGCGGCTTCACCTACAAAGACGATGGTCCGCTCGATCTGCGGATGAACCCTACCAAGGGGCTTTCCGCCGCGCAGTGGTTGGCCCGTGCGACACCGAAGCAACTAGCCACAGCTCTTCGGAATAATGCGGACGAACCCATGGCCGAAGCGTTGTCCGACGCCGTCGTCGCAGCCTTGCAAACACAGCCGATCACCCGAACCCGGGAATTTGCCCGACTGCTCCATGAACTCTACCGAGGACGGCGCTGGACGCAGGACAAGGCCGAAGGCGATGCCCGCATCCGTCGGGTTTTTCAAGCTCTGCGGATCGAGGTGAACGACGAATTCGGTGTCCTGGATGCCCTGCTGCGCCAAGTACCGGCCTGCCTCAAGCCCGGCGGGCGGGTCGCCATTCTGACCTTCCACTCGGGCGAGGATCGGCGCGTCAAGCATGCCTTCGCAGAAGGCGAACGGCTGGGACTCTATACCATTGTGAGCGACTCGGTCCGCCGGCCCGGACCCGAGGAACTCCGGTCCAACCCGCGATCGGCGCCTGCAAAATTGCGCTGGGCGATCCGGAGCAGCACCGGGGCGGCAGACCAGTGAACCGACTGCGGAGCCTTAAACGCCCCGAACCCTATCCTTCTTGGCCTCGCGTTCAGCCTCAATCTTGGCCTTATCGCTGGCATAGCGCTGGCGGAGCAGTTCCATCGTCTCGATGTCCCGGGCTGCCTGCGCCGCCTGGAGGGCCGCGCGTGTGGACAAATCCGCCTGCGCCAATTTTGCGGCATAGATAGAATCCAATTCTGCCAGTTCTGCTTTCTGGGCGGTGGTCAACTTGGCCGGCGCTGCGGTCTTACCCAAACGATCCATTGCCAGTTCATAAGCCGATTTCATAAAAATCAGGATCTGCCAAACCTCTCTTAAAATCCACAACGGCATCCAACGGATCTTTAGACAGGCTCTCTGAGTCCAAGTTTCAGTTTGACGGAGGGAGCAGGCACTCCAGCGTTGACTCCTCACAGTCGCTTTCCGATCTATCGCAGCCAATTTGCCATGAGCCAATTCAAGCACGTTTCCAATCTCTGGAATGACGCCGAAGCCAATGCCCTGAGCGGTGCAGACCGTTTGGTCTATCGCTCCAACAAGCTGGGAGCCGACCAACGGGTCACCAACACCGGTGGCGGCAACACTTCCTCGAAACTCACCGAGAAGGATCCGCTCACCGGCCAAGACGTGACGGTCCTCTGGGTGAAGGGGTCTGGCGGCGATTTGCGCACGGCCTCTCGAGAGTTCTTCAGCTCACTTTATCAGGAGCGTCTCATCGGCCTTCAAACGGTGTATGCCGCCCGCGCGGACAAGGGCCTGAAGTCCCCCGCCGAAGACGACATGGTGGCCATGTATTCCCACACCACCTTCAATCTCAACCCGCGCGCCTCGTCGATCGACACCCCGCTGCACAGCTTCATCCCGGGGCGTTTTGTCGATCACATGCACCCCAACGCAATCATCGCCATCGCCGCCTCGAGCCGCTGCGTGGAACTGACTGGGGAAATCTTCGGGGACTCCATGGATTACGTCCCCTGGATGCGCCCCGGTTTTGAACTAGGCCTGGCGATGCAAGAGGTGTGCCGCAAAAACCCCAAGGCCAAGGCCATCATGATGGGACAGCACGGATTCATCTCCTGGGATGAAGACGACAAGCAGTGCTACCTCGCCACCCTCGAATACATCGAAAAGGCGGCGGCTTTCATTGAAGCGAAGTATCAGGCCAAGGGAGGCGACGCGACCGTCTTCGGTGGACCCAAGTACCAGAGCTTGCCCCAAGAGGTTCGCAACGAGCGGTTGGCGTCCATCCTGCCCTGGCTTCGGGGACAGGTGAGCCAGCAACGCCGGTTGATCGGCACGGTGCAAGACGACGAACGGATCCTGCGCTTCACCAACTCCCAGGATGCCGCACGCCTTGCGGAACTCGGCACCAGCTGCCCCGATCACTTCCTGCGCACCAAGATCAAGCCCCTGTATGTAGATTGGAATCCGCAGACCGAGGACGCTGCGACCCTCAAGGCCAAGCTCAAGGCGGGTCTGGAGCAGTACCGGAAGGACTACGCGGCCTATTACGAGCGCTGCAAGCGCTCCAATTCCCCGGCCATGCGCGACGCCAATCCTACGGTCATCCTCATCCCGGGTCTGGGCATGGTGGCCTGGGGCAAAGACAAGTCGGAGAGCCGGGTTACGGCCGAGTTCTACAACTGCGCCGTCGAAGTCATGCGCGGCGCTGAGGCGATGGACCGCTATATTGCCCTGCCCCAGCAGGAGGCCTTCGACATTGAGTATTGGCTGCTCGAAGAAGCCAAGCTGCGCCGCATGCCGCCCGAAAAGGAATTGGCTCGCCAAGTGGTCGTCGTGATCGGAGCCGGTTCCGGCATCGGTCGCGAGACGGCGCTGCGAATTAGCAAAGAGGGCGCTCAGATCGTCTGTGTGGACCTCAACGAGGCCGCGTCTCAAGCGACCGCCAATGAAATTACCGCCAAGCTCGGACAGGGCATCGGCGTTGCCGGCACCGGCATTAGCGGCTGCGGTCCCGCCATTGGTCTGGCGGCCAATATCACCGACCGGGCCAGCATTCGTGCTATGCTCGACCGCGTGGCATTGGCCTATGGAGGATTCGATTCCATTTGCGTCACCGCAGGCATCTTTGTCCCCAGCGACACCAGCGGCCATATCCCGGACGACAAGTGGGCCCTCACCTTCAACATCAATGTCACCGGCAGCTACCTGGTGGGCGACGAGGCTTCTAGGACCTGGAAGGAACAGGGATTGCGGGGTAACCTGGTGCTGACCACCAGCGCCAACGCCGTGGTCGCCAAGAAAGGTAGCCTGGCCTACGACTGCTCCAAGGCGGCGGCCAATCATCTGGTGCGCGAACTGTCCATCGAGTTGAGTCCGCTAGTGCGCGTCAATGGCGTGGCGCCGGCGACAGTGGTGCAGGGATCGGCCATGTTCCCCCGGGACCGCGTGATCGGATCATTGGCCAAATACAACATCCCCTACACGGACGATGAGGCCACCGAATCTCTGGTCCGCAAGTTGGCCCAGTTCTATGCCGATCGGACGCTGACCAAGTCACCGATTACCCCGGCTGATCAGGCCGAGGCGTACTTCCTACTCATCAGTCAACGCCTCAGCAAAACCACCGGACAAGTCATCACCGTGGACGGCGGCCTGCACGAAGCCTTCCTGCGCTGAGTCTCTTTGAAGAGGCCCTCATCGTGCTGGATCGCGGGATCCGGCACGATGAGAGGGCACGATGAGAGGTGATCTTGCCGACTTAGAATGACTTAGAATGACTTAGAATGACTTCGAAGTCGGTCGACCGGATTACGCCACCTGTCCCGGGATTAAGTTCGAATCGGATACGTTCGTACCCGTAACGCCCTCATCGGCACCACTCTCTCCATCATCGGAGCCAGAGTCGGATCCGACCGGAGACACACCATATTCGCGAAGCTTGTTGCGCATGGTCCGCACGCTAATACCCAACAGACGGGCGGCCTGAGTCCGATTGCCACCGCAAGCATCCACCGCATGCAAGATGGCATGCTTCTCCAACTGATCGAGCGGAACAACGTCCCCCTGCCCCACCGAAGCGGAGCTCGGTTTAGAAAACGGAATAGAAAACGAGGCGGGAGCCGACGGCGTGATCTCGACCGCACCACCAATTGACGCAGAGCGCGGCACAGGGATCGGTGCGACAGCCACGTTGACACTAGAAGGATTAAATCCGAGATGACCCTCCGATAACTCGCCCCCATCGGGACACAAGATCACGGCCCGCTCGATCACATTCTGGAGTTCACGAACATTGCCGGGCCAGTCATGGGACATGAGTGCTGCCTGGCAGGAAGCCGAAATGCCATTAACTCGGACACCGTGCTTGCGGGCCAAGCGCTGCATGAACTGATCGGTCAGGAAGGATATGTCTTCCTTGCGCTCTCGCAGCGGTGGCACCGAGATGGGAACAACATTCAGCCGGAAATAGAGATCTTGGCGGAATTCTTTGCGCGCGATGCTCTCCTCTAAATTGCGATTGGTCGTGGCGATGACCCGCACATCCACTCGAATCAACCGATTGCCGCCCACGCGCTCCAGTTCGCGCTCTTGCAGCACGCGAAGTAGCTTGGCCTGAACGTGGGGCGCCACCTCACTAATCTCGTCCAGCAAGATCGTGCCCCCGTGCGCCAACTCGAAGCGCCCTTCGCGCTTGGTCAGTGCCCCGGTGAAGGCGCCCTTCTCGTGCCCAAAAAACTCACTCTCGATAAGATTCTCAGGGATCGCCGCGCAGTTCACTTTGATAAACGGACCATTGGCGCGAGAACTCTCACGGTAAATGGCCCGTGACACCAACTCCTTGCCGGTGCCGCTCTCTCCTTGGACCAACACCGTCGCTTGGGTCCGTGCCACCTTGCGAATGAGATCTCGGAGAGCCTGCATGGCCGGGCTGCGCCCCAGCAGTTCGCAACCGGTCGCCTCGGAGGGATCGCCTTGGCTGAGGTACCGATTGACCTTGATGAGCTGAGTGAACTCCTGCGCCTTCTTGAGGGTGATATCGATCTGGTCCGAGGAGAACGGCTTGATCAGGTAGTCGAAGGCACCGTCCCGCATGCAGGCCACCGCCGATTCAATGGATGCATGGCCGGTCATCATCACCACCAAGGGTTTGACCGAACGGTTCTGGAGGACACGGAGGATATCGGTCCCTTCGCCATCGGGCAGTCGCACATCAACGAAGACCAGATCCCAGTTGTCCTTGCTGAGATAATCTTGGGCGACAGCCAGGGTCGACACGCCGATCACGTCGAACCGACGACGCTGGAGTTGGATCTCCAACGCCCTGCGAATCACTTCGTTGTCTTCGACGATCAGAACCTTCTCGAGCGACATGTGCTCGTTTCCGTCGGTGACGATGACATTTCCTAAACCCATGAGGTGCTTTTAAACCGTCAACTTTGAGAGGCGTAGAACTGATCGACCCGGGCCATGACATCGCGATAGGCAATATCTTGCTCATAGATGAGCTTGAATTGTTCAATGGCCTCTTGGGGGCGATTCATTTTTTCCAGAACAATACCGAGGTGATACGTCAAATCTTTAGCTTCATCGTCAAAAACCGGCTTTTCCTTTAGAGCTTCCTGCAACTTTTTTGCAGCCATGTCATTCATGCCGCGCTGGAAGAATGCCCGGGCCAGCAGTCCCATGGCCGCAATCCGACGGTTGGGATTGTTCTGAGCCTTCTGCAACTCGGCGACCGCCTCCCCAAAACGCCCCAACTTGAAGTAGTGTTCGCCCAACTCGAATCGCACCAAGAGGTCGGTGGGATTGGCCTCCGCGCGGCGTCTGGCGTCCTCTAATAGGTATTCCTGACGTTGTTTACGCAAGGCCTCTAGCGCGCTCTGCCCTACCTCGGTCTGGGGATCCAAGGTCTTTTCGAGCATTGTGAATTGGGCCACGCGCGTATCTCGGATGCACTGAAGGATGAATGGATCGCTCATGCCACTCACCATCTGGACTTGCTCATAGTAACCAACGGCCCGATCGAACTCACCCATCTTGAGGCAGAGGTCGGCCAAGGTGCGCAGCACGCGAGGATTCGAAGGGTCGACCGCCCGGAGGGATTCCTGTTCGCCCACCAGGCGTTCCAAGACATCGACGTCCTTCACTTCGCGCTGCTCCTGCTCCAGCGATTTGGCCTGATCCTTATCCCGCAAGACGTCTCGGTAGCTTCCTGTTCCACTGGAGAGCTGTTCGTAGCCCCCATCCTTCAGGGTGCGCAGCGCCAGCAGGTTCTTAAGGCGCTCGTTGAACGCCGGGTTTCCCGGATCTCCGGACAACAGGTCTCGAAGCAGTTTTTCGGCTCGGGAGTGATTGCCTAGTTGGGTGTGCGCTTCGACCAATTTCTCGGCCAACTTGCGATCGGAGGGGTTGGACTTGAAGGCGACTTCCAGCGACAGGAGCGCCGTCTTAGGCAACTGGGCCTGCAAGGCGGCATCGGCCAACAAATCATGGGCCTGCATGTTGGAGGGATCCTGATTCAGAGCTTCCTCGGCGATCAGGATCGCTTCCAGGGGATTGGACCGGAGCGCTAATCGTCCGGATGTCAGAGAGTTGGCCGATCCGAGCAATTTCTTGAACAACCCACCCCCGCGAGTCCCAGTTCGCTTGTGCTGAGCAGCTCGAAGTGCCTCACGGCATTCGTAGAACCCCGGTTCCGCCTTCAGCACTTGGCAAAACAAGGCCACCGCATAATCGAGATTATTTTTCTGCAGAGCCGCCAACCCCTTGTCGAACAACTCTCTCTGCACCACTGGAATCTGCACCAACGTCTTCTCTGCCATTGCTTGAGACTATAGCCATTACCTAGTCTGCGCAACAGAACGACGGTTTCGGTGGCTATTTTTGAGAATCGATCCCTGCTACGATTCACCGCGTCAGACCACTCGTATCCACACGGTTTTCAGATAGGCGGGCTCTTCACGGCTCACCGGAAAATCAGACGGCTGAGGAACATATTGATCCTTCAGGACACGCCGCCCCACCCCGGCTAGGGCCTCTCGGATCTGACCGAGGAAGACCTCGGGCTCCAGGCGGGCCGCGTTCGTAGAGGCAAACAGGGTGCCACCAGGTTTGAGCACGGCAGCGGCCGAGGCCACCAGAGTTCCATAATCCCGTTCGGCCCGAAAATCGCCCCGCTCTTTAGATCGTGAAAAGGTCGGGGGATCCAAGAGCACGCAATCGAACTGCCGCCCCTTCTTGCCCAGGCGTCGCAACCAATCAAAGACATCACCGAAGATGAAATCGTGGGCGGACGGGTCCAGGCCATTGAGTGCAAAATTGCGCCGACCCCAATCTAGGTATTTTTTAGAAAGGTCTAAGCTGGTCACACGGGCTCCGCCCAAAGCCGCGCAGACGCTGAAAGCGCAGGTGTAGGCGAAGCAGTTCAACACCTCCGGATTCGCCACCGGAGAATCCATCAGTGGAAAGCCGGAGGCAATGTGACCCGTGAGGAGGCGACGGCGATTGTCCCGTTGATCGAGGAACAAACCCACACTGTAGCCCTGATCGAATCGCATCTCATACCGAACCCCATTTTCGCGAAGCGTGAACGCCTCGGGAGCCTGTTCACCGCGGACCCACCTGGGGCAACTCTCATCGGTGCCCGAGACACCCACCTTCCGGTTCAGTCGACGGTGGTACAGGTTGACGGCCTTAATACCCCCTCCGATCTCGAGGCTTCTTGGGGCATCCGAATCGCTGTGCAGCAGATGAAAGGGCCCCAAGGCATCCAGGTAGAAGCCACTCCCTCCGGAATCCGAGGCTCCGTGCAAGCATCGATACGCGTCGGTCTCCGAGGGATTAATGACCGCTTGGCGCAAGAGACTACGCGGGTCGTGATCCCACTGCGGATCCACCGACCAGCTCACCGGATCTCCCGTCCTCGGGTGCTCGAATGACAGGCGATGGGCAGACAAATGCAGACGAGTGGCAGGGCCGCCTCCATAAAGTGAATCCCCGAGCAATGGCATGCCGCCCTGGGCTGCATGGACCCGAATCTGATGGGTCCGGCCAGTTCGCGGATAAGCCTCCCATTCCGTCCAACCGCTGCCGTGGGCGACTCGATGAAAGCGCGTCTCCGCCGGATCGAGCCCGACAGCCTGGGGACGGGCCACGTAATGATCCCCGGCCCTCACCACGGACCAGTGAGCGATCCAGTCGGTGGCTTGGACGAGCCGGTCCGTGCGCAATCGGTACACCTTCTCCACCCGTCGCTCTTCGAACTGCTGCGTCAGGGACCGATTGGCCAAAGGCGTTTTACCGAAGACCATCAATCCCGACGTATCCTTGTCGAGGCGGTGCAAAATTGACAACTCGGCCCAACGCGGCTCCCGATGGCGCAGCCATTCATACACCCCCTCGCCCGCATACGGACTCGGGGCATGGGTGTTCCAACCCGGTGGCTTGTTCACCACCAGCAAGTCGTCGTCCTCAAAGACGATACACGGTGGAAGGGTCGTGGAGCGGAGGTTCATCGACACCGGTGTTGATGCCTCCACGCCGGTGGCTGCGAATCTCTGTTCCATGAAAGCAGGCTCTCAGATCAGGGTTGGCTGAGTTCAGGTAAACTGCCACTGGCCGGTACTGATGGCGTAGGCGCTAATAATACCATTGGTCACCCCATGAGCCACCATGGCATCCCCAATCCGCCCATGTCTCAGGACCAATCCCTGATACAAGGCTGCGCAAACAATGGCCGCCAACCATTGACCCGGATGGCTCAATCCAAAGAGCAGACAAGTTCCGGCGAACGCCATGGGATTCCAGGTCCTCAAGGGTACTTCCAGGAAATCCGGGCGAATAATCATCCGATACAGGAAGGAACGGTAAAATACCTCTTCGATCATGGGCACCAGTACCGAACGCCCCACGACCCGGATCGCCAGAAATCCCCATCCCAGAGCTGGGTTGTTCTTGAAGAAGGCCAATGGATTCCAAGGCGGGTCGACCGGTTGCGGCTCCGGTGGCCGACCGGTCCAGAGAGTCGAGACACGGTCGTAGAGGTCCGACAGCGACGGGATGAGTCCGTCCATTCCGATCCAAACTATCGCGACCGTGACCCCAACACCGATGGACGACGCCGTAAATCGCCACTCCATCTCTGGAAGGCGCGCCCGCAGCAGCCAAACGAGCCCGGCAACCGCCAGGGTCTTGAGGGCATAAATCCAGTATTCTGAACCGGGAAAGAATTTTCCGGCCAGACTTCCAATAAGGAGAAATACCGCAAAGGGCAGCACCCGGGGGAATTCCGGAGTGGTCCAGAACGGCGCAGGTCCTGGAGAGGATTCAGCAGACATTGAAGGCGGATCATCCAATCCGGATCCACCGGATCAAGCGTCAAGACGGGCTATTCCCGATTGCTCCCGCCAGAGCAGATCATGCACGATCTCCTACCGACCGCTCTGCGTTCCGTGAATATCGTCCTCGTCGAACCCGAAATCCCCCCCAATACGGGCAACATCGCCCGTTTGTGCGCGGCCACCGGTTCCACCCTCCATCTCATCGAGCCGCTGGGCTTTGAGATCGATGATAAACGACTGGCTCGGGCTGGCATGGATTATTGGAAACTGGTCACCTGGAGACGGTGGTCCACTTGGAACGAGTTCCAGAACCACCTCGCAGCCGGCAGCCGACTTTGGTTTGTTGAACAAGGCGCTCCCCGTCGGTACACCCAAGCCGAATTCGCACCCGCCGATTATCTGGTTTTCGGTCGCGAGACCGCGGGTCTTCCGTTGGCACTGCTTCAAGCCCACCCAGAACACTGGTTGGACATCCCTATGGCAAACCCCGAGGCGCGGTCTCTCAACTTGTCGAACTGTGTGGCGATCGTCCTCTTTGAGGCCCTCAGGCAGGTATCAAACTAATAAGGTGTTAGACCGATCATCACCTCAACGCGGCCCGTAAAACCCATTACTTCTTCGAGGCACCGGTCTTGGTCCACTCTTCGATCTTCTGAACGAAGGCCGAAGGCCCGCCCTTCAGATAACCGACATGGCGGCCGAGTTCTTTACCGCTCTGATCCACCAAGACGAAGGTCGGATATCCGTCCACGCCGTACTTTTTCTGGAGACCCTCGTTCTGCTTCTTCACCTCATCGGTCTGCTTTTTGTTGTTGGGGAAGTCTACCTCCACCAACACCAGCTTCTTGTCGGCAAACTCCTGAAAAGCCTTCTGATCGAGGGAATCCTTCTTCATCTTAATACACCATCCGCACCAGTCCGATCCGGTGAAATCAAGCAAGATGGCCCTGCTATCCTTCTTGGCCGCAGTCTGGGCCGCCGTAAAGTCGGTTTGCCAACCGGACGCAGCCAAAGCCGAAAGGGTTCCGGTGAGGAGCACCAACACGAGGGAGGAAACGGTCTTCATGGGAGTCATCGAGAAGTTTGAAGATTGAAGATGAATTTTTTAGGGGGTTTCGCTGTGTTGCGAAAGCTCGGGGCTTCGAAGTCGGCTGTCAACCGAGCCCATGCGGTATCGCCACCCGCGCAGGATGAGTCCTTCCGTCGGACTGAAGAGCCAGACCACACAAAACCAACCGGCCCCCGCCACGACCGTCGCTCCGGCTGGCGAGCAATCCAGCGCCACCGAAAGGTGCATGCCGCTAATCGCGCTCAAAGCCGCGTGGACCGTGGTCCAGGCTAGGCGGGGAATCATTCGGTCGGTCAACAGTGAAGCCGTGGCACCGGGCAAGATCAGCAGCGCGATGACAAGGATCGCACCCACCGCTTCGAAGGAGGCTACCACGACCATGGACAGCCAAAGCATCAATCCATGGTGGATCACCCCAACCCGAATTCCGAGGCAGGCAGCCAACCCGGGATCGAAAGAAGTAATTAGCAATTCCTTGTAGAAGGTCACCAGAAGCACCAGGGACACCATCAAGACCACAGCCAACCTCAGCAATGGGGGTGGGCCCAGCACCCAGCCACCGATCCGGACCGGAGGTTCGAGGGGGATCATCGGCAATTCCCCATTGAGAACGCAGTCTTGATCCAGATCCACCTTGTCGGCAAAGACGGCGATCAGCACCACCCCGATGGCAAAGAGCGTGGAAAAAGCGATACCGATGGCCGCATCTTGCTTGAGTCTCGAATGGCGGGAAATGAGCTCGATCAACCCGTGCGTCAACCAAGCAGCGACCATCGCCCCCAGAACCATCGCTCCGATGCCGCGGGAACCCGTGATCAGGAATGCCAGGGCAATGCCCGGCAGCACGCTATGACTGATGGCATCGCCCAACAAGGCCATCCGCCGCAAGATGAGGAAGTTGCCGATCAGCCCACACGTCGCACCCACGAGAAATGTCACCAAAGCCATGAGCCCGTGGCTTCCTAACTCCGTGGTCCAAGGTTCGACAAAGACGCGGTGGGCTTGAAACTCCGGGATCAGCGTCATGAGCGTCCTCCATAGCCCACCGGACGATCTCCGGTACTACGGGCACCGAGGGGGGCACCCGACATCAAGGCCGGGAGCGACGGGATGGGTCGCCCGTGCGGGTCAGTGTCGATCCGGGGCAACCGACGTTCCAATTCACGAACCATGGCCTCACCCAGCACGTGCTCGATCTTCTCTGCGTCGTCGTGCACGTGGTCCGGCGCGATCTGGGCTGCATGAGTCAGGTAGAGTTCCCACAGTCGGTGGTTCCGCACGATGGCACAGGCCCGTAGCCATCCGGACGGAGTCAGCGCAACCCGATCTCCGGAGGCGGTCGCAAACTCCACCGCAACCAACGACCGGATCTCGGCCTCGACTGCGGCGGGGGCCAACCGACGCCGCGCCGTCAAGGCAGCCACAGTGATTGTCTCCGACGCAAATCCATCGGACTCGAGCACTTGATAAATCGCCTTGAGGGTGTTTTCTCGCTCGATACGCACCCGTTGAGAGCGCTGCCGATACCAACGGGGCACAATGCCCTGGCGTGGCGAAAACAGCAGAGCCAAAGCAAAGAGCAGGCTTGCCGACAGCACCATGAACGGCCCGGTGGGCAGCCGAGTGCCTAAGAAAGAAAGGAAGGCTCCACTCAGTCCAGAAATCATCCCGAGGCAAGAACTCCAGACCAGCATTCGATGGAAACGATCTGTGAGGAGCGAGGCGGTCGCCGCGGGGATGATGAGCATGGCCGAAACGAGGACCACACCCACCGCCTGGAGCGCGGACACCACAGCAAAAGCCAAAAGCATCACCAGCAGACGTTCAAACCACACCGTGGGGAGTGCCAGGACCCGGGCAAATCCCGGATCAAAGCTCACCAGCAGGAACTCCTTGTAGCCCAATCCCAGAAGGCCCACCACCACCAGAGTCACCGCTCCCATCACTTGAATATCTCCAGGACCCAGAGCCGCGGCCTGACCGAACAGGAAGGTCTCGATGCCACTCTTGTTGCCGGTCGGCAGGCGTTGGAACATCGACATCAGGCACAGTCCCAGACCAAAGAAGGAAGCCAGCACCATACCCAGCGCCGTGTCCTCTTTGAGACGTGTGGTTCGGGTTAGGATCGAAACGGTCGCAGAACCGGCCAACCCGGCCAGCAGCGCACCGATAAAAATAGCCAACGGGTCCTTCTCGAGATTCCACAAGAATCCCAAGGCCACTCCGGGCAGTACTGCATGGGAAAGGGCATCCCCGAGCAGCGCCATGCGCCGCACCACCAGAAAACTTCCTAAGAGGCCACAGGAGATCCCCAGCAGGAGGGTTCCCAGGCAGGCATACCGCACCGCCGGATCGGACAACGTGACAAAACGCCAAGCCTGCTCGGTCCATCGGGTCTGGGTCAGGTCTCCGATCTTGGCGGCCTGCGCGGAGAACGCCGAAACGAGCAGCAAAGCCCAGCCCAGCCCCATGCCCATGAGCCGATGGCCGGACCCGGCCCGTCGCCCAAAAGGCTGAGTCGAATCTCCCAGGGAGGCAGCGCTCATGTCAGTGAGCCTTGGCCCCGAACCGCCTCGGCGACTTCGCTCAAGATCGTCAGGCGGCCACCGTAGGTCTTCTGGAGCAACTCCGGAGTGAACACCTGCTCGGTCGGCCCGAAAGCCACCACCCGCATGTTGAGGAGGAGCAACCAATCGAAATAGGTGCGAGCCGTGGGCAAATCATGGTGTACCACGAAGATGGTCTTGCCCCGTGAACGCAACCCCTGCAGCAACGAAATGATTGCCGATTCGGTGGCGGCATCCACCCCGGTAAAGGGTTCCTCCATGAAGGACATGTCACTCTCCTGAGCCAGTGCCCGTGCCAGGAAAACCCGCTGCTGCTGCCCGCCGGAAAGATTTGAAATCTGCCGGTCGGAGAAGGGTAGCATTTGAACCTGTTCCAAGCATTCCCGGGCAATCCGGCGATCTTCTGGGCTGGGTCTTTTGAAGAGCCCAATCCGTCCGTAGCGCCCCATAAGAACCACATCCATGACGCTCACCGGAAAATCCCAATCCACCGATTCCCGCTGCGGCACATATCCAACACGATTCAAGGATTGAGCCACCGGTCGACCGAACGCAGTCACCCAACCGGACGAACACGGCAAAAGCCCCATGCAGGCCTTGATCAACGTGGATTTGCCCGCTCCATTGGGCCCGACTATACCGATGAGTTTTCCCGCCGGGGCCACAAGATCGATACCCCAAAGCACCGGCTTGTTGCGGTAGGCCACCGTCAGGTCGTGAATTTCCAATGGCGGAACGTTCGCCGGATTCCCAGTCACCGAGCTCATTTCAACCCTTCCACAATCCGATCGACGTTCTGCCGAATCATCCCCTGGTAGGTGCCCAAGTCATACCCACCATGGCGCTGTCCCGGCGTCCCCATGGCGTCTGAGAACAGTTCACCACCCAACTTTACGCCGGCATCCTGCCGAATGCGCTCCAGGCTGGCATGAGACACACTGCTCTCGACGAAGACGGCGGGAACACCCTTGGATCGAATGAAATCCGTCAACTGGGTCATGTCCGCCAAGCCGGCTTCGGTCACGGTCGAGATCCCCTGCAAGGCAACCACCTGAAATCCGTAGGCTTTGCCGAAATATCCAAAGGCATCGTGACTGGTCACTAAGATGCGTCGGGGTTTTGGTACCGTGGCAACGCGCGTCAACACCCACTGGTGGAGGTCCTTCAATTCCTGCTTCACGGTCGCGGCGCGCTGTCGGAAACCCACTGCTGAGTCGGGGCGTGCGGCGGCGAATTCCTCGGCCACTACCTCGGTGCATCGAGACCAGAGTTCCACATCGAACCAGACATGTGGATCGACAATCCCGTCCTGCCCCACACGGATCAACCGCTCCGGAGGAAGCCCATCGGTGACAGCCCGCACCCGCCGTCCCGACCGAGACAAGCGTTGGAAGGTCTCTTGCATCTTCCCCTCCAAATGCAGTCCGCCGTACAAAATCACCTCCGCACGTTGCAGGCGGATGAGGTCTGAAGAGGTCGCTTTGTAAAGATGGGGGTCCACCCCGGGGCCCATCAATCCCTCCACCACCACTTCCTGTCCGCCCACCCCACGGGCCAAATCGGCCACCATTCCCACGGTGGCACAGACCGCGAGAGGTGCCCCCAGTGCCCGCAGCCCACAGAGGCCTGTGCCGACCATGATCAAGAGGGCAACGTGCGGCTCCAACCAACGGAGCAGACCTCCAAAACGTTTCCTCGAATTCATAAACCTTAAACTCCGCCGGAAAAAGTGTTGAGTCAAACACGTTGTTTTACGCATAAAACATTTCAACTCGCGGGACCACCGATTATTCGGATTAGCAAATCCGGCTTGAAGCACCTGCGCTTCAGCCGTCACCGTTGCTCATGGAGCAGATCGTCATCCTCGATTTCGGATCCCAGTACACCCAAGTCATCGCGCGCCGGGTCCGTGAACTGAACGTTTACTCGACCATTCTGCGCTTTGACACCCCGGCCTCTGAGATCCAGAAACTCGGCGTCAAAGGCATCATCCTCTCCGGCGGTCCTTCTTCGGTGTACGCGCCGAAGGCACCCCTGCCCGATCCGGCTATCTTTGACTTGGGAGTGCCCGTGCTCGGCATTTGCTATGGCGTCCAGTTGATGGGGCATTTCTTGGGCGGAAAAGTGGAGAAAGGCACGAAGCGGGAATACGGCAAAGGAACCCTCACCGTCACGCGGAAGGAGTGCCCCCTCTTTCGGAAACTGCCCAAGAGCCTCCAAGTTTGGAATTCCCATGGCGACAAGCTGACCCGCCTTCCAAAGGGTTTCACGTCGGTGGCCACAACTGACAATTCTGAATACGCCGCCATCGAGAACACGGCAAAATCTTATTTCGGCATCCAGTTCCACCCCGAGGTTGTGCATTCGCCCCGGGGCAAAGAAATCTTATCCAACTACGTGCGTGGCGTTTGCGGCTGCCGCCCCAACTGGACCATGCGGAATTATGTGGAACAGGCCTGCGAAGAAATCCGGGCGAGGGTCGGCAAGGAGAAGGTCATTCTCGGGCTTAGTGGTGGTGTGGATTCCAGCGTCGCAGCCGCCTTGATCCACAAAGCCATCGGCGACCAACTGACCTGCATCTTCGTCAACAACGGTCTGCTCCGCCACCGGGAGGCCGAAGTGGTTCAGGAGGTCTTCGGACGCCATTTCAAACTCAAGCTCCAGTACGAGAACGCCACCGCGTTGTTCCTGCGCAAGCTCAAGGGCGTGACGGATCCGGAGCAAAAGCGAAAGGTCATCGGCAAGACGTTCATCGATGTCTTCCAGACGGCCACTCGTCGCGCCGGCAAGGCCAAGTTCCTCGCCCAAGGAACCCTCTATCCGGACGTCATCGAGTCGGTCCCCATCGACGGAAACCCTGCCCACATGATTAAGAGTCACCACAACGTGGGTGGCCTCCCTGAGGGCATGAAGTTCCAATTGCTCGAACCGCTTCGCAATCTCTTCAAGGATGAGGTTCGCCAATTGGGCCTCGAATTAGGTCTACCCAAAGAGATCGTGCATCGACAGCCCTTTCCTGGCCCGGGCTTGGCCGTGCGCTGCCTTGGGGAGTTGACCCCAGACAAGTTGTAAATCGCCCGCAATGCAGACCGGATCGTCGTCGAAGAAATGAAGGCGGCCGATTGGTACTACAAGACCTGGCAATCTTTCGCAGTGCTGCTGCCGGTGCGCAGCGTCGGTGTCCAAGGTGATGAACGAACCTACGCCTACACCATCGCCCTGCGGATCGTGGAATCGCAGGACGGCATGACCGCCGATTGGGTGAAGGTTCCCTACGAGCTCCTCGAACGGATTAGCACCCGCATCACCAACGAAGTCCAAGGGGTGAATCGAGTGGTGCTCGACATCACCAGTAAACCGCCCGGCACGATCGAGTGGGAGTGATCGAGAGCCCGTGGAGTCGGCACCCGCAACCGATGCACTGTGCTTAGAATTTTTGACAATCCAGGGTCTTACCCTGGGTGGGGCCGAAGTGCGCCCGCTGATCGGCTAAACGGTGCGATGACTCTCCCAACAAGGGCCCATCACTCAGCGGCCGCCGTGTAGCCGCATTCGAGTGTAATAATCTCACCGCACCCACATTGAACCTCAATGTGAGTAATCCGATCACCGTTCCGGATCAACCGCGTGATGGCAGTAGAGATCCTCGGGGCGGGCTCCATGGCCACCGCATGGGTCGAACCGCCCGCGGGCCCATGGGTTAGGTGGGAGGCATGGGCCCCAACGTCCGTCGTCGGCCGGGTGTTGTCGCCGGACACACCGATCGGATGAAACTGGCTCTTGAAGTCCCGTTGGCCCGTCGCTCTCCCCGATGGAGTGGTTCCTGAAGCGTTGGCTCCAGTAGTCAGTGGTTTGAAATTGGAAGGCATGGAAGGCGGAGGGAAAACCTCAGAATTTATACACGTTCTCGTTGGCCCGGAGAATCAGCGTCACACGACGATTGCGTTCATCGGTGGCAGCAATCCCTTCGATCGGTGCGGTGTCGGCATACCCGGAGACCCTCCGGATCTGAGAGGAACGCACGGAGTGTTCCATCAGGAGTTTGCGGGTGGTATGAGCACGTTCCGTGGACAGGTCCCAGGCGTCCGGCTCTCCGGCCTTGGGTTTGTAGTTGACCTCGGTGTGGCCTTCAATTTCCAGGGTGAAATGATTGGTAAATCGGGTGATCTGCCAGGCCATCGTGGTGAAAATCCATCGGCCATATTCCGAAAGCTCCGGCGAACCCGTGTCAAACAGGGGCCTTTGATGCCGGTCAAACATCGTCAGGCGGATGCCGTCGGAGAGCAGTTCCATGCGCAGCGACTGATCCTCAGGCATTTCGGGGTTGGTCGCCAAGGTCTTGAGCATGTCCTGGCTAATACGACGGAGAATGCCCAGCTCGATCGGCGCATTGGCCTCGAAATTTCCCTTGGAGTAGGTTTTGTCGTTTTCTTTGTTGGAATTAAAAATGCCCGTCGAACGTTTTTCTGTGGCCGCAAAGGGATTCCGGAAAGTCCGGGACACGGCGTCCTTTACCTTCGAGTCTTGAGACACCAACCACAGCACCAGAAATAATGCCATCATCGCGGTGATGAAGTCCGCGTAAGCGACCTTCCATGCTCCTCCTCCTCCTCCAGCCATGATTCGTAAGGGTTTGGTGTTAGTGTTTAGGCTATTTGCTAGCGGCCTTGAGCATCGCCTCTAACTCATCGGCGCTTGGCTTCACATCCCCAGGCAGGCCGCGTCGCGCCATCTCCAATGCCATCATGGGGGCAGTACCGGTGGCGAAGCTCGCAACGGCCTTAGCCAAGGTCCGGTAGTAGCCGATCTCGGCGTGGCCATTGAAAACCATGGCTGCGGCCAGCGGGCTGAGGAACCCGAAAGAGACTAGAATTCCCAAGAAGGTTCCGACCAGTGCCGCGGCC
>JAPLUF010000052.1 GCA_026397755.1 Verrucomicrobiota bacterium
GGTTCTTATGGGTCCGTCGGGTTCCGGTAAATCGACGTTGTTGCACATCTTGGCCGGTATCGACACCGCCACCCGCGGAACCGTGGAGGTTCAGGGCGTCAACGTGGCCGGGTTGAACGAGTCGGAATTGGCCGACTGGCGCAACCAGAACGTGGGCTTCGTTTTTCAGAGCTTCAATCTCATCCCGGTGCTCACGGCCTTTGAGAATATTGAACTACCCCTGCTGCTGACGGCCTTGTCTAAGGCGGAGCGGCGCCGCCAAGTCGAGACGTCCCTGGAGTTGGTGGGCTTGGCCGATCGCGGACACCATCGGCCCGATCAAATGTCCGGAGGTCAGCAGCAGCGGGTGGCCATCGCCCGCGCCATCGCCACCGATCCGACCCTGATCATTGCCGACGAACCCACGGGCAATCTCGACTCTAAATCCGCGTCCGACGTGTTAGGAATTCTCCAGTCCTTAGCTCGGGATGCCGGCAAGACCGTGGTCATGGTCACCCATGATCCCAAGGCGGCCAGCTATGGCACTCGAAGCGTTCACCTCGAAAAGGGTGAGTTCGTGGCATGAACTCGGCGGACTCCCAGCGTGCGACTTCCCCGTCGGAGCGGCGGCCTCGGGCTTCCGGCATCACCATTCCCGGGTTCGTTCTCAAGAACGCGCTGCGCAATGGGCGTCGGGCGCTGTTGACGGTCCTGAGTGTGGCCATGAGTTGTGCTCTCCTAGTCACCCTGCTGACCTTGCAGCGCGAGTTGACCGTGCCTCCAGAAAGCGAGGCGGCTTCGTTCCGAATCATCGCGCGCAACAAGGTCTCGTTGGCCCAACCCTTGCCGGCGCGCCAGCGCACGATCATTGAGAAGATACCGGGCCTGCGGCAGGTGTCGCCCTTCACTTATTTTGGCGGACTCTTCCGTGACGAGACCACCACGAGCTGGGCGCAATTCGCGGTCGATCCGGCGCGGTTCCGCGAGCTCATCTTGGAGGGCAAGATCATCGAGGGTTCGTACGACGCCTGGGTCAAAAACCGCAATGGGTGCATGCTGGGTGCCGATACCTTGCGCCGCTACGGACTGAAGGTGGGAGACAAGCTGCGCTTCACCGGCACCTTTTATCCGATGGATTTGGAGCTGACCATTGAAGTGGTCTATGCCGGCACCATCGATGATCGGAACTGCTTTTTTCACCATGCCTTGTTGGACCAATTAATGGACGACTGGGGCATGGTGGGTACTTGGTACATCATGGCTGATTCGGCCGCCGCGGTGGACGGCGTCATCGAACGGGTGAACGCCGCCTTTGAGAACACTTCGGCCGAAGTGCGTGCGGAGACCGAACGGGCCTTTCAATTGGGTTTCGTGAGCATGTTCGGCAATGTGAAGATGCTCTTCGGCAGTATTAGCGCGGTGGTGGTCTTCACGCTCATTCTGGTGTGCGTGAGCACCATGAGCATGGCGATCCGGGAGCGATTCCGGGAATTGGCCGTGCTCAAGGCCTTGGGATTTCGACGTCACGAACTCTTCGCCTTCATCCTGGCCGAGAGTTTCGGACTCTCCATGGTCGGGGCCTTCGTCGGCATCGGTGGCGCGTGGTTATTCTGGTCCACCATCAATCTCCAAAAGCTCTCGCAAGGGTTCTTGGTTCATTTCGAAGTGACTCCCCGCATCATGGCCACCGGCGGGATCGTCGCGGCCCTCTTGGGGATATTGGCCGCCATAGGCCCCTCGATTTCTGTGGCCCGAATGAGCGTGGTCTCCGGTCTGAAAACCCTCGACTGAGCCGAACCAGCCCCCTGCATAAGCCCACGCTCCATGGCTCTCCCACTCAAATACAACTACCGCAACGTGCTCATCCGGTGGCGGACGACGTTGTTCACGGTCGTCGGGGTGGCTGCGGTCGTGTCAGTAGTCATCTTGCTCAAGGCCTTGGCCAAGGGCATTGAATCGAGCAGTGCCCGCACGGGCGAACCGGGCAACATCTTGGTGGTGCGCAAGGGGTCGCAGGCCGAATCCGGCAGCCTCGTCACTCGGGATCAGTTCCGGACGCTGCAGTTTTTCGAAGAAATTGACCGCAATGCCGGAGGGCAGCCGGTGGTGTCGGCGGAGTTGGTAATGATCATCAACGCGCCGCGTCGAGCGGCTTCGGGATCGGCCAACACGCTCATTCGCGGTGTCACCCCGCGTGGATTGGAGCTGCGGCCCAAAGTCACCTTGGTCGAAGGGCGCTGGTTCCAACCGGGCCAGCGTGAAGTGACGGTATCGAAGAAACTGGCGGGTCGGTTTGAAGGCTTCGAGTTGGGCGGGACTATTCGGGCCGGCCCGGACCGGCTCCGCGTGGTGGGCTTGTTCGAAGCCGGCGGCAGCGCCTTCGACTCTGAGGTTTGGATGGATGCCGACGAAGCCCGGGGTATCTTCGATCGTTCCGAGATGTACTCGAGCATCTTGCTGCGTCCGCGGGATGATGCGGCGATGCGCTCTCTCACCAACCGGATCGCCCAAGACAAGCGGTTGGGCCTGCGCGCCGAGCCGGAGACCGAGTATTATTCCAAGCAGACGGCCACCGCGGTGCCCTTCAATATTCTGGCCGGACTCTTGGGCACGGCGATGTCGGTGGGCGCGGTCTTTGCGGCCATGAACACCAATCCAAAGAATGCGGTCGAGTACTTCGTTTCCTACTACGACTATTACCAACCCGAAGCATACGTTCCGCAAACTGATACTTTCATCGAGAAGGACTCA
>JAPLUF010000155.1 GCA_026397755.1 Verrucomicrobiota bacterium
ATTCCGCTCAGCCAAACTCAGATTGGAGCGAGAACCCGTGGACAAATCGTCCACGACGATCACCTGCTCTCCCGCCTCCCACAGACGGTCGGTCAAGTGCGATCCGATGAATCCCGCGCCACCGGTCACTACGATGGGTTTGCCATGCACCCCGTTAGCTTGCCAAGAAAGCCGGTGAAAATGAAGCACTGAGACACGCTCTCAAATGCATATGGCGGGACAATCCCGTTGACACCCCGAAACTCGATTCCTAACGTTTTGGGAGAAAATCCTATGTCCGAAACCACGCCTCCGGTCAACCCGCCCGCCGCTGCCGAACCCCAGAATCCGGCCGAGGCGTCCGCCCAGAAGAAACAGACGGTACGCATCAGCCTTCCGCCCAAGCCCGCGGGCGGCCCTTCGATCCGCGTGCCTTCTGCTGCGGCGGCTCCTGCCCCGGTTTCTGCTGCACCCGTCGCCGCACCGGCCGCTCCGGCCGCGCCCGCACCGGCGACATCCATGGCGGCAGCCTCAATGTCTTCGCACGCGACCAAAGCGGCCGCACCCGCCGCACCTGTTGCCGCAGCCGCCTCACCTGTTGCCAAGCCGGCTGCCCCGGCTAGCCGCCCGGCTGCCAAGCCTGCCAGCATTAGTGGCCTCGACATGGGATTGGCCTTCGCCGCGATGACCCTCGGCATCGCTGCCGTCGCCGCGCAATTCGTCGTTGCGAACTAAGTCTTTCGGGCTTCCTTTCCAAATCTATGGCTGCTGCCAACATCATTACTGCGACCACCCAGAACTTCCCCGCCGAGATCATTGGCTCCGAACAACCCGTCCTCGTGGACTTTTGGGCTGAGTGGTGCGGCCCGTGCAAGATGCTCGGACCGGTTCTCGACGAGCTGGCCACCGAATACGCCGGCAAGGCCAAGATCGCCAAGGTCAACATTGATGACTACCAAGACTTGGCCGGTCAGTTCGGAATTCGCTCCATCCCAACCTTGCTGCTCTTCAAGGGCGGCCAGGTGGTCGAGCAGACCGTGGGCCTGAAGTCCAAAAAGGATCTCAAGGCGAGTCTCGACCGGGCCATTGCCGGTTGAACTGACGCTCGGTCCAACGTTTTGCAAAAACCGTCCGGCAAACCCGGGCGGTTTTTTCTTGGGTTGGGACAGTGGCGGCAAGGCCTGGTTGAGTCTGTTTTTAAACCCCCTCGGGTCTGGGATGCATCCCGAATGAGTGATCGTTTCTTCGGACTCCCAAAACCCATCTTGTCAGGAAAATGGCGGATCATCCGTTATCTTCTTTGAGGTTCATTTATGACACCCCCCTTTCATCGTGTTCGCCCCCCATCAGCATTCACTCTGATCGAGTTGTTGGTCGTCATCGCCATCATCGCCATTCTCGCGGCGTTGCTCTTGCCTGCCCTTTCGAAATCCAAATCCCAAGCACTGAGCGTCCGGTGCCAATCGAATCTCCGGCAGCTCAACCTAGCCCTCTTGAGTTACGCCAATGATCACCATGACAGCGATCCGCCGCGGCAGGGGGCCCCTTATTGGACACAACCCCTTTCCCCTTACTACGGAGACACCGAGAGCGTTCTGAAATGCCCTGCGGATACCCGCACTCCGACCAAAATCTCTTGGCCACCCACCGTACCACCGCCTCTTTCAAAACAACTCCCCTACGACATCGACGGCTCCCACCGAAGCTATCTCGCCAATGGCTGGAATGATTATTTCAAAGAAACCCTCTCGCCCGAGGCATTGGCTCGTTTTCAGGTGATTTTGGACACCACTCCCTCCCTATTCTCTTGGGAATTCTCTGTTCCACTGGGCGCCATCCCCAACCCCTCAGAAACGATTACGTTCGGTGAAAAGAAGTCCCCTTCCCCTCAAGCGTATATGGATTTCCTCCAAGGCCGAGGTGGCGGCGACGACATTAACGAGGTCGAACATGGTCGTCATGGCCGAGGTGGAAACCAATCAGGGCGATCCAACTTCGCCTTCGTCGACGGCAGCGTCCGCTCGTTGGGTTACGGTCAATCGATCACACCGCTCAACCTTTGGACCACCACCGCCGGCTTCCGGAGCATGCCGCCGGTCCCACCCGATCGGATTAAATAGCCGATGGCAGGCACTGAGCCAACCGGCCCAGCGCAATGCTCGGGTTTTCAACAATGAAACAAATCCTTCGCGCTTTGAGTGCCGCTTTGCTCGTCGTTTGGGGCAACTGGGGTGTCTGTGCCGCCGTGGGTCACCCCACGTTCCTGAGTCCGCAAGCCTCACCCATCGTCCTGGCGGGCGGCTTCGTCTTCGTGGCCAATACTCCGGCCGGCACGGTCGATGTCATCCAGGCCAGCACCCGAAAGACGGTCACCCGCATCCACGTCGGCATTGAACCCGTCTCCCTAGCGGCCCGACCCGACGGCAAAGAACTGTGGGTTGCCAATCATGTCTCCGATTCGGTGAGCGTGATCGACACGGACCCATCGAGTCCGACGCACCTGCAAGTCATCGCCACGGTGCAGGACCTGGATTCAGCCACGAAGGCGACGCGCTTTGATGAGCCGGTGGGCATCGCCTTCGCCAACAACGACAAGGCGTATGTCGCGCTTTCCTCCGAGAACCAAATCGCGGTGATCGACGTGGCCCGGCGCACCGTGATCCAGCGATTGGACCTTCCCGCGCAAGACCCGCGGGCGATTCTGGTGCGCGCGGGGAGGCTTTATGTGATCCCGTTCGAGTCTGGAAACCAGACGCAGCTTTCTGGTGGCACAGGCAAGCCCGACGGCAACCTCGTGACGTTCAATGCCTGGAATCACTCCATCGCCACCAACAACGTGCTTTCGTTGGGTCACATCGTGGACATCGTCAAGAATCCCAAGGTGCCGGATCGCGACTTATTCGTGTTCGACACAACTACCGACCAACTCCTCGAGACCGTCTCTACACTGGGCACCTTGCTCTACGGACTGGCGGTGGACTCGAACGGGGTTACTTACATTGCACAGACGGATGCGCGCAATGACGTCAACGGCCGCGCCGGGACGCGCAAACAGGGCCTGGCCGAGTTGGAGAACCGCGCATTCCTCAACCGCATCACTCGCGTCCCCTCCAAGGCTGGGCGCACCAACCCGCCGACCTTCATCGACCTCGAACCGCTGCCGCCGCAGCACCCCGAAGAAGGCATGGCCCTCGCGACGCCCTACGCCATCCAGATTAGCGACGACAATTCCACGCTCGTGGTGTCCGCGGCCGGCTCGGACAAACTCTTCACCGTCGACGCCGCCACGGGAAAGATTCTCGGACGAGTCACCGTGGGTGCTGTGCCTCAAGGCATCGCGCTGGAATGCAGCGCCAATGGCTCGCCGTCGCGGGCGTGGGTACTGAATGCCGCCGCCGACACCGTTTCCCTCGTGGGCCTCTCGCGCCCCTCGAAGCCAGAGGTGCTCGAAACCATCGTGCTCGCCGACCCGACCCATGCGCGGGTAAAGCAGGGGCGCATCGCATTCGAGACCGCGTCTTCCTCCACCACCGGAACCTTCTCGTGTGCCAGTTGCCACCCCAACGGGCATACCGACCAATTGCTCTGGGTCCTCAAGACTCCCATCGTGACCGGCGGCGATCAAATTATGCCCCGCTTGACCATGCCCATTCGCGGCCTCCGTGAGACGGAGCCCTACCATTGGGACGGCACCCTCGGCGACCCGTACGGCGGGATTAACTCGGCACACCTCCACACCGTTGTCCCACCCAATAGCCGCGTCGACTCGCAGGAATCGAGCGCCCGTCACCTCATCGATGCCGGTCTGGCCGCGACGATGAGTCAGGAAGGGGACTCGAAACGGAATGATGAGAAAAAGCTCGGACGACTTTCGGCGACTCATCGCGATGCGATGGCCCGATTCCTTTTGGCGGTGCCCTATCCTCCGGCCCAACGACGCTCTTACGACGACGTTCTTTCCACCGAGGCCCGGAACGGATTCAAACTCTTCCACATCGACGGCGACAACGACCCCTCCAAAACCAAGCCCAACGTCTGTGGCGACTGCCATCGTATGCCGTTTTGGACGAGCACCAAGACCCCCGGCACTGGCATGGACGCCCCCACTTGGCGCGGCGCCTACGATCGCTGGTTCACCCTGCCTCAGGGGCGGCTCAACATCATCGACTTCGACTTCTACCGCAGCGTCGCCGAGCGAGGTGCTCCCGAACGCTCTATCTGGCAGTTCGCTTGGGGTGCTCGCAAACGCTTCGACCCGGTCTGGAACATGGTCCTTGAGGGCAGCACCGGCTTTTCTGGAGCCTTTGCCCGACAAGTGACTCTGGATCAGCGAACCGCCTCCGCTGCGTTCACAGCGAGCCTCTTAGATTCTCTGGAAAAGGCGGCTGCGGAGGGGGGTATTGTGCTTCAGGGCGAGGGAGTATGGATGACCGAAGGCAAGGCGACGCCGATGGCGCTCGAATTCCAAGGGAACGCCAAAACCGGAAGCTATCTCGACCGCAATCATGCCGGAAAAACCTTCGCCCGATCCGATTTAATCGCGATGGCGGCGGGCGGGCAGTTCGTCGGCACATTCACTGCGCGTCTGGGAACTCAGGTTGACGTGGATCACCCGCAACCTGCTCTGTGGACGCTGGGTCCCATTCAAAAACAAAGCGGTCGCCAAGAGTTCCCGATCCTTTACCCCGGCTATCCACGCATGAAGCTCAGTGGCCGCCACTTCCGCGAGGACGCCCATTTGTTCGTCAATGGCCGACGCGTGACAGGATCCGTGGCCTTAGAGCTCAAGGAGACGGTCGTCATTCAATTGACCACTCTGCCCGTTCCCGGACTCCATCTGCTCCAAGTCCAAAACCCAGACGGACTCTTCAGCAACGAGTTTATTTTCCACGTCGTCGACAACAAGACTGCGTCAGACGTTTTGGCCCGCCATCTGGACGACGCCCGTGGCAGCCCTTCGGCCCTCCTGCCGTCGGCCATCGCTCGCGGGGATCTGGAGGCGGCCCAACGCCATATCACCCACGGAGCTGGCATAAACGAGCAGGATCCTAAAAGCGGTGCGGTGCCCCTGAGCGTCGCCGCCCTGCACGATCGCTTGGACTTGGCCCGCTATCTCATTGAGCACGGTGCCGATGTTTCAGCCGCTAATCGTGACGGCAACACACCGCTCCATACGGCGGCCTTCCTCGGACGAACGGAACTGGTAAAACTCCTGATTGAAAACGGGGCCCGACTCAGCCAGCGCAACCACCGCAAGGAGTCGCCTGCCGACGTGGTCTCAGGGGCCTGGAACGCGGGCCTCGAACAGTTCTACGGCTTCATCGCAGCATCGGCCGACGTGAACTTGGATCTGAGTTTCATCCGCCAAGAGAGACCTCGATTGGCCCAGCATCTCCGCGAACTGGCTGCGAAACCGGCCAAGGACTCCGCCCCAAGCCCGGTCGACACGCCTTCCCGCCCATGACCCTTTCCGAGCACGAGGTCCTTCAAACTCTCATGCAAGCGCGGGTGCGCATTTCAGCAGCCGCCTGGCTCATGGTCCACGATACGCATGCGGCTGAAGACATCTTTCAGAATGTCGCGGTGAAGGCCCTGACCCGGGACCTCTCTTTTGACGGCCGAAGCGCCCTTCTTTCGTGGGCGTTTATCACCGCCCGCCGCGAGGGCATTGATTGGCTCCGACGCCACCGGCGCGAGACTTCGTGTCTGGATCCAGAGATCCTGGAACTGTTGGAGCAGGAATGGCAGTCGGAGGTGGTTCAACCTGAAGGCTCCAGGATGGATGCCTTGCGCGAGTGCTTGGAGTCATTGCCCGAAGAATCCCGCCGCCTTCTGAGGCTGCGCTATTTCGATGGGCACAATTGCGAAGAGGTCGCCCGAAGCATGGGCATCGGCCTCAACGCGATTTACAAGCGCGTCTCCCGGTTGCACGAAAGTCTCCGGCTCTGCATCGATGGAAAGCTGGAGCGCTCCGGCCCCGATCTGAAACCCGAAGCACCATGAACCCACACGATCCCAAACAGGAAGGGTTGGTGGGCTATATGGACGGTCGGCTGTCAGAAACCGAAGCGGATCAAGTCGCGGCCTCGCTGCGCCACGATCCCGAAGCCCGCCGGTTCCTGCGTGAAATGGCCGAACAGGCGGTGATGATTGCCGATCTGGAACGCGAGGCCCAAGGACGGCGGGCCTTGTTGCAAGGAAACGCCCCGGCCGCACCAGCGCAGAAGGGTATCGTTGGGTTTCCTGCCCCTTCGAGACGGTTCACTGCCGTGCTGGCCGTCGCCGCCTCGATCGCAATCTTGCTGAGCACGGCCCTGCTGTTTCTCAAATTCCAACACCGTGGCGAAATAGCGACCATCACCGCATTGGACGGGGCCATTCAATGGACGGGTGATGGCGGCCAGGTGGTTCGGAATCTTAAGGTCGGAACGAAACTGCAGGGTGGCATCATCGAGGGCATCGAGCCGCTCTCATGGTTCGAGCTGCAGTTCCCCGACGGCACCACTGTCGCGATCACCGGCAACTCGACACTGACCTTTTCCGATCTCGGACAGAAACGGCTGCACCTCAAATCCGGGACCGCCTCTGCCCATGTGCGTCCCCAGCCCTCCGGCCGGCCCCTAATTATCCAGACCACCTCCGCACTCATGGAGGTGCTCGGAACCCAGTTCATGATCGAGACGGATACTAGTGCAACCCGTCTTGACGTCAGCCAGGGAACGGTTCGCGTCAAACGCCTGAGCGACGGCGCCGAACTCGATGTCCCCACCCGTCATCGCGTCTTGGCCGCCGCCGACCACGAGCTCACCGTCGCTCCGGCTCTGGCACCGGTCGACCACTGGACCAGTCGCCTCCCACTCGGACCCGAACGCACGCTCGGCAAATGGTTGCCGCCCGCCGCGGGCCAAGACGCCGCGTTGTTAGCCGTCCCGTTCACCACCCAGCTAGGGCGGACCATTTTCGCCGCCGCGACGCGGGTTTCCAAGTGGGATGACCCGCCCGTCCTGCTTCATCCGGACACCCATTTGCGCGTCCGCGGGCGGCTGGAGGTGTCGCGCACGGTGTACTTCGGCGTCCACCTGCGGGATGCTAGCGGCGCATTTGCCGGTCGCTTCCTGACGGCCCGCGGCCCCTACGAGTTTAGCGCCGGCGAGGTCTTCGACGTGACCCTTCCGATTCGCGACTTCATTTTGGACCCCGCCCTGAAACACATGTCGAAGAAGCTCCCGGCGCGCCCCTTCGAACTCACTGTTGAATCGGTTTTTTGTCACACTCTCACCCATCCTGCAGGACTGGAACTCTTCCAGGTCGAGGTGATCCCTCCCGCTGTTCCCTGACCCGATGATCCAAAGCCATCTGGTGGCATTCGGCGCAAATCCAGCCATCCTCGCTCTGGTGCTGAAACCGTTGTCAGGATTCCCATTTCCCGTCCGTTGAACTTGAGCCAATGAAAATAAAGAAACTCGCCACGTCCCTGTTGTTGCTGACTTTGCTGTCGGGGTGCGGCAAGCCCCCGCCACCCAGCGCCAGCAAATCCGCCCCGCCGGCCATCAGCATCCAAGAAGCGGCCCGAACCGGAAACCTCGAGGCCATCCAACAGCACATCCAAGCCGCCTCGGATTTGAACGAAAAAGCGCCCGACAGCGGGGGCAGCCCGTTGCACACAGCCGCGGTGTTCGGTCACCTAGAGGCGGTGCGAGCCTTGGTTCAGGCGGGAGCCAATGTGAACGCCCGGAACAACGACGGGGCCACCCCCCTCCTGGTAGCCGCGTTCTTATGCCGCACCGAAATCGTGCAACACCTGTTGACTCACGGCGCTGACAAGCTCGCCAAAGACAACGCAGGAACAACGGCCCTAAATTCCGTCTCGGTACCCTTCGATCAAGTCAAAGGCATCTACGATTTCTTGCAGGCCGTTCTCGCTCCCGCGGGCTTGAAACTCGATTACGAGCAACTCAAGGCCACTCGCCCAAAAATCGCCAACCTGCTGCGATAGACGATCGGACCTTGGTGCTTTCAAATCGCACCGTTGTCGATGAGCCGCGTCTTGCCGACGAAGACCGCCAGAACGATGCGATGCCCTCGGCGGACCGAGTCCACCGGGCGCAGTGTGTCCGGATCGACGAAGGCGACGTAGTCTAGACGCGCGGCCGGACACTCGGCCACCAAGGCTTCCACTCCCTGGCGGAGCCGGGCTGAAGGAACACCGTCCACAAATCGCCGGACCTCCTGGCGGACCCATTGCTGGGAACGCCACAAGACAGTGGCTTGCACTCGCTCCTCGGGTTGCAGGTAGCGGTTGCGCGAACTCATCGCCAAGCCATCGGATTCGCGCGTGGTCGGCGCCACCACGATCCGGATCGGGAACTGAAGGTCTGTCACCATGCGCCGAATTACGGCCGCCTGCTGCCAGTCTTTGGCTCCGAAGACCGAAACCTCGGGCAACACACAGTTGAAGAGCTTCGCCACGACAGTGGTCACGCCCCGGAAATGGGTGGGACGTGAGGCCCCTTCCAGACCCTGCGTCAACTCCTCCTCCACGACATACGTGGAGTAATCCCCATCCTCGCGCCCCGCATACATGTCGCCATCCGTCGGCGCAAAGATCACGTCTACCCCTGCCTCGCGGCACAATTTGGAATCTCGGGCGAAGTCTCTGGGGTACTTGGCCAAATCTTCAGTCGGTGCGAACTGGGTGGGATTCACATAAATGCTGACGACCACCACTCCATCGACCCCGACCCGCCGCCGCGCTTCGTGTACCAAGCTCAAATGACCGGCATGCAAATACCCCATGGTCGGCACAAAACCGACGCGGAGGCCCCGACTCCGCCACAGCAGCGCCTGACGCTGCATGGCCTTGGGCGAGCGGATGATTCGCATACCGAAAGCCTGCGCACAGGCTGGCGAAGTTCAAGTCCACGGCGATCCCAGTCCTGGGCGCCCTGACGCGTCAGAATTCCAAACCTTCCCGAACTCTTGTCGCGACGGGACATCGGCCTATGATCTACCTCCAACATGACTCTGGAGTTCCTCAAGATGAGCGGAGCCGGCAACGACTTCATCCTGCTCGACAACCGCAATGCCCGCATCGTGCTAACTCCGGAGCAGGTGACCAAATTGTGTCACCGGCAGTTCGGCATTGGAGCCGATGGCCTCATGCTTCTGGTGCCTAGCCTCACCGGCAAGGCCGACTGGGCTTGGCGCTTCTACAACTCCGACGGATCGGATGCCGCCATGTGCGGCAACGGCGCCCGTTGCTTCGCACGGTACATCCAGCGGGCCACCGGTTGGACCAAGCCCACGGTAACCTTCGAAACCGCCGCCGGCGTGATCACCGCCGAATTCCAGGGTGAACGGGTGACCATCAATCTCACGGCTCCGCACGACCTCCGCCTCTCGGAGAAGGTCACGACACAAGCCGGAGTCTTGGAGGTCAGTTCCATCAACACGGGCGTGCCGCATGCCGTGGTGTTCGTGGAAGACGCCGACAAGGCCATGGTCCAGCCCTTGGGTTCGGAACTGCGCTGGCACGAGCACTTCAAGCCGCGCGGTACCAATGTGAACTTCGTTCAAGTCATCGGCCCCAATCAACTCCGCGTGCGGACTTATGAGCGGGGCGTCGAAGGAGAAACCCTCGCCTGCGGCACCGGCGTCACCGCTAGCGCGTTGGTCGCCTCACGCCTGCACGGCTTCTCCTCACCCATCCGCATTCAAGTGCAGGGCGGCGATGAATTGAGCGTTTCCTTCCAAGCCGATGGCCACGGAGGCTTCAATGATGTTCGACTCGGCGGACCGGCCACCTTCGTCTTCGAAGGGCGGATCCTGATCTGACCCCGCCCGCTCTGGATCCCGCGCAGTAGCCCGGGCCGTCAGGGTGTTGCTTTTTGCTATTTCAAAGTAAGTTACCCAGACCCGCATGAGTCCTCCGAAGAAATCCCCGGCCGCACCCGCGTTGGTGGTGGGCATTTTCCTCTTCATTGGTGGGATCGCCGCGACGGCCTGGTGGTTCAACCGGGCCTCCAACGAGGACTCCCAGTTCGCCACCCACATGAACGCCGGTCGTGGCTACTACGCCGCGGGCGATGCGCGGCGGGCGATCGAAGCCTTCCAAGTGGCCTTGTCGATGAACCCGTCCAATCCGGACGTTCACCTGAACTTGGCCAATGCCTTCCTCTTGGCGAGCCAACCTTCCCAGGCTCTGGTCCATACCCGTGAGGCGCTGCAAGTCGAACCCGGCCGCGGCGCGGCTCACTACCTGGCCGGCTGCGCTCATCTACGCCTGGGCTCCTTTTCCAACGCGGTCCAGTCGCTGACCGAGGCCAAGCAAGCCGACCGCACCCTCAACACCGTGAGCTTCCAGTTGGGCCTCGCCTATGCAGGTTGGGGACGCTTTCCCGACGCCGCTGAGCAATTCGTCGAGGTGATCGAATTCGACAAAGATCACCCTTCGGCCCACTACCAACTCAGCCAGGCCTACCTGCGACAGGGAGCCCGGGAACAAGCATCCGCTGAGCTGGCCGAGCACCAAAGGGTCGCAGCCGGAAAGTCACAGGCGGCCGACAACCCGGCTCTCTTCGAGAAATGCAAGTACACCGAGATCTTGGCTCCGTTCGCTCTCGAGCAGCCCGAATCCGACCCAGTCTCCGTCCAATTTGTCGAGGACACCGCCCGAGCCCTGGGCCCGGAGGCGAGTCGACTGAGGGGTCCGTTCGGTTTGTTCGACCTCAACCGTCGCGGTTGGAATGATGTTTTGCTCACCGATGATCAAGGGCAGTTGCGCCTACTTTGGAACTCCAACGCCACCTTCGTGGCAAGGTCCGAGCCGCTCAACTCCACGGTTGGAACGGTTCAAGAAATCGTCGTTGGAGACTTGAATAACGACCGCTACGACGACGCGTTGCTCGTGGGATCCCAAGGCTCCCAATTGCTTAAGTTCGCCACCAACGGGTTCATCACCGACGGATCGGCTCTGGGTGGGATCCGGGCTCTGAAAGGAACAGACGCCACCCTGGGTGACATCGACATCACGGGCAAACTAGCGCTACTGGCGGTCACCCCGGAAGGCCGTCTTCGGGCTTTCACCAATTACGGAACGGCTATCTTCCGCGAACGCAAGCCAAGTCCGGGCGATGGATTTGATATTACCGGTGTTACTTCGGTGACCATCGAAGATTGGAACAACGACGACCTCCCGGATGTGCTGCTCACGCGCAAGGGAGAGCCACCCTGGATCCTGTCCAATCAACGTCGGGAGGGCTTGTCGGCCATGGCTCAGCCCACAGACTGGCCAGTGGCTCGATGCCTGGCCGTCGGTGATTTCAACAACGACCTTCGGGCCGACGTGGTCCTGGTGACCGAGA
>JAPLUF010000100.1 GCA_026397755.1 Verrucomicrobiota bacterium
CCTCCGACAGCGGTTGTTGGAGAAATCGGACGCCTTCCCGAATGCGGCCAATATTTCGGCCGTCGCCATGAAACTCAGCGGCCAACAGCTCCTGATGGACGTCGAAATCCACTGCGCCGCCGAGACGGCCGTCCCATTGCCTGGACGCCTTCCGGCCTATTCCCCGCTCTCGGTGGTCGTCAACGGGCGGTGGGCTGCCGCACTGCGTCGGGACGATGGCTACCTGTGGACCGTGCTGCCTCCTGGTGTCCATCGGGTCCGCGTGGAGGCCTTGCTGTCCAACACCGGCGACTGGGAATGGAGCTACCTGCTCAAGCCGCGTCAGGTGTCCATCGATGCCCCGGACTGGACCGTGGTCGGAGTCCGTGCCGATGGGGTCCCAGAACAACAAGTCTTCTTCTCACCGAAACAGAAAGTGGCTGCAGCGGCCGCCACGTATGATCGCCAAGATCTCCAGCCAATCGTGGCCGTGCAGCGCCGTCTGGAGCTGGGTCGGCAACTCCAAACCGTGATCCAACGTCTTTCGCCCGTGGGCAAGGCGGTGTCGATGCGCATCCCTCTGTTGCCCGGCGAGAATGTCTTGTCGCAAGGACGGGTCGTGCAAGACGGCGGCATGGAGGTCCGCCTCGGGGCGCAAGACACTGCGTTTTCGTGGGAGAGCAGCCTGGCCCCGGTGTAGACTCTCACCTTAACCACCCGCCCCACCGACACTTGGATCGAACGCTGGCACCTGGTCGCCTCACCGGTGTGGAACGTGTCGCTGTCTGGCTTGGCTCCGGTCTTTGAATCCGGCAACGCCCAACTAGAGCCCGTCTGGCAACCGTGGCCCGGAGAGACGGTGAACCTGAAGGTCCACCGTCCGGAAGGCATCGCTGGGGCCACGGTGACCCTGAATCGAGCGATCCACGCAGTGACTGTCGGGCAACGCCAACGCCTTTCGACCCTCCATCTCTCCATCCGCTGTAGCCTCGGCGAAGATTTCCTTATCGAGCTGCCCGCAGAGGCTGATATCACGCGGCTCACCCACTTCGGTCAGGAAATCCCCGTCCGTCGGGAGGGCTCAAAGTTGGTGATCCCACTGCGGCCCGGCGAGCAACTGCTTTCGGTGGGCTGGAAAGAAAACCTGCCACTGGGTTTCCGCGCCAACAATGGCGCCGTGCGCTTGCCGGTCGAGAGCGCCAACATCCAGAGTTCACTGGGTGTCGGTGAAGATCGCTGGGTGCTGTGGGCCTCGGGTCCCCGACGCGGACCGGCCGTGCGTTTCTGGGTGATTTTGCTGACCTCGCTCCTCACGGCTGTGGCACTGGGTCGCATCCCAAAGTCTCCGCTGCGCTCGCTGCAGTGGATGCTCCTCATGATCGGTCTGACCCAAGTACCGCTCTGGGCTGCCTTCACGGTGATTGGCTGGTTCTTCCTGCTGCAATGGCGCGGTCATGAGCGGTTCCAGACGTTGCCCTGGATGGGGTACAATGCCTCCCAGGTGGGACTGGTGGCGCTGACGGCCACGGCTCTGGGCATCCTCCTCTTTGCGGTCAGTGCCGGACTTTTGGGCAACCCAAAGATGTTCATCCTCGGCAACGGTTCCACCAGCACTCTCCTCCGCTGGTTCCAAGCCCGCAGCGAAGGGACTTCCTTGCCGATGTGCAGCTGTGTCTCGGTATCTATCTGGTGGTACCGGTTTGCGATGCTGCTCTGGGCGCTGTGGTTGGCGATCTCCGTGTTGGGTTGGCTCGGGTCGGCTTGGAAGAGCTTCGCCTCCGGAGGATTCTTCCGACAACCGACTCACCCAGCCCGCACGGCAACCATTCTGCCGCCCCCGACGATCCCGCCGCTCGAGACGTCGCCGCTCGACAAGGCCTCGCCGGTTCCTGCGCCTCCTTCGAAGGGTTCTGAGAATTAAATCAGACAACGAACTCTCCATCGAATTGACCCCGCCACGGCTCAAGATTGAAAACGGCCGCCGCTGAAACGTTCCGAGGCGAGGCCCGTCGTCAGTGCCAGAGATCGCCCCCAGTCTCCCACTGTTCAAAGTTCAAATTACCCTCCATTCTCAGACCCACCCTGTGACTAGTTTTCGATGCATGCTGAGAAATGGTCCGTCACCAAGAACGGTCCTCTGGTGCCCCGGGGTCCTCGCCTGGGCTATGGCCTGCGTCCTTCACGCGGCCCCTCGACCCGCGCTGGAACCGGGTTTCGATCAAGTGGTGCGCCCCTTCCTGAAGCAGTATTGCAACGACTGCCATGACGGGGTCACCCGCAAGGCGGAGTTGGATCTCGAGCGTTTTCGCTCCGTGCCCGAAGTGCTCGGCGAATTTGCCACTTGGGATGGAGTGCTGGACCGGCTCCGTGCCGGCGACATGCCACCGGCCAAATCCAAGACCCAGCCATCGAGCCCGGAGCGTCAAGCAATGGTGGCTTGGATTGAGGCCCTTCGAGAACGGGAGGCCCGACGTCAAGCGGGGGATCCTGGCCCGTTGCCCGCGCGCCGCCTGAACAATGCCGAGTACGACCACTCCATCGCCGAGCTCACCGGCGTCGATTTGCGGCCAACGCGCAACTTTCCGCTGGATCCCGCCAACCAGGCCGGATTCGACAATTCGGCCGAGTCTTTGGCCCTGTCGCCGGCGCTCGTAAAGAAGTACCTCGAGGCGGCCCGGGAAGTTGCTAATCATCTGGTGCTCCAGCCCGAGGGCTTCACTTTCGCCCCCCATCCGGTCATCGCCGACACCGACCGCGACAAATGGGCGGTGTTCCGCATCGTCGATTTCTACCGGCGCCAACCCACCGACTTGGCCGACTACCTGGAGGCCGCTTGGAGATTCCGATACCGCACGCGGCTCGGCCTCGGCAACGCCTCACTCGAACGGATCGCCTCCGACGCAAAAATTAGCCCGAAGTACCTCGCTCGAATTTGGAGCGCTCTGCAGCACCCCGGCGAGACGGTCGGCCCCATGGCCTGGGTTCAAACCGAATGGCGAGCCCTGCCAGAGCCCGGGCCAAGGTCAGCGATCGGAAGCACGATTGAAGGGGGGCTTCGTCCGGCCTGCGAACGTCTCCGCAACGAGGTGAACGCTCTGCGCTCACGACTGGTACCCGATGTGGCCAACTTGCGCGCCCCGCCCATCCACGACGGCTCACAAACACTGGTGCTCTGGAAGAACCGTCAGATGGCCACCAACCGACGCCGCTGGGATCCCGGTGCTTTGTGGTCGATGGACGGACAGACTCATGGAACGAACCTGGCCGCCCAGATTGCAGTGAAGACCAACACCCCGGCTCAAGCTCCCCGCCAAAAACCCGGCGCCCGTGTCCAGGCTCCTACGCCCAACATCGTGCAGCGAGGCGGCGTCTCGCTGGCACCCACCTTGGTGACCCGTGAATCGTCAGCACTCACGCAAATGGTGGCGGCAAAGAAACGGGAGCGGCTGCCGCAATTGGAGGTCCCGACCGACCCGGTAGCTCGTGCAGAATACGAGGCGGCCTTCGCCCGTTTCGCCGACCTCTTTCCGGACGCCTTCTACATTACTGAACGCGGCCGTGTTTACCTCGACGCGGAGAAGGAGCAAGAAAACGCCGGCCGACTGCTCAGCGCAGGCCTGCACAGCATGACCGGCTACTTCCGCGACGACCAACCCCTCTACGACCTCATTCTCAGCGAAGCCGGGCAGCGCGAGTTGGACCAACTGTGGGACCAATTCTGGTTCCTGGCGTCCGTTCCGCATCGCATGCTGACGAGCCTCGTGTGGTTTGAGCGGACCGACTCGGCCTTCTTGCGAGACCCAGAATTCGACCCATTTCGGCCCGAAGACCAGTCGATCCATTCCACCGAAAAAATCCGACAACTTGGGGAACTCTACGAGGCCAAAGCCGCTCGAAATAAGGCCAGCGACACCGCCCGGCAGGCCATTAGGGATCACTTCGCGGACACCGCGCGGCAAATCACCCGACTACAGCTGCTGCACGAAACTGCAGAATCCGGCCACCGGGCGTTCCTGGATGGCTTCGCCGAGCGGGCCTACCGACGCCCCCTGCGGGCTCCAGAGCGGGAAGAACTCCAAAAATTCTATCAGGATTCTCGAAAAAAGAACGGCCTCAGCCATGAGGAGGCGATGCGGGACTGCGTGGCACGTGTCCTCATGTCGCCCCAGTTCTCCTTCCGCCTAGACCTGGTTGAAGGGAGCGGCCGCACGATTTCTGAACGTCGTGACGCATCGACCGCCGCGTCAGTGCCTCTCTCCGATACGGCTTTGGCCAGTCGCCTTAGTTATTTTCTCTGGGCGGGTCCGCCGGATACTGAGCTGCGAGCGCGCGCGGCGGCTGGCGAGCTTCACCGCCCCCGGGAGCTGCGGGCTCAAGTCCGTCGTATGGTCCAGGATCCCCGCATTGTCTACTTTGCCGAGGCATTCGCCGGCCACTGGCTCGATTTCCATCGCTTCCAAGAGCACAACGGAGTGGACCGGGAGCACTTTTCCACCTTCAACAACGAGCTGCGCAGCGCGATGTACCAAGAACCGCTGCACTTTGTGGTGGATGTGATCCAGAAGGACCGCCCGGTGCTCGATTTACTCGAGGCCCGAGATACCTTCGTGAATGGCCCGCTGGCCCGCCACTATGGCATCCGCCCGGAGCCCGCGGGTTCAGACACCTGGGTCCATGTGGCGAACGCCCGCGAGCACGGCCGCGGCGGACTCCTGCCCATGGCCGTCTTCCTCACGGCTAATTCGCCGGGCCTACGTACCAGTCCGGTGAAGCGCGGCTACTGGGTGGTTCGAAGGGTTCTCGGTGAACGGATCCCACCGCCACCGCCCACAGTTCCCGAGCTACCGAAGGACGAGCGCAGCCTCGGCCAACTCACGCTGCGCGAAGCCCTCGTGGCCCATCGGCAACAATCCGGCTGCGCCGAATGTCATGCCCGTTTTGATTCCATGGGTTTGGTTTTTGAAGGCTACGGCCCCGTGGGTGAGCGACGGGCCATGGACCTGGCCGGACATCCGATCGATGCGCACGCTGAATTTCCGGGCGGATCTCAAGGCGAGGGGCTCGACGGACTAGTCAGTTATCTGCGACAACACCGCCGCGACGATTTTCTCGACAACGTGTGCCGCAAACTCCTGGCCTATGGATTGGGTCGGACACTCATCTTGGGTGATGAACCCCTCATCGCAGAAATGAAGTCCCACCTGAGCGCCAACCACCACCCCTTCAGTGGCCTGTTGGAAAGGGTTGTCACCAGCCGACAGTTCCTCCACAAACGCCTACAGACAGGCCCTCAGGATCCGGTGACCCGAAACTAAAATAACCATGTCTTCACCCTCACGAGAACACCGGTTGAATCGCCGAACCTTCCTCCGGGGCACGGGCGTCACCATGACCCTGCCCTGGCTAGAATCGGTCCGGGTCTGGGGCGCGACCACACCGACCGGGGAGGCTGCAGCGACGGCCTATCCGCAACGTTTCGCGGCCCTGTTTGTTGGAAACGGCATTAACGGCGACCACTGGTGGGCTAAGGGGTCCGGAGCCCAGATGGAACTGAGCAAGACCCTCGAACCGCTGGCGCCCTTCCGGAGCCGTCTCAACGTCATCCAGGGTCTCTTCAACCGGCCCGCTGTGGGGGTCGGTATCCATCCTGGGCAGACCGGCAACATCCTCTCAGGCATGCCTCTGATGAAGGGCGCGGTACTCCGGGGCGGCATTAGTATGGATCAAGTCCTGGCGAATCAAATTGGGCAGGACACGGTCCAACCCAGTCTCGTGCTTGGCTGTGAGCAACCCATCACTGGATACCACGAGACCAATTTCTCGATGGCCTATAGCTCCCATATCTCCTGGCAAAGCGCCGACTCGCCGGTGCCGATGGAAGTGTACCCATCGCTGGCTTTCGACGCCCTCTTCGAGAACCGCGGTGACCAGCGCACCCGGAGTATCCTCGACCGAGTCCGGGACGACCTGTCGTCACTGAGTCGCTCGGTCAGTGCCGACGACAACCGACGTCTCGACGAATACCTCACCAGCGTCCGCGAGGTGGAAAAGCGCGTCGACCGCATGCGCGGAGACACCGCCAAGGCGGCGGATCGCGCCCGAGACAAGGGTCGACCGATGGTAACCATGAAGCGTCCTGACAACGGTCTACCGGAGGACATCCGCGAGCACATGCGACTGATGTGCGACATCGTTGCCCTGGCCTTCCAGACCGACAAAACGCGAGTGGCAACCCTGGTTCTCTGCCGGGATCTCTCCGGCCTCTTCTACCCCTTCCTCAACGTTCGCGACGCGCATCACTCGGCCTCGCACAACGACCTGTCCGAGTCCTACGAGCGCATCTGCCGCTACTACGTCGGTAACCTTGCCTATCTGGCGGGCCGCCTCGAGGCGATGCCTGAGGGTGACGGGACCGTGCTCGACAACTCCTGCCTCCTCTACCTCTCCAACATGTGGTCAGGCGAGCGGCACGACAACACCCGCCTGCCAGTGCTCACGGTCGGTCGGCTCGGAGGGGCTCTTGAGGGCGGGCGGGTTCTCGACTATTCCAAGGCGGGCGACGGCCACCGCAAGCTGTGCTCACTGCACCTGTCGCTGCTCGACAAGATGGGAGTCCGACTCCCGCGCTTTGGCGACGCCGACGCACCGCTTCAGGGCATTTGACCCATCGGCAACTCCAGAGATCCGATGCGGCGGTGGGTCGCCTTTATTTCAGCGTGGCCTTGGAGGCTTTCGAAGCCTCACGAGCCGCCTTGAATTCACTGCCCACATTCCGCTGCGGAGTGCGACGGTCTTCGGCCAGACGCCAGAGGATGTCGTAATACAAGCGCAAGTCCTCGGCAGCACCGCTGAGATCCCAGTCGGGTTTCACCTGATCGCTGACCTTGTGGTAATCGCGCTCGATGTACTCATTAACCTTGGCCTCGCCATATCCGGTCGGCTTGCCGAGGTAGTCATCACCGGCCTTGATGTACAACGCCGGCACACCGCCCTTCATGAGCTCGAAATGATCGCTGCGGTAGAAGCCCCCGCGTTCGGGATGCGCATCCGGCAAGACCACCCGACCGCGGGACTTGGCCACGGAATCCAGAACCGCATCGATGGTTGAAGCACCCCGGCCGATTTGGCGAAGGTCACGGGTCCGGCCCCACTGGTTGGCTCCATCCATGTTGAGATTGGCCACCGTCTTGGCCAAGGGGTAGACCGGCTGCGCCACATAATGCGCCGCACCCAAGAGCCCCTGCTCCTCGGCCGTCACCGAGAGAAAGAGCATGGACCGTTTCGGCGCCTTGGTGGCGGTGCCGAATGCCTCAGCCAGTTCGAGGAGTCCAGCCGTGCCGATGGCGTTGTCGGCGGCCCCATTAAAGATCTGGTCGCCCTCGAGGCTCGCGTTGCGGCCTAAGTGATCCCAGTGCGCGGTGACCACGACCCACTCGTCGCGGAGCTTCGGATCGCGCCCCCGAACCATCCCAAGCACGTTCTTGGATTTCAGCGAGCGGGACTCATTGTGTGCCGTGAACGCCGCCTTTTGCTTCAAGGTCACCGGTCGAAAACCCGGCTTCCTGGCAGCCTCCTTCATGGCCTCATAGGTGGTGCCATTGGCCGCGAAGAGCTTTTGTGCCCGCTCCAGGCTCATCCAGCCCGCGATGTCGCTCCGAGGGGAGTCATTGGACTCCAAATCGAAGCGCTCACGACCCCAAGAGTTGATCACCACGAACCACGGATACGCCGCCGGAGCCGTCTCATGGATAATCAACACCGCAGCCGCACCCCGGCGACCCGCCTCCTCGAACTTGTAAGTCCAACGGCCGTAATAGGTCATGGCCTTGCCACCGAACCACTTCGGATCGAGTTGGTCAGGCTTGGCCGGATCGGGAATCGGTGGATCATTGATGAGGACGACGATCGTCTTGCCCCGCACGTCCACATCACGGAAATCGTTCCAACCGTATTCCGGAGCGTGGATCCCGTAACCCATGAAGAGCACATCGCTTTCCGGCACCGCCACATCGCCACCGAGACGAGGGCTCCAGGCCACATAATCCTGAGGCCCCACCAGCGCTTCTCCCCCGAGAGTAAAGCCCACCGAAGACTTCACCCCCACGATGGGAACATCCTGCGTCCAAGATCCGTCAGGCATCCCTGGCTGAAGACCCGCACGGCGAAATTGCTGCACCAGATAACCCACCGTCTTGGCCTCACCCGGGGTGCCCGGACCGCGCCCCTCGAACTCATCGCTCGCCAGCACCCGAGTGTGTTCGAGGATTTGTGTCGATTGGATGGAAGCCACTCCCCGCGGATTGGCCGCA
>JAPLUF010000378.1 GCA_026397755.1 Verrucomicrobiota bacterium
CCCGGCCTGGTTCCTCCGCCAGCGGCCCCTAGGCCCCGCTGCCACCTCCCCGGTAGGGCTCGAGTCTCTCGGGCCATCCCCACCTCGCGTGGCAGCCCAGGGAGCGGACGGTGAGACACCGTCCCTACCAAACTGGCAGGCCTCCCGGCCTGGTTCCTCCGCCAGCGGCCCCTAGGCCCCGCTGCCACCTCCCCGGTAGGGCTCGAGTCTCTCGGGCCATCCGGCCCTGTGGCGGTCCGTGTCTGCGGACGTGGCGCTTTCGGAGAAATCGCCCTACCTCGGAGGTGCTCAGGTAAGGTTGGGTTCCTTCCTCCTTCCTCGTTCCTTTTTTCTTCTTCTTTCTCCTGAGCCTATCAACCCACCAACCGACGGTGTTGAGCAAAGGCCGGGCGCAGCGACCGAGCCAGTTCTTCCTGCAATTGCTGGAGACCTTGATAAATCGCAACATTGGCGGCTTTGGGAACTGTGGTCTCGTTGGCGATCACGGATACAAAACGATCGGTGATCTCAGAGATGCCCACAGACTCCCCCTTCTCCCGCCGCCAACACCAGAGGGCCTGAAGAGCCGCTCCATAGGCAGCCCCCTCGGCGACTTTGAGAGTGACCACCTCGGCATTAAACACATCGGCCATAATCTGTCGCCACAGTTTGGACTTCGCGCCGCCGCCGGTCGCACGAACTTGTTGAGCGGTAACTCCCAGTGTTGCGAGTCGACGCAGACCATAGTTCATACCCAGGGTCACACCCTCCATGGCCGCGCGGGCATAGTGCGCCGAGGTGAAGGTCTTCGGACGAACCCCAAAAAATACCCCGGTGCCGTCCGGGATGTTGGGGGTTCGCTCTCCTTCGAGGTACGGCAGAAGCATCAAACCGTCGGAACCCGCCGGAGCCTTGGCCGCCAATTTTTCAAACTGGGCGTGATCCAGATTCGCCTCGGATCGAACCATCTCCGTGGCCACAGTGACATTCATGGTGCAAAGCAACGGCAGCCACCGGTTGGTCGAATCGCAAAAGGCCGCGATCTCACCGGCTGGGTCGATCACCGGCTTCTCGGCACAGGCATAGATCGTGCCGCTGGTCCCGAAACTGGCCGTGATGACGCCCTCGCGGGTGTTTCCAGTGCCGATGGCTCCCATCATGTTGTCACCACCACCAGCGCTGACCACGACCCCAGGATTGAGCCCTAGAGTCTTGGCCGTCTTGGCCGACAAGTGACCGGCCGGGCGATCGCTGGTTGAAAGCGTGGGCAGCTTGCCTTCTAACTCGGGATCGATGGCACGAATCACCGCAGACGACCAGCGACGACGACGGACATCCATGAGGGCCGTGCCCGAGGCGTCGCCGTACTCCATGAACTTGTCGCCGGTGAGCCAGAAATTGAGGTAGTCGTGAGGCAGTAGAACCGTGGCCAATCGGGCGAAGTTCTCAGGCTCATGCCGCTTCAGCCAAAGGATCTTAGGAGCGGTGAACCCCGGCAGAACGGCATTGCCGAGGGCCTGATGAGTTTTCTTGGTCCCACCCATCGCGGCCGTGATCTCCGCGCACTCCGGAGCCGTCACCGTGTCGCACCACAGCTTGGCCGGGCGGATCACCCGGTCCTGCGCGTCGAGCGCCACAAATCCGTGTTGTTGGCCGCTGACACCGATGGCTACGACTTCCGCTGCCTGGGCCTTGGCTGACTTCAGGGCCGCCTGGATGGCACGGGTCGTGGCCCGCACCCATTGGGCGGGGTTCTGTTCCTTGGCTCCGGCCGGGAGCCCGGACAGGAGACTGTGGGGGGCCGAGCCCTCTCCCAGGACGCGACCGGAGACCGCGTCGACAATGAGCGCCTTGGTGGATTGCGTGCCGGAATCGATGCCGATGAGGAGCGAGCGTTGAGCCATAGGAAGGTGGGCTCATTGTGAAATCAGCCCACCCTGCTGTCGAGCCTTGGCCATTGCCTCACTTCAGGCAGGCGCTCAATGCATGTGCAGCGGGGACATGAAGTACAACCGCCCCTCCGGCAACCGCGACTGAAGGGGCAAGCCCAAGTCTACCTTGACCGATCCAGAGCGGGCCTGACCCAGCAGCGAGAGGAAACCTGGGAAGCGGAAGTGGGGCTGGTAGGTGACCAGTTTGGCGCCATCCAGACGGGCCAACTGAAAGACGCGATCCAGGGCCACCTCAAAATTTCCCAACTCATCAACCAAGCCCAAATTCAGAGCCTGTTGACCGGACAGGATCCGGCCATCGGCGAACTCGGTCCAATTGGGGGCTAGTTTACGACCCTCGGTGACCCCGTCCTTCAAGTTCAACGCGGCCGAGTGGTTGCGACCGGTGCGGATGATGTCTTTAAACTTCGCGAAGCTCTCATCGATCATTCCCTGAAGGATGGCGCGTTCCTCGGGCAGAACCTCTTCGGGAAGTTTTTCTCCGCTCATCATGTCCTTGAGCTTGCCGCTCTTGGTGATGTCCGGCCGTACGCCCACCTTGTCCATCAGGCCGCGGTAATTGTAGCTGTGGAAGATGACACCGATGCTGCCGGTCATGGTCAACTCATTGGCCACAATCCAACGGCAGGGGGCGCTGACATAATAACCCCCCGAGGCTGCCAGCGAGCCCATGGAGGCGACGACGGGGATGTCGTGTTCTTTCTGAAACTTCTCGAGCAGCAGGTAGATCTCATCGCTGGCCAACACTTCGCCACCCGGTGAATCCACCTTCAGGATAACAGCGGACACCCCTTCGACGGCCGCCCGCTCCAACTGGTCACTCACCAACTCCACCATTGAAGAACCGATGTCCGAAAGGATCTCGCCGCTAATGACCCCCTCCAGACTAATCACCGCCACCTTGTCTTCAAAGGGAGAGTCGCGCACCAACACCTCGTGCAATTCGGCCGCACCGGGTGACTGGGTCGAACGATGATGAGTCCAATTGCGATCCGACTTACCTACCACGATCAACCCGAGGGCCAGCAGAGAAATGATCAGCATCACCGAAACACCCACGGCCACCCACTTCCAGGCACCACCCCTAGGCCGTTGCGTCCGCCCATTGCCATGGACTGCCGGCTGCGGAGGGCAAGGAGGTTGAACCCGTGGCGTTGGAAGGACCGGGGGAACCTGCAAGGGAACCGTGTTGGCAACCGGAGGAACTGCTCCGGCTTCAGCCCCCGAAGACGACGACTCAGACGAATCCATGAATGATTAAAGCTAAATTCCATCGACCGATCCTGCAAGGTCATCAGAACGCTTATCAGAGCGGAGCCTTTGGGCAACGCAATGCCCCGAGGCCTGGGTAACCATTGGTTCTGATGAGCGGGAAGGGTAAGAAAAAGCCCCACGGAGATTCCTACGGACGAGGACTCTCAGGATGAGGGCTTTCAATCACCGGGTCCACAGGCTTGGCGGCACCCCGACGACGGCGAGCCTCGTTCCAACGCTGCCGCTGATCCGGGCTCAAAAGCCCCTCAATCTCGCTTCGAGCGGCTTCGATCTCACCTCGGGCGCGCGGAGCCACCGGAGCCCATAAGTCTCGAAGGCGAGCCTGAGCACTCTTCAAGAGGACCTCAATCTGCTCCCGTTGCGTGCCCGTCAAATCCAACTCCCGAGTCCAACGGGCCATCGCTTCCAGTTGGGCGTTTCCTGGAGCTTTGACAATCGTCCCTGCAGACCGATTGGAAGATCCGGGGGCTTGTGAGGTCAACCGGCTCGGAATCGCCGGACTGATTACTACTGGACTTGGGATTGCCTCCCGACGGGGACGTTCGCGGAGCATCCGACCAACCAAACCTGTGCTCACCCCGCCAGTGAGGACTCCAGCGGCAAAGATCACCAAGGCCGCAAGAACAATCCGCGTGGTGTTCACCAGGATTCTCCCTCTTCGAGATCCTCAATGAGGACCGAAGCAATTTCATCACCGGCCCCATTGATCGCTTCAGCCACGGAACCCAACTCCCGCACCGCGCGGGGTCGTTCCTCTTCAACGAAAAGAATCATCGCAACCAGACAGACTGCGGCTGCAAAACCGGTGGTAGAGAACGCCGCTTTCCAAAAAACCGAAGCCCACCGCCGCAAGGATTCATTGGGCTCAACCCGATGGATAGCTGCCAGAACACGGGCCTCGAAACCGGGTGGAACCCCCTGCTCAACCTTCTCGGTGCGGGCCGCACGGACTAGTGTCTGGTAGAGGATATTGCGATTCATCGACGGTAACTCCTAGGCAGACGCTTCAGACATGGGACTCGGTTACCCTAAAAGGACTTCCGAAATCCGCCAACTGAGGAAACCTATCCAAATCACAAAACGCCACCGGGCGGAAAACGCGCTAAAACCCATTCCCGTGACCTAAAACCTCACAGTAACTCCCCAGCCTCGAGGTCCCTCGGCATGCCTGGCGGAGAAATCCAGAACCTCACCACTAAAGAAAGGTGTCCGTCTGCAGTCGGGATAAGACCCGCTTCATTTCGGCACGAGCCCGAAAAGCCCGCACCTTAACCAAGGTCTGCGACCATCCCGTAGTCATAGAAATCTCCTTCACGGATCGGTCTTCCAATTCGAGAAGGGTCAGAACCAATCGATGGGCCGGACTCAGTTGCTCAAAGACCTTGCGCACCAAGGATCGAGCCGCCTCCGCATGATGATCACTGCGATCCGGACTGGCGGCGTGACGGTCGAGCCACTCGTTTTCCTCGGCTGAAAGGTCACTAAGACTGTCTTCGCGGTGACGTCGTTGACTGCGCAATGCATCCAAGCAGGCGCGCGTGGCCATGCGCATCAACCAATGCTCGAACGGGGCCTCACCCCGCCAAGAATCCAATCGGGAGAAGGCCTTCACCAAGACGTCTTGAACCAAATCAGCGACGTCTTCTTCCCGACGCAAATAGCGACGCGCCAAAGCAAACAACCGGGTTTGGTGACGGGTAACCAGCACTCCAAATCTTTCAGTTTCGCCCGCCAGCACCCTGCGAATGATCTCTGTATCGGAGAAGGCTTCCGGAGCCTGTGTTGGTTCGGATTTAGACTTAGACTCGGATTCAGATTCAGACTTGGAAGTCCAAGCCTGCTCCCCAAACGTCAGATGGATGGCAACATTCACGCGGAGTGTTTCGTTCGGAGGTTTCCCGATCGGATTATTGTAAAACTACGCTGGCCGAGCCTACCAAATTGATCCCGCAAGGATTATGCCAATACTAAGGCCTGGTGGAATTTCAGCCAGAACCACTCTTGGATACGGCAGTGGGTCTTCGATGCGGAGTCCTGCAGAACTCCAGCGTGAGAAGAGTTTCCATGGAAAAAAAGCATCAAGACGGCTGAAAAGGTCGTTTTTGTTAAATCCCACCTAGAGTCCTACAAGGCCGCATTGAATCATTCTTATGGCCAGTCGTGAGCCTGACTGAAACAAACTCTCTGCCCCGGCTTTCGAACATCCCATCTACTCTTCCAATCGATTCACCCAAACTCCGGGTACTATTCCCCACTCAAAAAGAACTTGGGCCCTTTGCCCCAAGGCTCCATCCATCATTCGCAAGCCATACCGCCGGCCCCATGCGCCAAAACCAACGGTGACCCAATGAAGCTCGGGGGAGGATCGAAGAGTTGTCGCCTGGCAGGCACACCACCTACGGTCGGAGATGCAGTTGACCGACCGATGGGTATTAATCACCGGTGCTTCGAGCGGATTCGGGGCAGCGGCCGCCGAAGCGTTTGCCCGAGCGGGTTGCCGACTGGTCTTGGGGGCTCGCCGTCAAGACCGCTTGGCCCAGGTGGCCTCGGCTTGCCGCACGCTCGGAGCTTTGGCTGAGTTCCACGACCTCGATGTGTCCTCCACTGGCTCGGTGACCCTATTCACCCAATGGGTACAGACCCTCACAGCGCAGGTGGATGTGCTCATCAACAACGCGGGCGGGGCTCACGGGCTGGACACGGTCGCGGCGGGCAAGGACGAGGATTGGGAAGCCATGGTTCAGTCCAATTTTTTGGGACTGGCGCGAGTCACCCGAGCGGTGCTGCCGATGATCCCACACCATCAAGGGGCCAGCATCCTCAACATCGGTTCCATCGCCGCTCACCAAGCCTACGAGGGCGGATCCATCTACTGTGGGGTCAAGGCCGCTGAGCGCAGCATCACGCAGGCGCTGCGTCTCGAACTCAACGGCACAGGCATCCGCGTAGGCTCCCTCGATCCGGGCATGGCTCTGACGGAATTCTCCGACGTCCGCTTCCGCGGAGACGCCGCACGGACCGCGCAGGTGTACCGAGGGGTGGAACCGCTCGTGGCTCAGGACATCGCCGAAACACTCGTCTGGATGGCTTCGCGACCTGCGCACGTCAACATCGACGAGATCATCATCAAGCCCACCGATCAGGCGGCCATACACAAGGTTCACCGCCGCGCCACGACCTGAGCACTTGCTGCTTCGGCATTCTCTGCCTTAGGGCCAGACAAAGCCCGGGTATTTGGTTCGGATTTGGGCACGCAGCTTGGGGTAGGATACTTCCCGCCAACGCGGAAAATCCGAGACCACTTCCAGTCGCTTGCCGTCCGGAGCTTGCAGGGCGAGGCGAACCGGGATGGCGTCTTCACCGACCGTTGGGTGCGCCTTGAGTTGGAAGCATTCGGTCAACTTAACTTGGGCTTCCGGACCCGAGATCTCGTCGGCCTCAGCCTCGGGATCCGGCTCCACGTAGGTGAGCTTGAGGCGACGGCCTTCCAGCCAAGGCAGGTACACAGGCATGAGTTCGTCCAGCCAGGCGATTTGTTCGGGGGCCAGATGGGCCCGAAACGCCTCTTTGAGCGAGGCTGCTTGAGCCTGCTTAACCAGAGTTAACCCCCGAAAGGCGCGATCCAGCGCAGCCACGAGCGCAGCGCCGTCGAAGGCTGGAAATTCCAACTGCGGCAAGGCCCGAGCTATTAGATTCACCCGGGCTATGAACTGCTTGAGTTCGTGATCCAACTGAGGGAGATCAAATCCACCACGGGCGAAGGCCTCCGCCAAACAGCGTCCGGACTGCTCGGGGTCGGACTCCCGTTGGTGCTCCGTAGCCACCACCAGGTCCAAGAAGCAAATGCGCCGCACGGGCGAAACCCGCTTGTGAAGCCGGTCAAACACATGCTCTACCGAGGTATGAAAGTGCTGCGGAAAGAGCTCCCGCAACCACTCCGTCTTCACGGCCGTGGCCAGTCCTAGGAGGGTGAGAACACCCCCGCTGCGACCGGACACCTCACGAATGCTGCCCACGACCATCAACTCCGCCTGCTGCACCACCGACTCGCGCATCAGGCTGCCGGTGCGCCCTTCGGTTAGGAGACAGTCCAGCGATCCGGAGTCCTTCCGAACGCACACCTGGTCCACAAATCCGGCACAGAGGGACTTGAGCAACCCCTCATCCCCCGCCTCAGCCGGGGCCGCCCCGGAATCGCGAGTCACCATCTTCTCGCGCTCGGCAATACGCACCAGTTGCTGAAAAGTGTCCTCTACCTGCCGGGCCGTCTGGGCGTGAATGCCATGCCGGCGGCAGGCCTCCAGTGAGAAGTGTGCGTTGCGGGCATACTGATGCGCCCGGAGCAACGTGTGGAAGTCGCTCTGAGTGCTGCCCTCGAACAACTCCCGGGCATCAGCTGAAGAAGGGTCCTCCCGATTAACCCGCATGAGCAGGTCGCGACCGCTGACCAACGCGGCGCAAAGACAGGCCGCTGGCACACAACCGCGGCGCGAGGCCTCGACAAGTAAGCGAGCGAAACGTGGGTGCATCGGCAGGCGGAGCATTTGACGCCCCACCGGCGTGAGGTCGGAGCCGGAGCTCTCCGTTCCACGCCCCTCTTCCAGCGCCCCCAAAATGTGCAGCAATCGCTCGGCCCGAAGGACCGCCGCCTTGTCGGGTGCGTCCAACCAATCGAAGGTGGCTGCTTGACGCACGCCCAACGAATGGAGGAGCAGAACCACCTCGGCCAGATCTGCTCGCTGGATTTCCGGAGTGTTGCGAGCAGGTCGATTGAGATGCCCGCTTTCGGTCCACAACCGCCAGCACGTACCCGGCGCGGTGCGCCCGGCTCGCCCCGCCCTCTGGTCGGCCGAGGCCCGACTAATTTCTTCGACCATCAGCGTCTGGATCCCTCGTTCGGCATCGTAGCGAGCCATCCGCGCCAAACCACCATCGACCACGTGACGGATCCCGTCGATGGTCACCGAGGTTTCCGCCACGTTGGTGGAGACCACGATCTTGCGCAGCGGACTGGGCTGGAACGCCCGATCTTGATCGTCGGGGCCCAGTTCCCCGTGAAGCGGGATCAGCGATACCCGCTCACCCAGGCGGGCTGCCGCCAAGGCCCCCAAAGCAGCCTGAATCTCGCCCTTGCCGGGCATGAAAACCAAAATATCCCCCTCCCAGCCGGCCTCGACGATCCGCTCCACCTTGTCAGCGGCCAATTCATGGACCGGACGACTGTCGCCGTAGTCGAGCCACTGCATTTCCACCGGAAATGTCCGCCCTTCCGAGACCAGGATTGGGGCTGAAGCCGGAGCAAGCCCGCCCGGAGGCAAATCGCTGACCTCCTGTCCCGTCACGGGGGCTGGCACCGAAACCGAGGCCGCCAAATACCGAGCCACCGGTTCAGCCTCCAGCGTAGCGGACATCACCACCAGACGTAGGTCCGGCCTCTCGGTGGCCTGAAGTCGCTTGGCCAGCGCCAACGCCACATCGCTCAGTAAATTGCGCTCGTGGAACTCATCGAAGATCAGCACACCGATCTGGCTGAGCCGCGGATCATCCTGAATCCATCGCAAAAGGATTCCCTCGGTAATAAAGGCAATCCGGGTCGCGTCGCCGATCCGGTCCTCGAACCGCACCTGGTAACCTACCTCCGCACCGAGCCGAACTTGCCGTTCCCAAGCCACCCGAGTGGCCACAGTTCGTGCCGCTACCCTCCGCGGCTGCAGAACAACGATTTGCTGACCCTCCGGAACAAGGCCTGCATCCAGGATCATCTGAGGCACCTGAGTGGTCTTGCCAGATCCCGTGGCGGCGACCAGCACAAGTTGGTTACCCTCGGTAAGCGTGCGAATCAGGTCGGCATGCAACCGCCAGATGGGGAGACCATTGTCAGGCACGGCAGGTCAGCGTTTCGCGATGAAAACGAAGTAGATCATGGCGGCCTCCATAAGAACCGACACACACAGAAGCATCCCTGAAGGCATGAACTTACCGGTCTTCCTCAAACGCATAAAGAACACCGCCTGAAGCACGATGAGGACCCCGACGGCCACCGTTCCTGGCCATCGACCCAGGGCCACCAGCGCCAACGGAATCGCTGAGCCCATCGACGCGATGAGGGAAGCCTTGGACTTAGCCTTCAGAAACCCCATAAGCCCGCCGGCGACCAAGAGGGCGATGAAGATCCACAATAGAATGACAGCCATCGGATGCATGGGCCGGAGGGAATACGGCGAACAGGCCGCTGAGGCGATCACCAATCTGAGGTCTGTGGGGTCATCGATCGGGGCGGATGCATGTCTTCACCGCCCGATTGCCCTGGGCCATGGAACGAAAGAGTTCAGGCAACTCGTCCAACGAAGCCTCGCCATCGACAAAGTCCCCCACCCGAATCACGCCTCGCTCGATCAAATCTAGAGCGGCGCGGATGGATCGAGGAGTATGATGAAAGCTGGCTAAAAGCGTGAGGTTGGAATAGTGCAACAAACCGGTGTCGAGCGTGACCGAAGTGCCTGTCGGACAGCCTCCGAAGAAATTGACCCGACCGCCCTTGCGCACGAGTCGAGTCGCCGCCTCCCAGGCCGCAGGCTTGCCCACCGCCTCGAAGACCGCATCGAACACGATGGCCGGATCCGCGGCCCGGATCGCCGCCTCTAAATCCTCGCGTCCCTCCATGTCCACCACGGTCGAAGCCCCGAGACGCCGCGCCAGGGCTAGGCGAGCCTCACCGCGACCCGCCACCGTCACGACACACCCTGCCTCTACGGCCAGAGCGATGGCAAACAACCCGATGGGACCCGCACCCATCACCAGCACCCGTTCCAGCGACTTCAATCGAAGATCCTGAATCCCTTGAACCACGCAGGCCAAGGGTTCGGTCAGTGCCGCGGCCTCGAAGAGAGTCTCTGGACGCAGCCGCATCAAATTCTTCGCCACGATCCGGGCCGGCAAAACGATCGACTCCGCATACGCGCCATTAAGAAAGAGGAGATCGTCGCAGAGATTCTCCTGACCATCCGCACAGCGCCCACACTGGCCACAAGGAGCCGAATTGGCACAAACCACCCGATCACCCACAAACCAACCCACAACCCCTGGCGCGACCTCGACAATTGTCCCTGCCAATTCATGACCAAAGACGCACGGCGGCGTCAGCATCCGGGCATGGTAGCCGCGGCGGTACACCTTCAAATCCGTACCACAAGTCAGAGCGGCCCCGATCCGAACCCGAACCTCACCGGCCAAAAGGACCCCTTCCTCGAGTGATTCCACCCGAATCTCCTCCCGCCCGTACAGCACCGCAGCCTTCATACCCCAACATTCCCCACCCCGCCCCCCACCGACCAGCAAGAAACAAGCAAGAGAGGCACCCAGGCCACGAAACGAGGCAGACACAGAACCATCGATTCAGGAACCCCCAAATTCTAGGCAAAGAAAACGATTTAGAGAAAAATGGCGGGGGAGGAAATCACGGTCCGGAAGACAAGAACGGCAAGTTGGTTTCTCAGAGGACCGAATTCCATCAGAGGACCGAATTCCAAGCACACAACCAATTTGGAATACTCAACAAATCTGAAGCACTGGACCTCCGGTAAGAGAAGGAATTTGGGGTGTTGAGGATTTGGAGAAAGCCTCGGAGATTTTAAATGCCGGAGGTTTTAAACTTTTGGAATTTAAAACTTTTGGAATTTAAAACTCGGGAATGTGGAGCGTCGGCCTTGCCCCGGCTTTCGGGCTGAAGTGGTGGAGCCGAGGAGATTCGAACTCCTGACCCCCACAATGCCATTGTGGTGCTCTACCAACTGAGCTACGACCCCACTGGCCCGAAAGCGGGGCGCACTTTAGGAAGTTCACCTGAACTGTCAAAGTACTTTTACGAAATACTTTCAAAATCCCGACAATCAAGCTCCCCAGAAATCCCCCAACGAGACCTCTTTCCCTCTTCCCAGTCCCCCAATATCTACGCTAAACAGCCGAAAATTCAGATCCAGCAACCTCACTCTGAACCGGAACAATTCCCATCAACGCACCGCAACCCCAGCAACAGCCTATCCCCAAATCACCGAGCGCCAAAGCAGCAGCGGGACCGTGCCGGAGCGAGCATTGAAGGCGATCAAACCCACCCCCTCGCGCACAGCGCGAAAGCAATTCCTTCCCTAATACCAACTAACCTAATTGACCGGTATAATGTTTCCGGAGGAAGCGTTTGCTTGAAGCAGGAGCCAGTCTGGGATGAGGGAACGGACGCGGCGGGGATCTGC
>JAPLUF010000221.1 GCA_026397755.1 Verrucomicrobiota bacterium
AGCCCTCCAACGGGCGGAGCATTGGTGGCAGGCCGCGGAAGTGATCCGGGTCTTCCCTGACGGCCCATCGGTCACGGAATTCCTGGCTTGGATGAACCGTCACTCCCTCGGGCGCAAACGACTGCTGGACACGATGCTGGCCGCCCTGATGGCTCAAGCTGGAGTGACCCGGATCGTGACCAACAACGGCCAGGATTTCCGAGGCTTCGGTCGCTTTGAAATCGTGCCGTTTCGGGGCAACTGAATCGGCCTTCGATCGTCCCCATCCACACGACCGGAAGAATAGATCGATTTCCCTGCGATCCATTCCTCCCCAATCCTTCCCTCCAAGACGTTTGATGCCTAGGGTTCGCGCCTGTGTTTCGGCCGTGCATTGATTTGCGCAATGGGAAGGTGGTCCAGATCGTGGGGGGAACCCTCGACGATGCGGGCACTTCGACGCTCACTCGCTTCCAGTCGGAGCACCCGCCTTCCTGGTACGCAGAGCTCTACCGGAAGGACGGCCTCACCGGCGGGCATGTCATCGCCTTAGGGCCGGGCAACGAGGCCGCCGCACGCGATGCCCTCGGCGCGTGGCCCGGCGGTCTGCAGTACGGCGGGGGCGTGAACCTCGACAACGCGTCGACCTGGCTTGAGGCCGGGGCCTCTCAGGTGATCGTCACCTCATGGGTCTTCCGCGATGGACTCCTTGATCGCCAGCGCCTGGCCGACCTGGTTCAACGCGTGGGCAAGGATCGCCTGGTGCTCGATCTGAGCTGCCGCAAGCGCGATGGCCGCTATTGGGTGGTGACCGACCGTTGGCAACGATTCACCTCACTCGAGGTTGATGAGGCGGTCTGCCACGACCTAGCCCAATCGTGTTCCGAGTTTCTCATCCATGCCGTCGATGTCGAAGGCTTGTGCCGGGGCATCGACCTTGGATTGGTCGAATCGCTCGCCCGCTGGTGTCCCATCCCGGCGACGTACGCCGGCGGCGCCAGATCCATCGACGACCTCAAAACCGTGGAACGCGTCGGTGGCGGTCGCATACACCTGACCATCGGCTCAGCCCTGGACCTTTTCGGTGGATCGGACGTGCGCTACACCGACTGCGTCGAATTCAACCGATCCCCCGTTTCGACCCCGACTTCCCCATGACCCCCAAGCACGTTCGTCTTTTCATTAAACCCGGTTGCCCTTGGTGTGATGAAGCCACCGAGTGGCTCGATGCACGCAAGATCCAGTACGAGACGCTGGACGTGACCCACGATGCCGCCGCCCGCGCGGAGATGCGTGAATTGACTGGCCAGACCAAAGCCCCGTCCATGGAGTGGGATGGCCATGTGTTGGCCGACTTCGGCGCGGATGAACTCCAGACATGGGCGGTCCGGTTGGGCTACACGGTCTGAGGCTCGGAGAGACCTCGGAGCGAGACCCGTTGAAGAAGACGACGGAGGCGACAAAGGAGTATACTAGACCGGCTACGGATTGGCCGCCCCCGGCGAGCCTCCGAGCCGACTCGACGTTTTCCACGCGGTGGGCTGATCGGAGTAGGCTCCAACACTCTTGAGTGCCAACGTCGCCCCGCCGCCATCGGCGTCCACCGGCCACGGAGCGGTGTCATCGTAGGCAAGGCTGAGCACAAGAGCGCCGTCGGCGGAGTGGATCCGCAGCGTATCGCCGCCATTGCCCAGACCAAAATTAAACTCACCCAACGGTGTGGGCCCTGCCGGAAAGGCCCGTTGAAACCGAAGGGAATCCTGGCAAAGGACGACGTAGCCGCCCGGCGGAATCACTCCCCCGCTCAGCACACTCACATTCGAATCGGTGGCATCGCGCACGATCCATCCAGTGAGGTCCACCGGTGCGGTGCCAGGATTGTGCAACTCGAACCAATCCCCCGAATCAGCCGCAGAGGCCGGGTGATACTGAATCTCGCTCAAAATCACCGGAGGCTGCGCCAGGGGCACCGGTGAGTAGGCCTCCAAATGGGCGGTGAGAGTGTTGGTGCCGGATGGCGGATTGAACTCCCACCGGGCGAGCGATACCGCGTTACCCCAACCACTCCAACCGACGACTCGAAATCCCGGTGCGGGAATCACCGTGGCCACCACGGGCGCGTCCCGAAAAAAGTTTCCCACCCAGGGAGGTGGTGCCGACACCGTGCGATTCAACCTCACCTGCCCCGCCCCGGCCGGCGAAACGACCGCCTGCAATTGCGCCAACCCCTGCTTCAAGCCGAAGTGATCGAGGCAATCTTGCCGGAGCTTGGTGGGGCGCCGGCGAGCGAAGTCGCTCAAGGAATCGAGGTTCTTTTCCCAGGTCGCTGCCGTGAAGGGTTCGTACTCCAATTGGTAAGGCTTGCCGTAACCGCGCTTCTGCAACTCGGCGAAGCTCCAGCGTTGGAGATGCCGCGGAATTTCGGGCCGGATCACCGCGGCCATGGAACGGATCGTCGCCTCCACCCGCTCTTCACGAAAAGGCCCGTTCAGAAAGTCCGCACAGCGCTGGATAAAGCGGGTCCGCACCCCGGGGTTGGTCAGCAACCGGCGGAGCATCAAGGTGCGGCCGCCTTCATTGGGCCAACCCGTTCCGGAACCGGTGCTGGCGGTCGAGAAGGCGAAGATATTGTCATAGTTCCCGTAATCGCGGGCCATGGCCGGCACGTAGACCTCGGGCTTCCACAAATTGAAGCCGTAGTCTTGATCGTAGACGATCCATCGGAACCGCCCGTTCGGAACCCGGGGGCGCCAGCACTTGATGTTGCCGATGTCGAAGTTTTGGAAGTAGACGAGCGACGCTTGGTAATCGAGGAAGTTGTCCAAATCGAGGTACCGGTCGAGGAGCGTTTGGAGATTAGTTTGGATCGTCAGGTCCTTCGAGGACACGAACGAGCGCATCGCCGTGTAAGTCTGGCTGTCACCGGCAATCACCGCGCCGTAGCCCTCGATCAGGTCGAGCCCACCGCGGGGCACCTCATGGTTCCCGATGATGTGATGCTCATTGAGCTTCTCACGCAGGTTGTGAATCCCCCAGTAGTCGCCATTGAGGTACACCACCGTCGGCCGGTAGGCCTGGGTGTCGAGGCCGGTGTCCGCGATCAGGCGCTCCATCATCGCGTCGCGCATGAGCGTGAACTGGCCGTTCACGAAGTAACTGCCATACGAAGTCACCGGCCCGAATTGGGTGATGGGCGACCGCACCGCCGTCTGGTGGGTGCTCTGGTTGTCGTTGCCGGAATTGCGCAGCACCAAAGCCTCGAACTGCTCCATCGGTCGGTCCGGAAAGAAGCGGTACGCCAAGTTGCCATCCCCGTACTTGGCCCGTGCCGAAAGCGCGTAGGACTTCTGCGGATAACCCCGCGAACCCCATCCGCCATACACCGACATCCCCACCTTTTGACGAACCTTGGACTGGCGGTCGGTGTCGAAGAATTCGAAACCCACCTCGATCTCCCGATCCTTCCAGGCGTTGGACCCCGAGTACGGATAACTCTGGAGCACCTGCCCGCTAGTGTTCAGCACACTGGTGCCCATACCGATGAGATAGCCGTTCTTGAAGTCGAAGTTCGAGGCCGCCGCCGCCAGCGAGATAACGGGCAGATCGTGGGAAACCCCGAAAAAATAACTTCGCAGCGACTCCGCACTGGAACGCGCCTCCAAATAAGCCTTAGCCCGAACCACCTGAGAGCGTTGGATGCGCAGCGGACCTGTCCACGTCGGCGAGACAACCGTGACGGGGTCGCCATTGGTCGTGTAGCGAATCAAGGCGTTGGTCGGGGATCCGCGCAGTTCCAGCACCACCTCGGCCCCCGCGGCATGGAAACCGGAATCCACCGAGAACACCGGCGGCGGCAGCGGCGGCCCCACCGAAACGACGCCATTGGCAGCACCGGGTGTCGCCAGAAGTTTGGAGTACACCGTCCACTCCCCGGATTCCGGATTGGGTGGGCGCCCCAGCGACTCATTGGGCCCTAATCGAGGCGCCACCACCTGATCTACTATTCGTCCAAGGGGATCGCTCAACGTCACCGTCTCGCCGGCGGCATCGAGGCGAAAATCAGTGTGCAACTCGTTGCTGGGTCCGATGCGGTCGAGACCCGACGCATAGACCACGAGGGATTGCCCGGGCTGGATCCACCGGTCCGGGAATCGCCATCGACCCGGCTTCAGCGGGTCATCTGAGAGAGCAAATCCCACCAACGCGATGGCGCGGTCCTGGGGATTAGACACCTCGATCCAATCCCAGAAGGCTCCGGAGGCATCAGGAAATACCGCCGAGTTGTCGCTCATCACCTCGGTGATCTGAAGCAACCCCGTGACGGAACCCTCGGTCAGGATGCGGTAGAAGAGGGGCGTTGTTGCTGCGGGTGAAGGAATGAGCACCTGGAAGCGACCCAGTGCCGACTCGTTCACCGTGGCCGTGGAGTCCAGCGACCACACCATCGGGGTTTGCCACCCGGCGGCGACTTGCACCCGATGGGCCTTTGGGTCATCGGAATTGGCCGTAAACTCGAAAACAAACCCTTTGCCAGCGGAACTCTGAATCGACTCGCGCAGGATAGTCGGCGGGAGGGGCTGCGCCAACAACCACACGGGAAACACAGCGGACAGCAAGGCCACCCACCAGAGCTTCCAGTGTGAAGAATCTTTCACAGTCGGCTCTCCAGTTTTCGGGCGCGGCGAATCCACACTGCATTGCGAGATTTCTCGAAGGCCGGGGAATGGTTCTGGTCGGCCAGCACTTCATCGATCTCGGCCTGGGCCTCATCGACCATCCCTCGCGAGGCGAGCAACTCGGCATACTGGACGCGAGCCCTCGGATAGCTGTTGTTTTCGAGCACGCGCTTCCAGTTCAGAAGAGCGGCATCCACTTCGCCAAGGGCCGTCTGGGTCTCGGCTAAGGCCATGAGTGTGTAACCAAAATCGTGTCGCGGATCGGACTTCAGAATCTTCTCCAAGAGGGGCTTGGCCTCGGCGGCTTTGCCTTGTCGCAAGAGGCACTGCCCCAAATGGCTAATGGTGTCGTCATCCTCTGGATCCCGCTCCAAGGCCCGGCGGTAAGACGCTTCGGCCTTAGTCAGTTTGCCTTGCGAAAAATACAGATCGGCCAAATTCGAATGATCGCGGGCTTTATCGAGGTGATGAATGCGGCTCTCCAGTTCCTTAATCCGGCGGCGATCAGATGCACCCGGCAATTCAAAGCCTCTGAGTCCCATTCCGCCGCTGGCTGATGCCTGCGTGCGATACACCATGAAGTAGTAAAACACCGCGCTGAAGACGCTGAAGAAGAGGATACACGCCGCCCAAATCCACTCTTCGCGGCGCAAGGCATCCACCATCATCCAAAGCTG
>JAPLUF010000319.1 GCA_026397755.1 Verrucomicrobiota bacterium
AAAGTACCCCAACGACCACTCGCTGGGGAACAAGACCACGGGGTTGGAATCCATGTCGAAGGCTAATCGGGCTCCAGTGGGCAACGAGAGGGTGTCCAGCGTCTCGGCCGGTGTTCCTTGGGGGAGCCACCGAACCGCGGTGAACGGCGCGCTCTCGCGGCGAGTCTCGGCGTTGTATTCTGTCTCGAGCCGGTACTGCAGCACCTCGAACTGCAACGGACCGACGGCTGCCAACAGCGGAACCCGGCTGGCTGTGTCCTTCAGATGGAAAGCCTGCGCGACTCCTTCCAACAGCAACTGGTCCAGTCCCTGGCGGAACTGCTTGAATTTGGCTGTGTTGGGGTTGTGGAAATACTCGAACACCTCGGGAGTGAAGCGTGGGATTTCATCGAAGCGAATTTTCGGATCGGTGCTCAGAGTGTCTCCGATACCGAAGCCGTCGTGGCCCACCAGACCGATGATGTCCCCAGGGTACGCAACATCCACGGTCTCTCGTTCATTTCCAAAGAGCTTGTGCGATGAACTCAGGCGGACTTTCCGACCCGACTGAATGTGAAAAACGTTCATGTCCCGCTCGAATTTTCCGCTGACGATCCGCACAAAGGCGATGCGATCCCGATGCTTCGGATCCATGTTGGCTTGGATCTTGAAAATGAAGCCCGAAAACTGCGGGTAATCTGGGGCTATGAGTCGTCCGTCGTTCACTTGTCCGCACACAGTGGCTCCGACCGCCTCCTATGACAATTGCCGGCTTTCCCCGAAAGTTCCGACTAGGCGCAATGAGAGTTTGCGGTGGGCTGCGGTCATGGCCAGAGACTCCAGTTCGGTGGCCGTGGCCCAAAGCCAGGTTCCCTTGGCCCAGTTTGGGGAAGGTAGAAACGAGGCATATCGAACCCGTTGGGTCATCCGGTACCGAGTGATGTGATGGCGAAGGTCGGGCTGTGAAGACCAACGGTTTGGTGGAATGCCCAACTGCTCGCTCAACACCGCTTCCGGCGGGTCAGACGGACCTGTTTCCCAGTTGGGGAACTCCCAGAACCCTCGATTCACCTCCGTGTCCTCGCGCAGTCTCAAGAGGTATCGCCCCTGATGCGCGATGATTCCAGTGGCAAAAAAACGCCCCGTTATAGGGACCCGCGGCGGCAGCTCTGGGAATCGTTCTTGTTGGCCTCGCCGACGAGCTTCGCAGGCTTCGGCTACAGGGCAAACACCGCAGGCGGGCTGTCCCCCCGGGGTGCACACTGTGGCCCCCAATTCCATGAGGGACTGGTTGATCCGCGCGCACCGGCGATCACCCAGATGTTCGGCGGAATATGCTGCCTCAACCAGTGCGGCGGCCAGCTCCCAAAGCCGCTGATTCAGAGGTCGAACCTTGGGGTCGCCCTCTAGAGCGAAGAAGCGAGTAAGGACCCGTATTACGTTCCCGTCCAAGATGGGCTCAGGTTGATCCAGAGCGATGGAAGCGATGGCCCCTGCTGTGTAGCGCCCGATTCCCGGCAGAGATAGAATCGCATCAGGGTCCTGAGGAAACACTCCGTTGTGTTTCTCGAGAATTTGGCAGGCCGCGCGCTGCAGATTTCGGGCACGGGAGTAATACCCGAGACCTTCCCAAAGCTTGAGAACCCGTTCCGGAGGTGCCTCGGCCAAATCGCGGATTCTCGGCAAATGGTCCATCCAGCGGCCCCAATAGGGGATCACCGTTTGCACCTGTGTTTGCTGCAGCATCACCTCAGAAATCCACACCGCGTAGGGATCTTGCGTCCTGCGCCACGGAAGATCTCGGGCGTTCTTGTCAAACCATAGAGTGAGCAGCTCTGCAGTGACCGCCAGAGATCTCTCCGCATCTTGAACCGACTTCCCGATCTTGCTGCACCGTTGCAATCCCATGGAGCGGAAGCTGACGTGCCGGTCGGCCTGGGGCCAGTTCTGACTCGACAACCCGCCCAATCCAGGGCCCACGGTCCTCCGTGACCAGTCACACAGCGACATTGACAATCGATCAGGCGACCCAACTCGTAGCGCACCTGCAATCCGGTCCCTACGACCTAAAAGAGTTGCCGTATGCCCGCATCAGCGGCGCTAAAAAGGATCTCAATGTGACACTCTATCTCAGCGGAAAGCTGGTGGTGCAAGGGAAGGGAACTAAGGACTTCATCGAGTTCGTCCTCGAACCGGAAATTCTAGGTGCTGCCACCCTAGGCTACGAAAGCACGCTGGATCCAAGCCTGCTCGATGCCCGCATTGGCGTTGATGAATCTGGTAAGGGAGATTTTTTTGGTCCGCTGTGTGTCGCTGCAGTTTATGTCAACAAATCTGTGCTAAATGCCTGGAAAACGGTGGGAATACGTGATTCCAAATCCGTAGGTAGCGATGCACAAATCCTTCATCTCAACCGGGCAATCCGAGAGACACCAGGGTGTCAAGTGAGCGTCATCGCCATCGGCAACGAGGCCTACAATCGCCTTCATGTCCGTCACGGATCGGTCAACACGGTGCTGGCCTGGGGGCATGCCCGAGCCATTGAAAACCTGCTGGAACGCGGCCCTCTACTTAACCCACCGCCAGTCCGCGCCATTAGTGATCAGTTTGCGTCCAGCAAAACCACTGTAGAACGGGCGCTCATGACGCTCGGAAAAGGTGTCGAATTGGTTCAACGCCATCGAGCCGAGGAGGACATGGCTGTCGCTGCGGCCTCCATTGTGGCCCGCAACGAGTACCTTCAGCGCATGAAAAACCTCGAAAAGGAGTTCTCAATGTCGCTGCCACGAGGTGCCTCCGCGGCCGTAGAAGAGGCCGCTCGCAAGTTCGTGGAACGTCACGGAGCCGAAGTTTTGCCTCGGATCTGCAAAATGCATTTCCGCACCCGATACCGAGTTCTCGGAGAACCTGAACCGCCTCAAAACCCCTGGAAAAAGCCCGCAAAAACCAGTCATCAAGAAAAATGAAGGCGCCGGTTTTTTGTCATCGAATCGTGACTATTCCGAAAAAACTTTCAGAAAAGTATTGAAGGCACCCACGGAACGCATAAGCTCTGCGCTCCGTTTAACACTTCCCAGTGAAGAACGAAACTGCTCCGCCGAAAACCGAGTTGCCCGACGCAACAGGGAGTGATGGCGAGGCACACGAGGATTCACGTCCCGTGCTACGATTATTTTGCAGTGAAAACGTTTAGACCGCTTACGCCGTCCACACGGTATCTGACCGTGCAGGACTATTCGGATATCACGAAAGTGGGTCCGGAGAAGTCCTTGGTTTATACCAGGAAAAGAACAGGAGGCCGCAACAACTACGGCCGGGTGACCGTTCGTGCTCGTGGCGGTGGCCACAAGCAGAAGGTTCGCACCGTAGACTTCCGCCGCAACAAGTTCGGCATGGAAGCAAAGGTCATCGCCATCGAGTACGATCCTATCCGTAGTGCCCGCTTGGCTCTTCTGGAGTATGCCGACAAGGAACGTCGTTATATCGTCTGCCCCGATGGTTTGACTGTGGGCACCACAGTGGTCAGCGGGCCAACGGCTCCTCCCAGCCTTGGCAACGCTCTGCCGCTCTCGAAGATTCCGGTCGGCATTCCCATCCACAATCTGGAACTCGTTCCGGGCAAGGGTGGTCAGCTGGTTCGTTCGGCCGGATCCTCAGCCACCTTGATGTCCCGCGATGCTGGCTACGCTCAGTTGCGGTTGCCTTCCGGTGAAATCCGCAAGTTCCACGAAGACTGCATGGTCACCGTGGGTGCGGTTGGTAACGCCCAGTTCGAGAACGTGGTTCTCGGTAAGGCTGGTCGAGCAATTCATCGCGGCATCCGTCCGTTGACTCGCGGTATGGCTCGCAACCCGGTCGATCACCCCAACGGTGGCGGTCAGGGCAAGTCCAAGGGTGGCGGCGGTCGTCAGCATCTGGCCTCTCCGTGGGGCGTGTTGTCCAAGGGCTTCCGCACTCGCAAGAAGTTCAAACTATCCAACCGGTTCATCGTTGTTCGTCGCGATGGCCGTCCAATGAAGCAAAAGTAAGCTGATATGGCTCGTTCCCTCAAAAAAGGTCCGTTCATTGACGGTCATCTGCTCTCGAAGGTCGAAAAGGCCCAGGCAGCGAAGTCCAAGACTCCAATCAAGACTTGGTCACGCCGCTCTACCATCACCCCCGAATTCGTGGGTCTGACGGTGAGCGTCCACAATGGCCGAGCGTTTAGCCCGGTCTTCGTCACAGAGAACATGGTTGGACACAAACTCGGTGAGTTTTCGTTCACTCGCACGTTCAAGAAACACGGCGCTCACACCGCCAAGGCCGAAGCCAAGTAGTAAGGAACCGACGTTATGGAAGTTCAGGCCATACTCAAGAATTTCAGAATGTCCGCGCAGAAGGTCCGGGAGGTCGTTCGACAGGTCCAGGGTCTACGCGCGGTGGAGGCACTTGCGGTGCTCAAGTTTGTACCGCGCAAGTCTGCCCGGGCAGTCGCTAAGACTCTTGCCTCGGCGATTGCTAATGCGGAAAACAACCACGGATTGAAGGCGGAATCGCTGATCGTGCACCGGGCTTACGCCCAGACTGCCGGAAGCATCAAGCGCTTCATTCCCAAGGCTCGCGGATCGGCCGGTCCGATCCTTAAGCGGAGTAGCCACATCAAGATCATTCTCACGGACAACCAATAACATGGGCCAAAAAACCAATCCGATCGGTCTACGGATCCCCGTAAACCGCGAGTGGCGCTCCAAGTGGTACGCCAACAAGAGAGACTTTGTCGCCTTGCTGGTGGAAGATATCGCCATCCGCACCGTTCTCAAGAAGAAGTTGGGATCTGCAGCAATTCCCAAGATTCACATTGAGCGTGCTGCCAATCGCTGCCGCGTTACAATTTTCACAGCTCGTCCTGGAGTTGTCATTGGTCGCAAGGGCTCCGAGATCGACAAGCTCAAGGAAGAACTCTCCAAGTTGACCGGCAAGGATGTCTACGTTGACATTCAAGAGGTCAAGAACGAGAAGGCGGACGCTCAGTTGGTTGCTGAGAATATCGCTGTTCAGCTCGAGCGCCGGATCGGTTTCCGTCGAGCCATGAAAAAAGCGGTGCAAGAAGCTCGGATGTCGGAGGGTGTCGAAGGCATCAAAATCCGATGCGCTGGTCGTCTCGGTGGATCCGAGATTGCCCGAGTGGAAGTCTACCACGAAGGACGCGTTCCTTTGCATACGCTGCGAGCCAACATTGATTATGGATTCGCCGAGGCAAATACCATGTATGGCAAGCTCGGAGTCAAATGCTGGATCTGCAAAGGTGAAATGAAGAAAGCGGACATCCGCAAGCCCGAGGAGAAACGGCCTGAGACGGTTCTGGTCAAATAATTAACCATTGTCTAGGAGACCGTTTATGGCATTGATGCCGGCAAGGGTAAAATATCGAAAGATGCAGCGTGGAAGCCGCACAGGCATGGCTTCCCGTGGCAACACCGTCGCTTTTGGTGAATATGGACTCCAGTCGCTTGAACGCTGCTGG
>JAPLUF010000020.1 GCA_026397755.1 Verrucomicrobiota bacterium
CCGGCCTTGCTGACCTTGACCTCGAGGAGGCCGTTCATGTTGATGGTACCGGCAAAGACCGCTTCGCCCACGCCCTTGTCGACCGGGAGCGATTCACCGGTGATGTTGGCCTGATTGATGGAGCCTTGTCCGGAGACGATCTGGCCGTCGGCGGCGATGTTGTCGCCTGGGCGGATGCGGATGATGTCTCCGACCTTGAGTTCGCTCACGGCCACTTCGACTTCGTTTCCGCCGGACAGCCGACGGGCCTTGGTCGGGGTGAGCTTGATGAGCGATTGGATGGAAGCCCGGGCACCGGCGGCCGTGCGAGTCTCGATGATCTCACCCAGCAGCATGAAGAAGGCAACAATGCCGGCGGTTTGGAATCCGCCGGCGAGGCTAGAGCCCTCGCCCTTCATGCCGTAATTGCCCGAGACCGCGCAGGCCAAAACACCCAGGGCGACCAACTCATTAATGGAGAGCAGGCCTTTCCGGAGGTCTTTAAAGGCCACCACCATGATGGGGGTGCCTAGGATGACTGCACCGATCATGGCACTGAAGGCCGCAACGGTGGTGCCGCGATCAAAGAGCCAGTCCACCGCGAAGGAGTTCAACACGAAGATCAGTCCGACGAGCGTCGTGGAGAGCTTGGTGTTGGTGTGCGAATGATCCAGACCACCGTGGTCATGACCGCAGTCCGCGCAGGCGGCGTCCTTTTTGGCGTCTTCCTCGAGGGTCAGGAGGCTGGTGACTTGCATGGATGAAAAGGGAGAGGTTGGGGGTTCCTAGATCAACGCCCGATTTCGGGACGCTTCTGGGGTTGGGGTTCCCGATTGAGCTGGATGCGGACTTCGCGGCGCTGGCCGTCGGCCCGCGAGGGCAAGAAAAACTTGTCGGGTGAGTTGGTGAGAATGCGGGTGATGGTGTCGACCCGGAGTCGATCGCGGTAAAGGGCAGGGTTCTGGCGGTAGGTCTCCAGTTGGTCTTGGAAGAAACGGGCCTCGGCGGCCAATCCCTGCACCAGTTGGTCGGCCGCAGCCTGTCCTTGGGAGACGGTGCGGTCGGCCTCGCCCTTGGCTTCACGGGTGACGCGGTCAAATTCGCCCTGCGCTTCATTAATGCGGCTGCTGCGTGCTTGGCCGGCCGTGATGACGGCGTCGAAGAATTCTTTTACGTAGCCCGGGGCGACCCGCTCGACATCGAGGCCTTCGATGAGGACTCCCAGATTGGCGAGGGTAAGCTGGTCGCTGACCCGCTGCTTGACCAAGTCGCGGAAGCTGGCGATGTCGCCGTAAATGGAGTCGGCCTTGGTGCGGGCGGCGGACCAGTAAATGGCATTGTTCAGGCAGTTCTCCACCGTGTTGGAGGCCGCCACGAAGTTGAAGGTGTAGGCCACGGGATCGCTGATGCGGTAGCGCAAGGTGGCCCGGACGTGGAGGATGTTGCCATCACCGGTCAGGACGTAGCCCTCGGAGGCAGGGTTGAGCGTGGTGGAGACCGGGGCACCGGTGATGCCGGCGGCTTCGGCGGCCGGATCGACGGCGTACCAGGCTTTGGTGGCTCGGACGATTTTGGAGTCGCCGACGCCGATGCGAACGATTTCGTCGATGGGGTAGGGCAGGGCAAAGTGCAGGCCGTTGGTGCGGAGGATGTCGCGACCCTCGCCCACGGGCTTGCCGAAGCGCAGCACCACGGCGACCTCGTTGGGCTTGACCGTGAAGACGCACGAAAAGACGAAGGCGGCTAGCAGTAGGGCTCCGAGGAGGCGGATGAGGACCAGACTGCTGCCCAAGGCCTCGGAGAGCGCCTGACTGGAGGCGTCGTCCGACGAAATCCTGGGGCCGTCGGGCCGCAGATTGCCGGAGGGTGTTTTTGCAGCGGCCATGGGATCAGTTTTTGGAAGGTGCAGTGGCCCCGGCATCGCCACGGAGCAGGTTCAGCGGGGCGGTCTTCTCATCGAGGATGAGCGTGGTGCGATCCTTCAAGCTGGCTTCGAGGCTGTTGAGCGAGATGAGGAAGCGGGCCAGCGATTCATCTTGGTTGAGCACTTTGTAGTACTCAGTGGCCTTGGCCTCGGCCTCACCCCGGAGAACGAGCGCCTTGCGGCGGGCTTCGGCGAGGGTGGTGTCGCGCTGCAGTTCGGCCTCGGAGCGGATGCGCATGGCTTCGGCAGTGCCTTCGGCGACGAACTTCTTGCTGAGTCGCTCGCGCTCGGCCTTCATGCGCTCGAACACCTTGGCGGTCTGCGATTCGGGTAGGCCCAGTTGTTTGATGCCCACGATTTCGATGGCGATGCCGTAGGTCTTGAGCGTGGTGTCGGCCATGACGAGTTTCATCTCGTTTTCAATCTCCTCGAACTTCACTTGCTTGGGGTCGGGGGCGATGAGTTCTGAGAAATCATGACGGCCTACGACGGAGTTCTTGGCGTCACGCACCACGTTCTCGAGGCTGGTCTCGGCGCGGAAGAGGTCGCCATTGAAGCGCTTGAGAAAGAGTTCGGCGTCGGCGATCCGCCAACCGACGAAGACCGAGAGGATCGGTGACTTCTTGTCGCGGGTCAGGCTCTGCTCGTACTTGCGCTCGAAGTTCTGGAGGCGGCGGTCGAACTTGTAGACGTTCTGGATGGGGTACGGCAGGCGTAAGTACAGGCCTGGCTCGGTCTTGGGTGTGCCGCTGATGCTACCAAAGGTGGTGACGACGGCTACCTCGGTGGTGCGCACCTGGAAGGCGAACAGCAGGAAGAGGAAGATCGCCAGCAGCAATCCGCCAATGATCAGGGTGGGGGTACGGGGCTTCATCTTGGGAAGGGGAGGGGGAAGATTGATTAAAAAGCGGGGGGTTGCCTAGGGACCCGTCGGGGTCATTTCTTGGGTTCGTCCTTTTTGACGGGCTCGATGTTCACATCCAGCAAATCTTGGCGGATCTTGTCTTCTAGGTTGAAGAGGATGACGTCTTGGGTGTTGGTCGGAAGGATAACGATCTTGCGGGAACCGGCCGAGGCTTTGGCAAAGGTTTCCAGGTGATTGCGAGTTGTAAAGACCTTGGGTGCGGCCTGATAGGCGAGCAATTGGGAGGAGAATTGGGCGGCCCGTCCGGAGGCTTCGGCGATCTTTTGGGCCGAGATGCCTTTGGACTCGTTAATAGTTTTGGCCGCTGCGGCCTTGGCCAGGGGGACCGTCTCGAGCGCATAGGCATCGGCTTCGAGGATGCGGGCTTCTTTCTCCTGCTCGGCTCCGATGACTTTTTCGTAGGCCTCGGCAACTTTCAGTTCTTTGGTGCCGATCGGCGGGTGGATGTCTTGGAGTCCGACGAAGACGATCTCAGTGCCCAGTTTGGCGTCGTTGGCTGCGGTCTGGATGTTAGCCTTGAGGTCGCGGGCGGCCTGTTGGCGGCCGTGGGACATGATGGTTTCAATGTCGACGCTGGCCCTGTAGCGGACGACTTCTCGATTGGCTAGGCGCTCGAGTAACAATTGGGGCTCGCTGTGGCCGTAGGACCAGGCGCGGATGTCTTTGACGAGGTACTGCACCGGAATGCTGACGGTCAGCAGGTTAACCGGGACTATTTGCTCTGATTCGGCGGCGTTGGTGGCGATGTTTTGCTCGCGGGAGGCCACCAGGAGGTTGAACTCTTCTTTGTAGTGAGCCTGGGTCCAGAGGATGGTGTCGGCCTTCTCAAGTTTTTCATCAGCGACGAACCCGATGTTGAAACTTTGAATTTCGGAGACCGGGTGCCGGTGGATCTGGTCGATGGGGCGGGGCAACTTGAAGGCGATGCCGGGTGCGAGGACGGCGCCCACCGGTTTGCCAAAGCGTTCGCGCAGAGCTTGTTCGCCAACATCGATGAACACGACGCAGTCGCTGGCGGCCAGAATGCCGATCCAGATGAGGGCGAAGTGGCTGAGCTTTTCTTCTAGGAATCGATAGAACCAACTGTTGCTGACCCGGAAACCAAACTGGTAGTCGAGGGCTTGGGCGGCGGTGGCGAATAATCCAGCGGGTTGGCCAAGCAAACCCACGAGGCGGCTTTCGTAGATGAGCCGGATTTCTTTGCCTTGGACCCTCGGGCGATAGGCTTCGAAGACGAGGGCTAGCAGTGTTTCGATACTCACCAAGGCGAGGAGGGCGGTCAGTACCCAGGCGATTTGGCGGTCATATTGAGGGAATCCAAACCATTGGAGGCCCTCGCTGACGGTTGCGAGGAAGGCTAGCAGGGACCCGAGCATGAGTGCAGAACCGCCCGGGCGTAGGAGTCGGATGCCTTCGAGTTGAGCCAGTCGGCAGGCGTATTTACCGAGTAGGAACGCGGCCAGGCTCAGGCCGGCGAACATCGCCATGGACACTGTGGAGGGGGCCGATGCGGCCGCGCCCATGTCCTTGAGGTCTTTGAAGAAGTACAACGCCCCACCGGCCTGCATGAGGAAGAGCACCAGGGTAAGGCCGGGTACGAACCATTTTTCAAAGAGGATGCGGGATTTGCGGGCCGGGAACGCCTCGTCGGCTGTGGAGTCGAAGAGGGCCGTTTTGCTGCGGGATCGGGCCAGTTCGTCCATCTCGAGTCGCTCGGATGCTTCGGATGCTTCTAAGCGCATCTGGAACCAGGCCACCAGGGCCATGACCAGCCCGACGAGGGTGAAGGCGGCCCCGAGTTCGGCGGTCGCAGAATCGGCGACCTTGGACACGACTTCGAGGCCGATGGCCAGTCCTAGTAGGGCGATCCAGTTCAGCATTCCGGGCTTGAGAGCGTGTCGTTCCATGGGCGGTGAGGCGGGTGTGGACTGGGAGTGTGTCAGCTGAGTTCGCGATCTTCGAAGAGCCAAACCCCGGCGGCCAGGGCGGCGGAGATGCAGGAGAACATGTAGACGGCTGCTTTGGCGACGTAAGGCCAGGGGATGCTCTTTTTGTCTTCCAGAGCGTCCGCTAGCCAGAATTGCTGCCAATTGGGGATAAGCGCGTAGGCTGTTTTGGCCCAGAAGCTGCCGGCATCGGCGGCGGCTTTGAACAAATAGTCACCCATTAGGCCGGCGATGAAGAGCGCCGAACAAATGGCCAGCGTGGGTACGGTATCGAGCCGGGTTGAGCAGGCCAAGGCGATGGCTGCCAAGATGAGCAGGGCAAAGAGGATGAGCACGGCGGCGGGCACCATGCGCCAGTCGACTAGGGCCACTTCGCCGAAGGCACGTTCGTCATGCACGAAGAAGTGGATGCCCAGCACGGCCAGGGTGGTGAAGAGGATGAAAGTGAACAC
>JAPLUF010000216.1 GCA_026397755.1 Verrucomicrobiota bacterium
CGAAGCCTGCTCACAAGGCCAACTCGGGTCAATCGACCCTCAGCAGTCAGGAAATGAGGACGACGTCACCACCAGCATCACGGGACCGACCGAAACCGCTCAGGGTCCCACCGTTCGTTTTCACTTGGGCGCCGGCGAATCAGGGCCATAGTCTCAGAGAAATCACCGCGTTTTCATGGGCTCAAGAATTCCTACTTCAAGAAGCACCCGCTGGGGGCGATTCGGCCTCGCCATCCCCGGCTTGATGGCAGCACTCGGGCTGAGCGCTGCCGCTCCGAGCCTCGAGTTCAATCGGGATATCCGCCGCATTCTGTCCGAGACTTGCTTTCAGTGCCATGGACCCGATGCGGGAGGTGGCAAGGCCGGCAAGAAAACCCTGCGATTAGATTTACCCGAGGCCGCCTACGCTCCCAGAGGTGACCACGCGGCGATCGTCCCCGGCCACCCGGAACAAAGCGAAGTCATCCGGCGCATCCAGTCCAAGGATCCGGAGGATCGGATGCCGCCTCCCGATTCCGGCAAGACCTTATCAGCCACCGATCGAGCCACCCTCGAAGAGTGGATCCGCCAAGGCGGCACGTATTCGCGCCACTGGGCTTATGTGACCCCAACCCGCTCCCCGGTGCCCGCGGTCGAAGCCCGGAATTGGCCGCGCAACCCCATCGATCATTTCATTCTGGCCCGACTGGAGCAGGAACGGCTGAAGACCAATCCGGAGGCCGACACCGAGGCGTTGGAACGACGCGCCAGCCTCGACCTAACCGGTTTACCTCCGGCCACGCGTTCGGAGACTGCAATCGAGCCCCGCGACTACGATCGCTTCATCGACGGACTTCTCGCATCGCGAGCCTATGGCGAACATTGGGCTCGCCTGTGGCTCGATCTGGCCCGCTACGCCGATTCCAGCGGGTATGCCGACGATCCTGCCCGAACCATTTGGGCGTATCGCGACTACGTGATTCGCTCCTTCAATGCGAACAAGCCCTTCGACGTGTTCACGCTGGAGCAACTCGCCGGAGACCTTCTGCCTGAGCCGACGGAAGACCAGCAAATCGCCACCGCGTTCCATCGGAACACGTTGACCAACAACGAAGGCGGGACGAACGACGAAGAGTTCCGCAACGTGGCCTTGGTCGATCGCGTCAACACCACGATGGCGGTCTGGATGGGCACGACGATGGCTTGTGCTCAGTGCCACAACCACAAGTACGATCCCATTAGTCAGGAGGATTATTTCCGGCTGTTCGCTATTCTGAACAACACCGCCGACGCCGACCGTGGCGATGAGAGCCCGGTAATGCCGCTCTTCAACGACGATCAGAAGCGCTTCAAGGCCGAAACCGTGACCGAGGTCGGCCGTCTCGAGGCTATCCTCTCACGCACCACACCGGAGCTGGCCAAGGACCAGATTCTGTGGGAAAGCCGCGTCTCAAAACCCCTTCCATGGCAGACGATGATCCCTGCCAAGGTCGCCTCCAAGGCCGGTGCCGCGATCCACTCCGGAAAAGACGGAATCGTCCACGCTGGACGCTCCGGCAAGACCGACTCCTATGTGATCGAGCTGTCCTCCAACGACGTGCAGCCGGTGCAAGCGCTCCGACTGGAAGTCTTGCCCGAGGGTGGCACGCCCGCGGGACGAGTGGGACATGCTGACGGCAATTTCGTTCTCACGCAGGTTCGGGCACGCATTGTCCCGGACAAACCCACCGTGCCCAAGGCGCGTCACGTCCGGATCGAACTCCCGGGCAAGGAGCGAATCCTGTCCTTGGCCGAGGTCCAAATCTTCCAAGGCGACAAAAACGTGGCACAGTCGGGCGAGGCCCGCCAGAGCAGCACGGCCTTCGAAGGACCGGCCAAACTGGCCATCGACGGAAACACCAACGGCGATTTCAACGGAGCTCGATCTACTACTCACACCGAGACCTCCAACAGTCCTTGGTGGGAAGTGGACCTGAAGAACTCGGTGCCCATCGACCGCGTAACAATCTGGAACCGCACCGACGGATCGCAGGAACGCCTGAGCAGCTTCCGCGTGGTCTTGCTCGATGAGAACCGGATGCCGGTCTGGGATCAGGTCGTAGCCGAGCCACCTAAACCCAGCAAGGAACTGCGTCCCGACGCCTCACGCCCGGTCGAATTCCGCCTCGCAGTGGCGGACTTTGAAGCCAAGGGATTCGAGGCCGCGCTGGTGCTCGCCAATTCCGATCCGACTCAGAAAGGCTGGTCGGTGGCCCCTCAGCTGACTGAGCGTCATCACTTAACGCTCGTCCCCACGCATCCATTCTCGGTGGGCCCCGGATCCAATTTGGTGATCACCCTCGATCATCAGTCCAAACCTGAGCACGCCACTCTGGCAGCGTTCCGGGTCTCCCAAACCTCCGACAGCCGCGCGGCAGAGATCCTGCAGATTCCGGCTCCGGTGCTCTCGGCATTGGGGCGGTCCACAGACCTTCGTACGCCGACCGACACGGCCACAGTGACCAGCCACCACCTTTTGGTAGCCACACGCTTGCAGCCCCAGCGGGAAAAACTCGCTGAATTGCGCAAGAAATTAGCAGAGCTGAAACCTCATACGACGGTCCCGGTCTTGCGGGAGCTGGCGAGCAAGGATCGGCGCAAAACCCTCATCCAACTCCGAGGCAACTACCTGAATCTGGGGCAAGAGGTTCATGCTGGGCTGCCTCCCAGCCTGGGACTGGCGTCCACGACACAACAGCCCGACCGTCTGGAGTTGGCCCGGTGGCTGATGGACAAACGCAACCCCCTCACCGCACGGGTTGTCGCCAACCGCCTGTGGGAATCGGTCTTCGGTATCGGCTTGGTTCGCACCAGTGAAGAATTCGGCTCCCAAGGAGAACCCCCTTCCCACCCGGAACTCCTCGACTGGCTTGCTATGGAATTGGTGGACAGCGGGTGGGATCTCAAGCATTTGCTGCGCCTGATGGTCACCTCGGCCACCTACCGCCAATCCTCCAAAGTCACTTCGGAGCACATGGTCCGTGATCCGGAAAACCGGTGGTTGGCCCGTGGCCCGAGATTCCGACTGTCTGCCGAGATGATCCGCGACCAAGCCATGGCCGTCAGCGGATTGCTCAGTGCCCGCATGCATGGTCCGCCCGTCAAACCGGCCCAACCCAAGCTGGGACTCAGCGCGGCATTCGGCAGTGGCACGGACTGGGAAACTAGCATGGGCGAAGACCGTTTCCGCCGGGGTATTTACACCACCTGGCGTCGCTCAAACCCCTACCCCTCGATGTCCACCTTCGACGCCCCCAACCGTGAGGTGTGCCTAGTGCGGCGCGAACGTTCGAATACACCCCTTCAGGCTTTGGTGACGCTCAACGACCCCGTGTACATCGAGGCCGCCCAGTCTCTGGGGCGACACATGGCCCTGGCCCCGGGCACGGTCCCCGACAGGCTCCGGACCGGATTCCGGCAGTGCCTCCATCGCCCGCCTTCTTCCGACGAGTTAACTGCCATCACCACGCTGCTGGAACGCAGTCGCCAGCGCTTTCAAACCGACGCCACGAAGGCCAAGCGCCTGGCCACCGAACCCATCGGTGAACTTCCCCCCGGCCTGGACGCAATCGACGCGGCCGCATGGACCTCAGTGGCCAACGTGCTGATGAACCTCGACGAATTCCTGATGAAACGGTGACGCCGATTCACCCCAAGTACCCCATGAATCTTCAGATCGAAGCCCTGCAATCCCTCACCCGGCGACACTTCCTCAGCCGAACCGCCAACGGCTTGGGTGCCATCGCCTTGGGATCCCTCCTCAAGGGGAGTCTTCCTGCCGCCGCCGCGACACCCGCTTCCTCGATGCTGGCGGCCCACAGTCCGAAGTTCCCCGGCAAGGCCAAGCGGGTGATTTACCTGCATCTCACCGGTTCACCGCCTCACCTCGACCTCTTCGACTACAAACCCGAATTGGTGAAGCGCACCGGGCAGGATTGCCCTGACGCCTTCCTCAAGGGCAAGCGCTTCGCCTTCACTTCAGGAACGCCCAAGCTCTTGGGCACGCCGCGAACTTTTGCCCGCCACGGACAAGGCGGCGTCTGGCTCTCGGATGCCCTGCCCCACCTCCAAACCGTGGCCGACGAACTGTGCGTCATCCGCTCGATGACCACGGACCAGTTCAACCACGCCCCAGCCGAACTGCTGGTCTACACCGGATCTCCGCGCCCCGGGCGCCCGTCCATTGGCGCCTGGGTCACCTATGGCCTCGGGACTGAAAACGAGAACCTGCCCGGATTCGTAGTGCTCATCTCCAGCGGAGTGCAGCCCAACGGCGGCAAGAACTCCTTTGGCAACGGCTTCCTTCCTTCCGTTTATCAAGGGGTTCAGTGCCGTTCCAAGGGCGACCCAGTGCTCTACGCCTCGGACCCCGCCGGCATGGACCGCGACGTGCGGCGCATGGGCCTCGACACCTTGCGCGACCTCAACGAGTTGCAGTCTCAGGAGCTCGGCCATCCCGAGACCGCCACCCGCATCGCCCAATACGAACTGGCCTTCCGGATGCAATTGTCGGTGCCCGAGGTGATGGACATCAACCGCGAAACGCCAGCCACCCTCGAGGCCTACGGTGCTAAACCCGGTGAATCGAGCTTCGCCAACAACTGTCTCTTGGCACGTCGCCTCGTCGAACAAGGCGTCCGATACGTCCAACTCTTCGACTGGGGATGGGATTTCCATGGCACAGGACCCTCCGAAGACATCCGCGATGGACTCACCAACAAGTGCCGCACGATGGATCGCCCAGTGGCGGCTCTTCTGAAAGACCTCCGTCAACGGGGCATGTTGGATGACACCCTGGTCGTGCTTGGGGGTGAGTTTGGACGCACCCCCTTCCGTGAAGGGCGCACCGCCCAGGGCGGCGTCTTGGGGCGCGACCACTTCCCCGACTGCTACTCCATGGTCATGGCCGGAGGAGGCATCCGAGGCGGCACCATGTACGGCGAATCCGACGAACTAGGATTCTCGGTGGCCCGCGACAAAGTCACCGTCCACGACCTTCAAGCCACCCTCCTGCATCAACTTGGATTTGATCACGAGCGACTCACCTTCCGTTTCCAGGGTCGCGACTACCGTCTCACCGACGTGGAGGGACAAGTGGTGAAGGGTATTCTGGCCTAATCCGGAAACTCCCTCTCCCCCGGTGTTCCAGCAAATCTTCCTGACCATCCTTGAGTCAGGAACGTGCCAGGCTTACCCATACCGCATGAACCGAGCGGGCTGGAAAGCAATTCTGAGGACCCTTTGGCAGACGTCGATGGTTGGGGCATGGACCCTCGTTACCGCCCATGCCGCCACCGTGCGAATCGACACCTCGAGAGCCCCAGCCTTGAAAGCCTGGGCGGATTCTACGGAAACCATCGCCCGGGAATGGTACCCCCGATTGGGCAACTTATTGGCTACTACCCAGGACCATCCATTGCCCAATGTCTCCATCCGCGTGAACCCCGACTTCAAAGGGGTGGCCGCGGCCTCCGGGTCCAGCATTCAAATTTCGGCCAACTGGATTAGCCAGCACCCGGACGACAGTCGCGGCGCCGTCATCCACGAACTGGTTCATGTCGTCCAAGCTTATCCCCCGAACAAAGTGGGATGGTTGACTGAAGGCATCGCTGATTATTTGCGCTACGCCATTTATGAAGCTCTGCCCTTGTCCGAGTTCCCCCGACCGGAAAAGCCGCAGGGGTATCTCGATTCTTACAAGGTCACGGCGGGGTTCTTGTTTTGGCTCGAGTGCGATCGTGCACCGGGAATCGTCCGTCAATTAAACACCGCCCTCCGCCTCGGGGAGTACCAAGAAACCCTCTTCTCCGAACGAACCGGCCGCGGACTCAACGATCTCTGGAGTGACTACCTGACCGCCTTGCGCCCCCTCCCCAACCTTCCCCGGGATCCACAAATTTGGCGTCATGCCAAGGGCTCCTTCGAACACCAGACCAACGGAAATTGGACTGAGTTTGAAAACGGCAAACCGGTCTGGAATTTCATAGAAATGGCTAGGACCCCTCAGTACATCGAAATCGTGGACGGAACCCGCAACCTCCGCCTGAGACTCGCCTCACCCATGGTTCAACTTATCTCAAAAAGCGGCTGGTCAACCCTCTACACGGGAGAATGGTCGGCACCATCTTCCACGAAGCTGCCGGCCAACTAACCGCCGTCCGTCGGTTCACTGAAATCGCCCCTGCTTGCTCGTCGGCCTTGGGTAACTCACTGTCAGTGATCACACGATCACGACGCGGGATGAGTGGCTTGCAGACCTGAAATAGCTCTCATGTCGATCCGCGCAGGCGAACCATCCATGAGCAAACCAAAAAAAGTGCAATGGTTCGATGAACCGGAGGAGCACAACTACCCCGCGGCCCAATCTTACCTGCGACTGCTCTATCCCGACCCAGATGCCAATCGCTTGGTGGATCAACTTCGAGCGGCAGACATGGTTTCCTTCAAGGCGAAGGACATCTTCCGGGCTTCTGGGCTTTCACTGCTCGGAGTGAGCAACAGCCATGTCTCCAAGAACGATGATAAGATCCAGAACGAGGTTTCGTTGTCGCCACTGCTGCTGGTGCGATCCCGCATCCGGGATTCGGTGATCGTGGCCGATGGTTACCACCGATTGTGTGCGGTCTACCGCCACAATGAGGACGCGTGGATCCCCTGCAAAATCACCTGACGATTTGCCATGCCACTCCCCCGAGAGACCGCTTGGTTTTATGCGAAGTCGTATGGTTGGGGTTGGGGACTGCCGGCGCGCTGGCAAGGATGGGTTTGCCTCCTGACCTATGTGGCCGCCATGGCCGGCAGTACTGCCTGGGTTCTGCCCGAACACCCAATCCTCTTCGGAGCCATCACCGGAGTTCTATCGGCGGTCTTCATTGGAATTTGCTACTGGAAGGGGGAACCCCCGAAGTGGCGCTGGGGCGGGAAGCCCTTGTGACAAACTGCGATCCCCCTTCAACCCTCCCTTCAACCGTCCCTTCATTCGATGACTCCCTCTTCCCCGCCCCTACCACTCAGCCAAACCGCCCAACCCCGGCTCATGTCTCTCGATGCCCTGCGTGGCTTCGACATGTTCTGGATCGTCGGAGCCGAGGAGTTGATCCGCGGGCTTCAGAAGTTTTCCAGCGGCGGCGTCTTGGGGCTCATCGCCGAGCAACTGCACCACAAAGCCTGGGCGGGATTCCATTTCGAGGACTTGATCTTCCCCCTGTTCGTCTTCATCGCTGGTGTTTCTTTGGTGTTTTCGATCGGGAAAACCTTGCAGCAAACCGACCGGCGAACCGCCGCGGTCCGAATTCTCAAACGCTCCGCCCTGCTCTACTTCATCGGAATCCTGTATTACGGCGGATTTTCCACGCCGTTTGAAAAGATTCGTCTGCTCGGCGTCCTCCAACGCATCGCCCTGTGCTACCTCTTTTCAGGCCTTCTATTTTGTTATCTCAAGCCCAAGGCGCTCATCGGTGCCTGCGCTGGTTTGCTATTGGGCTATTGGGCGATGCTGTCGTGGATTCCGGTGCCGGGGCATGGTACCGGCAACTTTGCCGAGGGAGCCAATTTGGCCAATTACGTCGATCAACAATTCCTACCCCTGCGCAAGCATGATGGGGATCACGATCCGGAGGGATTGCTGAGCACGCTGCCGGCCATCGCCAGTTGTCTCTTGGGTGTCTTCGCGGGCCTCATTCTCCAGAACCCCGCCCTCACCGATCGGAAACGGGTGGCACGGTTGGTAATCCTCGGGCTGGGTTGCCTCGCCGTCGGCTGGCTTTGGCACCTGAATTTCCCGGTCATCAAAAAGATTTGGACCTCGTCGTTCGTGCTGGTGGCCGGCGGATACAGCTACTTGTTGTTGGCCGCATTCTACCAGGTGATCGATGTCTGGAAGTTCCAGAAATGGGCGACGCCGCTCGTGTGGATCGGTGTCAATCCCATCACCCTCTATTTTGGCGGGCACTTCATCGACTTCGAAGCCATGGCCAAACTGTTTTTCGGCGGACCCATCGGTGCGGCTTTCGGCCCCTATCAGGAACTGGTGATGGCCCTCACCACCCTCGGGTTCGGCTTCGCCTTCCTGCGTTACCTCTACCAACGCCGCATTTTCCTGCGGGTTTGACTACCAAAATACCCAACAAAGAGCCCTCAGAGACAGGGACAGGCTCTCGGACTAGGGACAGGCTCCTCGGACTAGGGATAGGCTCCTCGGACGAGGGACAGGCTCCTCGGACTAGGGATAGGCTCCTCGGACTGCATAGACAGGCCGGTCACCCGATTGTCTGAAGTCATTTTGTCCTGCGTTCTTTCAGGGCTTGGGTTTTGATGCGGTGAATGCTTCCCAAGACCGCCCACTCGCATCGGAGAGATTTTGCCGCAGCTCTGTGGATTCAACTGCTGGCACTGCTGCTCATGGGCTCACCGGCCGTCTCAGCGGACGACGCCACGACACGCTCGCCGCTCGTTCAACTGCAGACAGAGTCAGTGACGCTGAGCATCGGATCCAATGGGTCACTCATGGCGTTTTCGCGCCGGTCCGACGGGATGGATTATTTGGCCAAGAACCAACCCGCCCCGCTCTTGAGCCTCCGGTCCGGCGGAACCTTGCACGCTCCGGAGGGCGCGACGTGGGATGCCACAGCCCATCGGTTGACGCTTCGATTCGGCAAGTCGGGTCTTTCGGCCAACCTTCGGGTGATTTCGAAAACCAGCCACATCACCTTCGAACTCATCGAAATCTCCCCGGCGGGCAGCGCCGATCTGGCCGTGTGGGGCCCGTATCCGACGAGCATACGAAAGACGGTGGGAGAAGTCGTCGGCGTGGTTCGGGATGATACCTTCGCCCTCGGGTTACAGGCCCTCAACATCAAGACGCTCGGCGGGTACCCAGACAACGACGAAGGCAGCGCCGACCGTCCGTATGGCGCCCGGCCAACCGATTTCGGGAGCGTCTTGCAGGCCTATTCCATGGATCGATCGAAGCCGCGATCCATTGCCGTGTGGAGCAAGCGGGCCCCCAATATGCCCGTGCCCGCCATCCCCGGCGAAACGGTCATCGGATCTAAGATTGCACTCTTCGGATGCCCTGAGCCGCAAGCTCTCGAAACACTCGGTAAGATCGAGGTGGCCGAGGGCCTGCCGCATCCGCTCATCGAGGGAGTCTGGGCCAAGATGTCTCCAGAACGCGGGCGCTCGTACCTCATCGCCAATTTTTCCGAATCCACCATCGACGAGATGTTGGGCTACGTGAAGCAGGCCAATCTCATGAGCTTGTACCATGAGAACGCCTTCAAGAGCTGGGGACACTTCGAACCCAATCCAAAGTTCTTTCCCGGAGGCATTGCTGGACTCAAGGCCTGCGCAGACAAAGCCAAGGCGTCGGGGGTTCGACTTGGAGCCCACACGCTGTCAAACTTCATCCAGACTCAAGACCCCTACATCACTCCAGAGCCCGACGCGCGCCTGGCCAAAACCGGTGAGAGCACGTTGACTGAAGCGGTCGATGCCACAACCTCTACGATCCCGGTCGCCTCGCCTGAATACTTCACCAACCGCTTGGGCAACGAGTTGCAAACCGTGGTGATCGGCAAGGAATTGGTCCGGTACGGATCGGTCTCTACCAACGCGCCTTGGAAGCTGCTGGACTGCCAGCGCGGAGCCTATGGCACCACAGCCAGCGAGCACCCACGGGGAGCCTCGGCTGGCAAACTCATGGACCACTCCTACAAAGTGTTCTTTCCGAACCTCGAGCTTCAGCGGGAAATCGCCCGAAACTTGGCCCGGGTGTTCAACGCCTCGGGCTTGAGCCACATGGATTTCGACGGCCACGAAGGCTGCTTGGCACCCGGTGAGGGCACGTATGGCAATGAAGTCTTCGCTAAGGAATTCTACGACCACCTCGACCACACGGTGATCAACGGTACGAGCCCGCCCTTGTCGCACTTCTACTGGCACATCAACAGCTACTGCAATTGGGGTGAGCCCTGGTACGGCGGTTTTCGCGACAGCATGCAGGAGTACCGCATTAACAATCAGGCCTTCTGCGAGCGCAACTTCATCCCCAAGATGCTCGGTTGGTACTTGCTGCGAACCGCCACCTGCCTCTCGGACATGGAGTGGATGCTGGCCCGTTCCGCCGGTTTCGATTCGGGGTTCGCTTTGGCCACCTCCCTCGAGGCCCTGCGCAAGAACGCGGAGAGCGGCCCGATTCTCGACGCCTTGCGAGAATGGGAAAAAGCCCGGCGAGCGGGCGTGTTCACACCTGAGCAGCGCGAGGCACTACGCAATCCCAAGCGGGAGTTCCACTTGGAGACCGTTACCGGAGGCGGCTGGGACTTATTTCCCTTCCACGACTCGACCGATTTTCAGCACGAGCAACTCGTCCGCCAACCCGGTGAGCCGACCTCGGCCGCCTGGGACCTACAAAATCCAGACACCCGCCAGAGCCTCCAGCTCAAGCTGCGGGTTTCCGGGAAGGCTGGATCCATCCGCAACCCCACCTTCGAAATCAACCGCTCGGCCACAGTGACCATTCCGGTGGAGATTCAAGCCGGTCAATCACTGCTCATCGAAAGCGACGCCATCGTGCGCATCTACGACGCCAAGGGCAGTTCGGTGCAATCGTTCCCACTGAAGACGGCACTGCCGATGGTTCAGGCCGGCACCAATCCGGTGACCTTCGACTGCGAATTTCAGGGCGACACGGCCCCGAAAGTCACCGTCACCTTCAAGACCCGCGGCAGCCCAACGCGAGTGGGAATGCGCTAAAGCCGAACGGTTTCTAACCTACCCCCATTTGCTAGGCCGCCTATTTTCTAGAAACCACCTCGGATCCACTCACCAGCCTGTCCCTCAAACAACCTTTGTACACTCACCATGATCCGACACTCCCGACGTTCTTTTCTCCGGTCCGGATTGAGCGCGGCCACCGGCACCTCGATCGCCTCAATTGCATCCTTAGGGTTCCCCAACATTTTAGCCGCCGAGGCCCCCGTTCTAGGTCACGGGCGTTTCCGCTACCGGGTGGTTCCCGGATGGGGGGATCTGGGTGCGGAGACGCCGGTCAATGACTGCCATGGGCTCGTCGTCGACCGTGAGGGGCACATCCTCCTCTTTACCAACGAGACGAAGAACAACGTCATCGTGTACGACCGGAAAGGGCGGCTAGTGCACAAGTGGGGCACGCAATTTCCCGGAGCACACGGCCTCTCGCTGGTGACCGAGGGCGGACGAGAGGTGCTCTACTTGACCGACCTCCAACGGCATCAGGTCATTAATACCAAATCACCATATATATCGGTAAAATTTCTTGTTTGGTGGTTTGAGATTTGGGACTCTCTGACATGGC
>JAPLUF010000024.1 GCA_026397755.1 Verrucomicrobiota bacterium
GTAGCGTTCGCTAAAAAGAGGCCGTGGAGCGCTGGCCGGACTCAGGTGGCGCCGGAAACCGCGCCTCTGCAGGGTAGAATGTAACCATGTTTTCCTTGCTCCAAGGCCGGGGTTGCCAGCCTGATAGTCTTTGGAAACGCATGACCGAAACCATCAAGCAGGATGTCATCGTCGGGGTGGATCTGGGAGGGACCAAGATCTTGGCTGGAATATTTACCCCCCAGCTCCGGTTGCTCCAGACGGTCAAATTGAGCACCAAGGCCTCGCGGGGGTTTGATTCCGTGGTGGAGCGCGTTGCTCGGTGTGTCCGGGATGCGGTGGACGAGGCCGATCTTTCGCTCAAGCAGGTTCGCGGGGTCGGGATCGGAGCCCCTGGGGCCATCAACCCTGAATCCGGCGAGGTGATCTTCGCGCCGAACCTCCAGTGGAAGAACGCGCCCCTGCAAAAGGCCTTAGAAAAACACTTGGGTGTCCCCGTGTTTGTTGAGAACGACTGCAACGTCTGCACGTTGGGTATTCATGAGGTTGAGATGAAGGGCAAGTCCCGCAGTTTACTGGGTATTTTCTTAGGCACCGGTATCGGCGGCGGCCTCATCTTGGATGGCCAACTTTATTCGGGTTTCAACCGCACGGCGGGTGAGGTGGGGCACATGGTCATCCAAGTGGGCGGTCCCAAATGCAGTTGTGGCAACAGTGGCTGCTTTGAGGCCTTGGCCAGTCGGACCTCCATTTTCCGTGAATTAGCCCGACGGGTGAAGGAAGGCGAAAAGACCTTGCTGACCGAGTCGCTCAAAGAAGGCGAGAGCATCGTCGATCTCAAGAGCGGCGACTTGCGCAAGGCTCTCCGCAAAGGAGACAAGTTGGCGGCCAAGGTGCTCCAGGAAGCGGCCAAACATACGGGCATCGCCGTGGCCAACCTTGTGAATATTCTGAGTCCGCAAACGGTGGTCTTGGGCGGCGGTGTGATGGATGCCCTAGAGGACGACCTGATGCCGATTATCCTCGAGACAGCCCGCAATTACGCCATGCCTGGCACACTCAAGGATGTTGAGATCCTTGCCAGCAAGCTGGGCGACGCGGCCGGAATTACCGGTGCGGCGGTGTTAGTCCGCCAGCGCCTCAAGCTGACGGACTAATCCAGAACGACTCAAAGGAATCGTTCTGGCGAATCTACTTCAGAATCCGTTTCGGGATCAGTTTCGGTTTCAGTTTCGGGGTCGGTTTCATCCGAAACGTAAATGCTGGCTTGGGGAAGACCCGCTTTGCCGCCCGTGTCGCCGGCGGCTCCGATCATCACTACAAACTCCCCCTTGCGCGGGCGACGGCTCCACTCGGCGAGCAATTCCTCAGGAGTGCCGCGCAGCCACTCCTCGAACTTCTTGGTCAACTCGCGGGCCAGCACCACCCGACGCCCCGGCAGGATCCGCTGGAGTTCCCCCAATAAGCGTTCCACGCGGAAGGGCGATTCGTAGAGGACCAGGGTCCCGGGGATGGCCCCCAGTTCGGTCAGACGCCGGGCCCGTTGCCCAGATTTGTGAGGCAGGAAGCCTGCGAAGTGGAAGGATTCGGTTTGCAGTCCGCTGGCTGTCAGGCCAGCCACCAGCGCGCAGGCCCCGGGAATGGACTCTACCCGAAGCCCTGAGGCCAGAACCTCGGCAACGATGCGTTCTCCCGGATCGCTAATTCCGGGGGATCCGGCGTCGGTCACCAGGGCTACGGTTTCGCCACAGCGCAACCGGTCGAGGATTTCCGTACCGCGTCGGGCCTCATTGAAACGGAAATAGCTGATCATCTGCTTTCGAAGCCCGAAATGGGTTAGCAATTGGCCGGTGTGCCGGGTGTCTTCGGCGGCGATCACCGAGCACTCCCGAAGCACCCGCAGGGCCCGTAGGGTGATGTCCTCTAGGTTTCCAATGGGTGTGGCCACTAGGTACAGCGTACCGGGGACCAGCGGGGCCGAGGCCGGTGGGTTGGCCTGAACGGGGCCCGTGGGCGGTGGCGCTGTCTCCATGGACCCAGCTTACCGTCGGACCCCGCGCGGGTGACATCAGAAAAACCTTGGGGGCCAAGCCCGGACGGAGAGAGCATCGGCTAAATCCGCGCGAGAAAACCCAACAAAAGCCCTCGTTGCCGCGTTGCAGGCGCAGGTGCATCGTCTAGCATCCGACCATGCCAAGTTTCGACATCGTCTCTAAGGTCAGTTCGATGGAGGTGGAAAACGCCATCAGCCAAGCTCAGAAGGAATTGCTGACCCGCTTCGATTTCAAGGGGTCCGGTGCAGAGATCGTTTTGGAGAAGAGCGAGATCAAGATGCGGGCTCCCGATGCCTTCAAGATGACGGCCTTGGTTGAGATCGTGATGCTCAAGTTGGCCAAACGGAGTATCTCCGCCAAAAACATTGACGCCGGCGAGGCCGAGTTGTCGCCCCTGGGCCATGCGCGTCAGTCCATCAAGATCAAGCAGGGCATCGAAAGTGTCGCCGCCAAGGAGATTAGCAGTTTTATCCGCGGGCTGGGTCTTAAGGTGACCGCGTCCATTCAGGGCGATGAGCTGCGGGTCGCCGGAAAAAACAGAGATGATTTGCAGGCCGTGATGACCGCCTGCCGGGGTCACGATTTTCCGGTAGCCCTCAATTTTGTGAACTTCCGCGACTGACCTGCCGCCCTCCAACCTCTAAGATCTTTTTACGTGATGGCCACTTTAACAACCGAGCAACAAGCAACCGCCCGCCAGTGGATCGCCGAGGGTATGAAGATCTCCGATTTCCAGCGCCGGCTCGAAACCGACTTCGCCTTCAAACTGACGTACATGGAGGCGCGCTTCCTGATCGATGACCTGAAAGTGATTCCGAAGGATCCGGAGCCGCCGGCTCCTCCGGCCGCCCCCGCTGTTCCCGCTGTTCCCGCAGCGTCGGTTCCCACCGTGGGCACCGTCGAGCCCGATGAGGTGGTGCCGCCCGAGGGAAATCTGGGAGGCGGCGATGTCCAGGTGACCGTGGATGCCGTGACTCGCCCCAACGCCATGGTCAGTGGCCGGGTTCGGTTCTCCGATGGTCAGGGTGCGGCGTGGCTCATTGACACGCAGGGTCGCCCCGGCCTGGTTGCCGACGAGAAGGGCTATCGCCCTTCCCAGCCCGACTTGATGGCGTTTCAGGTCAGCTTGGAGCGCGAACTCGCCAAGCTTGGGTATTGATTTGCTGTGAGTGATTCCGCAGCCGCGAGTTCCCCGGCTTCCCCGTGTTTTTCCGTTTCGACGGTCCCCGGGGCGGCGAGGGTGATCCTCCTGCGCAATCGTCAGAAGGACCGTCCGTTGCGGGTGAGAGTCCTTCGCCAGATCACCTTGGACCTCCTGGAGGCCATGGGCTTGGAGGCCGAGGTAGGATTTTATTTTGTCTCCCCGCGAGAAATGGCCCGGGTGAACTGGCGATTTCTCCAGCATGAAGGGTCTACCGATGTCATTACCTTCGATCATGGCTCGAGGCCCGAACGCCTGTATGGCGAGTGCTTTATTTCGGTCGCCGACGCCGTCGATCAGGCCCAGGCCTTCCGAACCACCTGGACTGAGGAAGTGGTTCGATACGTCATCCACGGCCTCTTGCACCTTCGCGGATACGATGACTTGGAGCCGGTATTGCGGCGTTCTATGAAGCGCGAGGAAAACCGTTGGGTCCGCTGGGTGGGCTGCCGTCACCACGAGCTGGAGAGGCCACTGGCCACCCCGGTTCGATCGTCCTCCCGACGTCGGGCGACGAGCGCCCCATGATCGCCCAACGATCCGAAGGCATCGTCATTCGCCTGCGTCCCCTCGGCGACACCAGCCTGATCGTTCACTGGCTGACTCCCGAACACGGCCGTCTGGCCACCGTGGCCAAGGGAGCCCGCGGGCCGAAGTCGGTCTTTCGCGGTAAGCTCGACTGGTGCTTTGAGACCGAGTTCTCCTTCCGCCGCAACCCCAAGGGCGATCTCCATTCCTTGAGCGAAGTCGTTGTCCGGAACACCCATGGCTCCCTGAGACGGGAGCTCGTCTCCCTAGAGTTGATCGCCCATGCGGTGGCCACGCTGGAGCAGGTCACGGAAACGGAAACACCCCAACCTGAGGCGCACCGGCTCTTCCTCGAATTTCTGGCATTCCTGGAGATTCAGGGCCCGATGGCTCGGGCGCAGTTCGCATGGGATTTGCGCTTTTTGGCCATCCAGGGTCTTCAGCCCGATCCCGAAGGGTTGTCCCCGGAAGTCCGTGCTCTGATGGAAACGTTGTTGGAAGCGAACTGGAGCGAACTGGCGGCACTCGAAGTCCCTCAGGAGACCGTTCGGAGTCTCCGTCAGTTCCTGCACGGATTTTGGATCCATCAGTTCGGCCGCTCGCCGGGCAATCGCAATGTCCGCCGCTGACCCGAGTTCTGCGGCTGCGGGTTTGGAGTTTGCTGAATCTCAGAAGGCGCCCCGGCCCACGCCCATCGATGGTTGAAAATTGAGTTTTTCGGCCAAAAAACTCTCTATCTGATCGAGCCAAGGCCGAGCATCGGACCTTTCCCCGAGGCGTTTCTAGCGGTGGTCGGTTTCTGCGAGGGAATTGCTGCGACTGAGACGACACGCCCGGGTGCTTGTTGCCGGAGCGATTGGTTCGCATAGTTGCCAGCGCGATGCCCGCCGACTTCGCCCACCTGCACCTTCACACCGAGTTCTCCCTGCTCGACGCTGCCTGCCGCCTCGACCGGTTGATGGCCCGGGCGAAGGAGTTAGACTTCCCCGCTGTCGCCATGACCGATCATGGCAATATGTTCGGGGCGATCGAGTTCTACTCGGCAGCCAAGAAGGCTGGCATCAAACCCATCCTCGGTTGCGAGGTGTATATCGCGCCCGGATCGCGCCTGGAGAAGAAACAAGGCTCTGGGGGAATGCGCGATGTCTATCACCACCTGGTGCTGCTGGCCCGCGATGAGATCGGTTACAAGAACCTGATCAAGCTGGTCACCTCCGCCCATTTGGAGGGGTATTATTACAAGCCCCGCATCGACAAGGAGATCCTAGCCGCGCACGGACAAGGCCTGATCGGCTTGAGCGGTTGTCTGGCCAGTGAGATTCCGGAGGCCATCCTCAAGGACGATCTCAAGCGCGCCCGGAACACGATCGATTTCTTCAAGCAGACCTTCGGGCCGGGAAACTTCTACCTAGAGCTCCAGAATCACGGCATTCCGGAACAGGCCAAGGTCAACCGACAGCTCATTCCCTGGGCCAAAGAGTTCGGGCTCAAGTGCGTCGCGACCAACGACGTTCACTATGTTCAGAAGGACCACTCGCGGGCGCACGACTGTCTCATTTGCATCGGCACCCAGTCGCAGTTGAGCGACGCCAAGCGGATGCGCTACCAGCAGGAGCAGTTCTTCCTGCGGTCGGCTCAAGAAATGAAGCACCTCTTCACCGAGGTGCCTGAAGCGGTCCTCAACACCGTAGAGGTGGCCGAGAAATGCAATTTGGAGATCCGCTACGGCAAGGGTGCGGAGCATTATCCGGTGTTCCAGCCGCCCGAGACGTGGACCCGTGAGGGATACTTGCGCAAGCTCCTCTGCGACGGCCTGCGCCTCCGCTATTCCATTCAGGCCCATGTCGACGGCTCGACCATCGTGGTCGAGGCCGTGACCCACCCGGAACGGTTGGTGTTCCTCTTTCCGCCGCCGCTGACCCCGGAGGTTGATGCAACCGCTAGCCCGATCAGTTCGACCCCAGAGGTTTCATCGGTCCTACAGGCCCCGCCGGCTCCGGTCTTAGTCGAAGCGGCTGTGCGCAAAATTATCGATCGCCTGGAGCTGGAACTCGGGGTCATCGAGAAGACCGGCTATGTTTCGTATTTCTTGATCGTCGGTGACTTTGTTCGTTGGGGCCGCGACCACGGTATCGCCTGCGTGGCGCGCGGATCGGCCGCCGGCTCCATGGTCACCTACCTGCTGGAGATCGGGAACGTCGACCCGCTGCGCTATGGGCTGCTCTTCGAGCGATTCCTCAATCCTGAACGTGTCAGCCCGCCCGACATTGACATCGACTTTGCCGACGACCGCCGCGCTGAGGTAATCCGCTACGTCCGGGACAAGTACGGCCGGGATGCCGTCGCTCAAATTATCACCTTCGGCACCATGGGCGCGAAGTCGGTCATTCGCGATGTGGGTCGCATCATGGGATTGGCGGTGGGTGATGCTGACCGACTGGCCAAGATGATCACCGACGTGAAGTGGGGCCTGAAGGACGCGCTCCAGAAGAACGCCGAGTTTAAGCAGGCCTACGACGAGGAAGAGGTGACCCGCGAACTCATCGACACGGCTCTCCTCCTGGAGGACCAGACCCGCAGCGTTGGCGTTCATGCCGCCGGCGTGGTGATTGGGGCCCAGCCGTTGGTGAACCTCCTGCCGCTCAAGCAGGACGACGAGGGCGATATCGTCACCCAGTATGCCATGGGGCCGGTTGGCGACCTGGGACTTCTCAAGATGGACTTTTTGGGTCTCAAGACCCTGACGGTCATTCGCAACACCGCTGAGATGGTTCGGAAGTCCACCGGTCTCCAGCTCGATCTCGACAACCTGCCGCTCGACGACACCAAGACCTACGACTTGCTGAACAACGCCCAGACCCTGGGGGTGTTCCAGTTGGAGTCCGGGGGCATGCGCGACCTGTGCAAAAAGTTCAAAATTGACTCGATCGAGCACATCACCGCACTCATCTCGCTCTACCGGCCGGGTCCGATGGACCTGATCCCAGATTTCATTAAGCGACGCCACGGTGAACAGGAGATCGTCTATCCCCATCCCCTGCTGGAGCCCATCGCCCGCGAAACCTATGGGATCCTGATCTATCAGGAGCAGGTCATGCAGGCGACGCAGATCCTGGCCGGCTACACCCTCGGGGGAGCCGATTTGCTCCGTCGGGCCATGGGCAAAAAGAAGCTCGAGGAGATGGTCTTGCAGCGCGAGACCTTCGTGAAGGGTTGCGCGGATACCAACGGCATCCCGGCCCCCAAGGCCAACGAGGTCTTCGACTTGTTGGAGAAATTCGCGGGCTACGGTTTCAATAAATCACACGCGGCAGCCTATGCCGTCGTGGCCTATCAGACGGCTTGGCTGAAGACGAACTACCCGGTGGAGTTCCTCAGCGCCATGATGACCAACGATCAGGGCGACACCGCCAAGTTGAGTCAGTATATCGCAGAGGCCAAGACCTTGGGCATCGAGACCCTGGGTCCGGATGTCAATGCCTCGGGCCTTCACTTCGCCCCCGCCGCGGCCGAGGGAGGACGGCGGGTCATCCGCTTCGGGTTGGCGGCCATCAAGGGAGTCGGTGAGGCCGCCGTCGAAGCGTTGCTGGCGGCCCGTTCTCTGGGAGGTACTTTCATAAACCTCGAAGACCTGTGTGGCCGGGTGGAAACCAAGGCCATTAACCGCAAAGCCCTCGAGTCCCTCATCAAGGCCGGTGCCTGCGATTCCGTCGGGCCCAATCGCGCCACCGTGTTCCACCAGATCGATGGTTCGATGGCCCGCGCCACGGCCAACGCGTCGGACAAATCTCGGGGTCAGGTTTCCTTTTTCGACACGTTCGAGGCTGCACCGGCTGCCCGGCAACGGGTGGAACACCCCGTGGTCCAAGAAGACTGGCCGGTGGCCCAGAAGCTGGCTGACGAAAAGGAACTGGTGGGTTTCTATGTCAGCGGGCATCCGCTGGGTCCTTACGAGAAGCTACTCTCTCGGCATACCACGCATACTATTGAGGAGCTGGCGGCATTGCCGAATCGGTCGATGATCCGGATCGGGGGACTGGTCTCCGCCGTCCAGAAAGGGGTTTCAAAAAAGACAGGCAAGCCCTACGCGATGGTCACACTTGAGGATAGGACCGGCACGGTCACCGCGCTGGCCATGAATGAATCGTATGACCGCTATGCCGACCTTTACGTGGTGAATCAGGCGTTGCTGGTGACTGCGGAGGTCAGCACTGGCGAGGAACGGCCCAAGCTTTTCCCGCAGGAGATTCTGCCGCTCGACGCTGCTCCCAAGAAGTTTACTAAGCGGGTCCAACTGCGCCTCCGGTCGGACCAACTGGGTGACACGCGGCTTGCGGATCTCAAGGCCTTGATCGAGGCCCACTCCGGCTCGGTGGTGTTGTACCTTTGCATTCGCATGCCGGGTGGAGAGTCGGTTTGGATCGAGCCGAACGACCGCTACCAAGTCACCCCGTCCCGAGAGTTCGAAGCTGCGATCACCGGTCTTTTCGGCTCTGAATCCTACCAGGTTAAGGTGGACAACTCCCTGCCCGAACGGGCCCCGCGGCGTTGGGAAAAACGTGGCAACGGTGGCGGTGGCGGTGACGAATAAATCGACAATCAAAAAGGGCCTCGGGATAACCCGAGACCCTTGTCGGAACTCAGAGAAAGGAACGCGGTGCGTTCCTGCGCGTCATTCGTATTTGAACACCAAATTGGCGCCGCTGGTCGAGATGCTGACCTTCGCCGCGCCGCTGAGGCGGTAGAAGGACGAACTCGTCGGAGCCGGGATGGTGATGGTCTTGGCTGCTGCATCGACGCTCGCTCCGGTCACCGCCGAGAAGGCGCTACCGAGGGCCGCAGAGCTCAGCAGAGAGACGGCCGAGGGGGCCGCCGGAACACCTCGGATAATCATGCCGCTGATGCCGCCGGAGTTGTCTTCCATCTCGGCGAACCACAGGTATTCACCGGCCTTGAGGTCTACAACCACCGACCTTGGCTGTCCCAAGGGCAGCACTTCTCCAGCGTCGTTCTTGCCGGAATAGTTCCCGGTGTTTTGGTCCGCTGGTTCTTTCAAACCTTTGATGTCGTCCACCCAAACCTTGCCCGTTCGTGCGGCGTCCGTGGTGCGTCCCTCAAAGACCGTCACCTTGTATTTACCCGGGTTTAGGCCCGCGAAACGCATGAGGGTCTCGCTTCCGGCCGTGTCCGGATTGCGGTACAGGTAGTCATCTTTCACCGAGGAGGGAACGAGGATGCCATCGTACATGACCGCGATCCCTTCCTTGGTGGGATTGTTGGGGGTTTGACCCAGGGCCGGAGGGAACGAGTTGGCGTCGTTCTGGGCCACGTTGTTGAGCATCGTCACCGTGACGTTCTTGTTAGCGTCTTTGGAGAAGTCGGTGAGGTTCCAAGTAACTGCCGTGGCGTCAGCATTGGCCGTGCCTTTGATGCTGGCCGATCCGGCGGTCACGTTCGCATTCGGATCCGCGAAGGTCCACGTGGGGATCACGTTCCAATCGGTCAAAGGAGGCGGGGCGGAAGCATCTTCGCCGGCTTGGTCTTTGTTCGCGGTGGTGATCTTGGTTACCCGTTCGTTTTCCAGTTCGCCGAAATCGAGCTTAAACAACCCCTTCGAGTCTGCCGGATCGATCACGGAACGAATGACCATGCCGCTGATGCCGCCGGAGTTGTCCTCCATCTCGGCGAACCAAAGATATTCACCGGCATTCACCTTCACGGTGACGGTCCGAGGTTGGCCGTCGAGGAGCACTTCTCCAGCGTCGTTCTTACCCGCGTAGTTGCCTGTGTTCTCGCTGGCCGGTTCCTTCAAACCCTTGATGTCATCTACCCAGACCTTGCCGGTTCGCTTGCCGTCGGTAGTGCGACCTTCGAACACCGTGACATTGTAGGTTCCGGGGTCGAGGTTGGCGATACGCATCAACGTCTCGGAGCCGTCGGCATCCGGATTCCGGTACAGGTAATCGTCTTTGACGATACCGGGAACTCGGACGCCGTCATACATCACGTCCCGGCCTTCCTTGGTGGGATTGTTGGCGGTCTGGCCCAGCATGTAAGGCGGAGCGTCCGACGAGAGTTTTTCGGCGAGTGTTCTATTGTCCAACATCGTCAGCGTGACGTTGTTGTTAGGAGTCACTGAAACGTCCTTCAGTTTCCAGGTGACCGAGTTTCCATCGGCGCTGGCAACGCCTGGAACGCTCGCGGAACCGGGAGTGACGTTGGCATTAGGATCCCCAAAGGTCCAAGTGGGGATGACGTTCCAATCGAGCAGGACGGGCTGTGGACCTATTGGAATGCCATTGGCATCGTTGAGTGGATTGTTTTCCACATCGACGGGTGCTCGTTCATTTTCCAGAGAACCGAAGTCGATCTTGAAGAGACCTGCCTGCGTGGTTAGGGATGTCTGGAGCAACGCCGCTGCCACAGCTGCTGCCAAGAGACCCTGGGGGTTCATCGAATGTTTCATGGTAAGGAGATAAGGTTCCGATCCCCCGCTAGACCCACCCATCGATGGACGATCTGGAACACACTTCGTGCGTCGGGCCAGAACGGCATTGGTGGAAAACTCTAATACCAAATCACCATATATATCGGTAAAATTTCTTGTTTGGTGGTTTGAGATTTGGGACTCTCTGACATGGCCCGAAAGAGAAAACCCCTGGATGCGGTCGGAGAGGCACCTTTGGTGGCCCGGCTGCTCCGTTCCGA
>JAPLUF010000383.1 GCA_026397755.1 Verrucomicrobiota bacterium
CAGATTACAGCCAGAAGTTTCAGCATCAGATGGAATCCTGGGCCACCAATCCGCCGGTTGTGGTCCGAAAAATCCTGGAGTTGCGGGCGAAGTCGGGTCCGGCTGTGACTCCGGCCGATCCGGTGGGGGCCAATGCAGGCGCAGGACCCGTCCCAATGGACCTGGAAACACGAGCCTCCCTCAAGGAAGCCTCCACGTGGTTGATGAACCTCTTGCCAGCCAGTGGGGTGTGGTTTTTGACACAGTTGGGCAAGGTGAGTGGTTGGTTCGGTCTCTTGGCCGGGCTGTTTCTGGTGCCGGTCTATGCATTCTATTTCCTGCTCGAAAAACGAGGTATTGAGCGGGAATGGACCGATTACCTGCCCGTGCGCAATTCGCAGTTCAAGGACGAGTTGGTGTTCATCCTGCGATCCATCAACAACTACCTGATCGTATTTTTCCGAAGCCAATTGCTCGTGGCGATGTGTGATGGAGTTCTCTACACCTTCGGTTTTTTGGTTATTGGCCTACCCTACGCCTTCATCATCGGATTGATGGCAACGGTGCTCACCATGATCCCGTTCTTGGGGGCCATCACAACTTGCGTGGCTGCGTTATTGGTCGGGTTCGCTAGTTCCGGTGATTGGGTCCTGCCGGTCAAGGTGATCGGAGTTTTTGCCATGGTTCAGTCGTTGGAAGGATTGGTGATTTCCCCAAAAATCATGGGAGATCGTGTGGGATTGCATCCCTTGAGCATCATCATTGCGGTCATGGTGGGGACCACGTTGTTGGGTGGACTCTTGGGAGGCATTTTGGCCATTCCGCTGACGGCGGCCTTGCGGGTACTGATGTTCCGCTATGTCTGGAAGCACACGCCCAGAGATGAGGCGATGAAGGTTGCCGACCCGGAAAATATTTGAACGTCCGGTTGGGAGATTTGCTCTCAACTGATGTCCTGATGCTGCCGGAACTTCGGTTGGCAAACTGGATATCTCAAACCATACTAAACACAATGAATCATCGGGTGTTGTTAATTCTGGGTAGCCTTTGTCTGCAGTGGGTGGGGCTGGCCAAGGAATTGCGGCCTGCGACCAGCACAAACAAAGAGGTGCCGTCAGCGGCCGCCCATGCAGCAACGTCGGATACCGGGGTGCTGCCCTCCAAGTTTACTGATCCGAAGACCTTGGCACCGGAGGAATCCAGCGGCGAAATCGCCCGATTGGCGGCCCGAATGATCGAACGGTCGCACTTTCTGCGTCGGGAATTCGATGACCGCGTTTCGGAGCGTTTCTTTGAACGGTATCTGGAGTCTTTGGATCCCCAACGGATGTATTTTACCCAGGCCGACTATGATGAGTTTAGCGCCTACCGCCAACAGTTGGATGATCTGACGCTTCGGCGCGGGGATACCCGGCCCGCCTTCGAGATCTTCAACCGTTATCTCCAGCACATCGACCAGCAATATGCGGTGGTTCAAGGGGCTCTGAAGAGCGATAAATTCAGTTTTGAAGCCGATACCAAGATGCTTCTGAACCGCAAGGATTCCTCCCGTCCCAAAGACCTCACGGAATTGCAATCGGTTTGGCGCGACCGTCTGCGATTTGAGTATCTTTCGGAAAAGTTGAATCGCGATTTTGCGACGCTTGCCACGAATGTCTGGACTCAGATGACCACCGCGCCAGAGCCAGAGGCCGATGCTGGCAATGGCACGAATTCAGTGCCGTCAACGCCTCCGGCAAAGATGGTCACCAAGCCCATCTTGTCGGGTGGAAAGAAGACGGCGGAACTTTACGTGACCGGATTAGAGATTCGCCTTCACTCCAACCTTTCCACCAACCGTGCCGTAGTGGTGGCCAAGATGGCCGAGTCAGGAAAGTTTAAAGGCCCCTCCGATTTGCGCAGTTACTTCGAGAGCAATCTTCAGGGTGATCGCCACGACGAAATCGTGAAGACACTGAACCGCCGTTATAACCGGGTGATGCGGAATTTGAAGCAGTTCGAGTCTAAGGAAGTGTTGCAGTGGTACCTCGATGCGCTGGCCCACTCCTACGATCCGCATACTAACTACTTTGGACCTCGTGAAGAGGAGGCCTTCAACATGTCCATGACCCTGTCTTTTGTGGGTATTGGCGCTGTGCTCACGAGTGAAGACGGGTACGCCACCATCACCGAGGTTAAGCCGGGAAGCCCTGCTGAAAAGAGCAAGATCCTCAAGTCCGGTGACAAGATCGTGGCTGTTGCCCAAGACAAGCAGGCTCCGGTCGATGTGATTGATGAAAAGCTCCAGAAAGTCGTGGAGCAAATTCGCGGACCGAAGGGGTCTAAGGTCACTTTGACCTATATCCCGTCGGGATCCGACCTCAGCACCCGTAAGACGGTCACCATCGTCCGGGATACTATCCCGCTGGAGGATCAGGAGGCCAAGGCCAAGCTGGTGCTGTTGCCCAGTGGTGCAGGCAAGACCAACCGAATCGGTGTGATCGATCTCCCGGCTTTCTACAGTGGAGCCATCGGTGGCAACGGTGCCACGAAGAGCCCCACCGCCGACGTCGCCAAGCTGTTGCGCAAGCTCATGGCCGAGGGTGTCGATGGCGTGGTTTTAGATTTGCGGCGTAACGGAGGTGGATCTCTCGAGGAATGTGTCAGTTTGACCGGGTTGTTCATCAAGACCGGACCGGTCGTTCAGGTGGTCAACGCGCTCGGGCAGCAGCGGGTTTTGGAGGATGACGATTCATCCATGCTGTACGACGGCCCCTTGGTGGTGTTGACCAGCCGCTTCAGTGCCTCCGCTTCGGAGATTCTGGCCGGAGCCCTTCAGGACTACGGACGAGCCGTGGTGGTGGGCGACAGTTCAACCCATGGCAAGGGCACCGTGCAGAACCTTCAAGGATTGGAACCTTTCTATCGCGGAACCGGAAAGCCAGGACAGGTGAAGGTGACCATCAGCAAGTTCTTCCGCCCGTCGGGGTCCTCGACCCAACTCAAGGGTGTGGTTCCAGATGTGGTGCTACCCAGCATTAACAATTTTGCCGACATCGGTGAATCGGCGCTGAGCAATGCGCTGCCGTGGAACACCATTTCGCCGGTCCGTTTCGACAAGATGGACCGGGTGACCCGGGCGCTGCCGGAACTTCAGCGTCGATCCATCGATCGCTTGGCCAAGGATCGAGACTACGCCTATATCGGCGAGGATATTGAGCGGTACAAGAAGCTCTTGGCCGATCGGAGTATTTCGCTGAACGAAAAGAAGCGTCGGCAGGAAATGGAGACCGATCGCAACCGGGCTGCCGTTCGCAAGGCTGAGATTAAGAGCCGAAATGAGACGGAACCCGTCGCCTACGAAATCACCCTCAAGAACGCAGCCCAACCCGGGCTTCCAGAGCCCAAGGTCGCCAAGCCTGTTGTAGCCGCAACGGCCCGTGATGCCCGCGCCCTAAAATCGGGCGCATCGAAGGAATCCACCGCTGAGCGGCGCCGATTGCGGGAGGCAGGTCAGGAGGACGGGGACGACGACCAAGATGGAGTCGCAGCCGATGTGAATCTTCGGGAAGCAGAAAGAATCGTGATCGACCTCTTGGAGTTGTCCAAGGCTCGTGGCAGTGCATCCGGGGCGACAGCGGGCATTCGTTCCGAGCGGTGAGACAACGTAGAGCAGACTTTTAGATTCAATCACTATGAGCAATCGAATCGCCTGTGTGGGAGTGGGACGCATGGGGGCCAATATGGCCCGACGGCTGAAGGAGTCGGGATTCCATGTGAGCGCAGTCTATGACCTTCGCCGAAAGCAGGCCCGGTCGTTGGCCCAGGAACTCGGGTGCGAGGCTCCCTCGCGATTATCCGCGGTGACTGCCTTGGCCGACGTGATCCTCACGGTGGTGTCGGACGATGACTCGATGGAGTCGCTGTTTGCTCAGAAAGGAGACAGCCTGCTCAAAGGGGCCGCAGGAAAATTGTTCATCAACTGTGCGACTGTGAGTCCAGCCACTCATGTGATGGTGGAATCCAGATCTCAGGCAGTGGGCGCTGAGAGTGTGGAAGCCTGCATGGCTTCCAGCATTACTCAGGCTCGCCAAGGGACGTTGTATTTGATGACCGCAGGCCAACAGAGCGCATGCCAAAGGGCTGAGCCTATATTGGCCAAGCTGTCGGCTTCCCGGCGCTACATTGGGGCCGCAGGAACAGCCGCACAGGTCAAGGCACTGGTCAACATGGTGATGAACATTAACACCGCAGGCCTCGCCGAAGGGTTGGGCTTGGGGGCAGCCTTGGGGTTAGACTTGGGAATGCTCCGCGAAGTGTTCTCTCAGACTGGAGCCAATTCTCGGGTGTTGGAGACCGATGGCGAAGACATGCAAAAGCGCGATCACGCCTGCTTCTTCAGTTCGGCCCACGCTGCCAAGGATTCTGGGATCGCTGTCAGTCTTGCCAAGAAGGTGCGGTTGAAGGTGCCTTTGGCTCAGGCCGCATTGGGGCAGTACACTCGGATGGTCGATAAAGGACTCGGAGAGTTGGACAAATCCGGCGTTGCCGAATTGACCTTCCCAGGTCGTGGCCCCAAGCCAGCCAAACCGGCCAAACCGGCCAAGGCCTCCAAGACCGTTCCCAAGAAGGGGTGATACCAAATCACCATATATATCGGTAAAATTTCTTGTTTGGTGGTTTGAGATTTGGGACTCTCTGACATGGCCCGAAAGAGAAAACCCCTGGATGCGGTCGGAGAGGCACCTTTGGTGGCCCGGCTGCTCCGTTCCG
>JAPLUF010000084.1 GCA_026397755.1 Verrucomicrobiota bacterium
GCCGCACCCTGAGTTCTCGGTGTCACTGTCCTGACCAGCATGGACACCGCCGCGCTCACCGAACTAGGTGGCGAGACAGACAGCTCCCGGCAGGTGGAACGGTTGGCCCGATTGGCAGCCTCCAGCGGCTTGCGGGGCCTGGTTTGTTCCCCGCTTGAAATCACCCTACTGCGAGCCGTCCTTCCGCCCTTTATTCAATTGGTGACGCCCGGCATTCGCACCGGTGCCGAGAAATCCGATGACCAAAAGCGGACACTGGGCCCCGCGGAAGCCATGGCTGCCGGTGCTAGTTGGCTGGTGGTGGGTCGTCCGATTTACGCGGCCACAGACCCAGTCGAAGCGGCCCGAAAAATCCATGCGTCCGTTCAGGATGCGCACTGACGAAACTCAATAAAACCCCGACATAGCCGCCCCTAACCCGCCCCTATCTAGGCCATAAGATCAGCTATCCTGATCCACCCAACTCGACGGATCGTTCGCCAAAATCCAAACTTTTCTTTCGCGCAAGCCGGCAACGGCCTAGTTTCGTCGCCTTTCGTATGTTCGAGCTAACCAATGAGGAGATCCGCCGATACTCCCGCCATTTGATCCTTCCGGAAGTCGGCCTGGCCGGTCAGCGCAAGATCCGCAACACCTCCGTCCTGTGCATCGGGGCGGGCGGTCTGGGTTCGCCCATCGCCATGTATCTGGCCGCCGCAGGGATCGGCCGAATGGGCATCGTAGACTTCGACACGGTCGATTATTCGAATCTCCAACGGCAGATCCTCCATTCCGATGCCGACGTGGGACATTCCAAGGCCGACTCGGCCAAGGTCGCCATTCATGCGCTGAACCCCAATGTTCAGGTAGACCTCCACAAGGTCCGGATTACCGCCGACAATGCGTTCGACCTCATTCGCCCCTACGACATCGTCGTCGACGGCACAGACAATTTTCCGACCCGCTACCTTACCAACGACGCCTGCGTGCTGCTGAAGAAGCCGAACGTCTATGGTTCGATCTTCCACTTCGAGGGTCAGGCCAGCGTATTCGCCCCGCATCTCGGTGGGCCCTGCTACCGATGCCTTTATCCTGAGCCGCCGCCGCGGTGTCCTGCCGGGCATTATCGGCTGCATTCAAGCCACCGAGATTCTCAAGCTCGCTCTGGGCAAGGGAACTTCCCTCATCGGGCGCCTGATGCTCTTCAACGCTTTGGATATGAAGTTCCGGGAACTCAAGCTCCGGAAAGATCCGAAGTGCCCGCTTTGCGGCCCCAATCCGTCGGTCACCGAACTCATCGACTATGAGATGTTCTGTGGTATCCAACCCGAGCCGGTGAACCCAGGTTCAAACCCCGACGAGGTGAGCCTGCAGGAAATGAAAAAGGCCCTAGATACCCCGTCACTGGGAATCAAAGTCATCGACGTTCGGGAGGCCGATGAGCAGCAGATCGCTCGAATCGCTGGAGTGCCTCTGGTGCCCTTGAGCACGCTGCCCCAACGGTTCATGGATCTAGATCCGAACGTGCAATATTACATTCACTGCAAGAGCGGGGTCCGCTCCATGAAGGCTCTACGATTCCTCCGAGAGCAGGGCTTCAAGTACGTCAAGAGTGTGAAGGGCGGGATCAATGGGTGGGCCGACGAAATCGACCCGTCGGTACCCAAGTACTAAAGCAGACGTCCACCAAAGCAGACCCGCCCCATCGGGCGCTCTGAACGGGGCTTCTAGCCTTCGCTCGATGCGAGCGGCACCTGGAGAATGAATCGGGTGCCGCGGCCTAATTCGGAGTGGATCGCAACGGTTCCTCCGATTTTCTGGATATTGCTTCGGACAACATCCAACCCTACACCCCGGCCCGAAAGGGCAGTGACCGAATCGGCGGTGGAGAAGCCGGGCCTGAAAAGAAGCTCATAGACGGCAAGTTCAGAGAGCACCGCTTCCGAGGCGACCAGTCCGTGCTGAACGGCCCTCTGTAGCACCTTCGCAGTGGCGATCCCCGCACCATCATCTTGCACTTCAATGCAAAGGTGTTTTCCTCGGATTACCGCATTCAGAGTTACCACACCGAGGGTCGGCTTACCCTGTTCGCAGCGGTTTGTCGGGAACTCGATTCCGTGATCGATCGCGTTTCGGATGAGGTGCATCAAGCACTCGCCGAGAACGTTCTCCCAACGGCGATCCAGCAGAGTCTCGCCACCCAAAGCCACGAGGTGGACCGGTTTGCCCGCTTTTATCGCAGCGTCCCGCACCACACGTTGCATCCGCTGGAACAATTGCTCCGTCGGAACCCAAAGCAACGAGTGCAGAAGTTCGTCAAGTTCGTCCAATTGTACCGACAGTGAACGGACTAGGGCATTCGTGTCAGGAGGCGTCGCGGCCAGGGTTTCCCGAATTCTGGAGATTGCCCCATGCGCCTCATCCAAGCGGGCGGCAGAAACCGAGATGCGGTCGTGCAGGCGACTGCCGAGGGCAGAGTCTGAAAAGGGTATGGCCGTATCCGCCTTGTAAATAACTGAGTCTGAAATCGCCTCGGAGTCCTGAGTGCCCGCAATGAGTTCAAGCATCGCCTCGTGCAGTGAACGGCCCACGACGGTGATGGGAAGCCCAATGCCTATCCCGTTCAGCTGGGCTTCTACTTGAGCCAGAAACGCGACCAACACATCCACACAGGCAAGGATGAGATCGATGAGGGATTGATCGACCGAGCGCCGCCCCGTTCGGAGAACTTCCAACACCGACTCGAGGTCATGGGTCAGGCAGTGGATAGGGTCGAGCTTTAGGAAACCCGCTCCGCCCTTGAACGTATGGAAGGCTCGGAACAATACCTCGACCGGGGCTATGTTTTTGGGGTCCTGCTCCAGCGTCAGCACCGCGGCCTCCACCTCTTCGAGCAGCCCGCGGGATTCGCGGCAGAATTCGGCGAGAAGGTCTGCATCATCGATGAGATTTAGCAGGATCGGAACATCCAGCCATTGCAACGAATCAACGGTCTCTTCCTGTGTGAACTCGGCGTATAAGGTAAGAGAATCGCTCAAAACGGCATCAATGGCTTTAGGGGATGACATACTCGACGGCGATCTATCGGCAGAACCCCGCGTGGACTGAACCACAAAGCATCGCTGCCACTCCGAGCCGGAGGATTCCGATCACCGAATACGAGAGTCTAAGCCCGGCCATCGGCCCGGCGAATAAGGTAAACACCCGCCACCTGGAACAAGAGGTTAGGAATCCACAACAAGTACTGCGGATACCAGTTGGGCTTCGTGTCCAGAGACTGCGCGACAATGATGAACGAGTAGTACAGCAGCAGGAGCAATAGGGCCATCGCGACGCCGATGTTGGTCTCTCGACGGTGGGCCCGGATTCCTAGGGGAATCCCGACGAGGGTAAAACCCAGGCAGGCGAACGAAAAGGCTGCCTGACGGTGAATTTGCACCTCAATGGGCGTCACATCGACCTTCTCTGCTCGACGCTTAGTTCGTTCGTCGAGCAGCTGCCGCATCGACATTTCGCTGAGCTTGGGCGGATCCAACTTGGCCGAGCGAAAATTAGCGATGGGTTCGATGCGTTCCTCGGCGGAGATCCCCTGCCATCCGCCTGCCATCTGGACTAATCCCTGGAAGTTGCGCAGCGACAAAGCCGTAGGAAACCGGTTGCTGTCCCGGCGCAATTCGGCCTCGGGAGCAAAGAGATCCAGATAGCAGACGCCGTTGGTGAACGCGAAGATACGGACATCGCGCAGCAAGTCACCGTCCACCTTGCGGGCATACAAAGTCACCGAGCCCAATTCCAGATAGCGCCCCTCTCCCAGCGAAAGGGTCGCCTGACTCCGGAGGACTGAATCGCGCAATTCCTTAAAGGCCACTCGGGAGCGGGGGCCGAGGTCTCCGATGAACCAGAAACACACACCACACAACACCAGCGAAAGAGCCACCACAGGAACGATGGCTGATGCCAAGCTAATGCCTCCGGCCCGAATGGCCGTCAATTCTTGGTCAGCACTCAACCTGCCAAACGTTAGAAGCGACGCCGTCAGCATTCCAATCGGTAGTGCGAAGGACAGAACGAAGGGAATCAGCAGTCCCAAAGCCTGAAACAACAGGCCAGCCGTGGTTCGCGGACTGGCCAGAAGATCCAGAACGTCTTTGAGGACATTGCCCAGAAGCAGAACGAATGCGAACACACTAACGGTGACCACTAACGTGGCCATCACCTGTCTGAGCAGATAGAGGTGTAATGTCTTCATCGACTCCCGAACCCAGCGCCGCATCGAGCGCCCCCCGCTGAGTGCCGACCCTGACCTGATCTACCCCTCGGGTGCAATGTGGACCTAGGCTTCGGTGGCCCCTCCTTCGGCAATTCTTTCGTTGCACCCTCAAGGCCCAGACTGGTCGAACCCCTTCGCCGAAGGCAGGATTTCACTATGCCTGCAGTCTTGGCCGTCTTTGCCCACCCCGACGACATCGAATTCCGAGCCGCTGGAACCTTGTTGTTGCTGCGTGATCGAGGGTGGGATGTTCACTATTGCAACCTCTCCAACGGAGACCTCGGAAGTGCGACCCTCTCCCGAACGGTCACCGCCAAAACCCGTGCCCTCGAGGCCCAGGCGTCCTGCCGGAGTATGGGATTCCAGTGGCACCCGCCCATTGCGTCGGATCTCTGCATCTTCTACACCGAAGCCAACATCCGGCGCGTGGCGGCCTTGGTGCGGTCGGTCCAACCCACCGTCGTCCTGACCCACCCGCCAATAGATTACATGGAGGACCACACCGAAACCTGCCGCATCGTTGTTACGGCGGCGTTCTCACGCGGCATGCCGAATTACCGAAGTATCCCTGCCCGAAAGCCCACGCTCCAGCCACTGACCCTCTATCATTCGTTACCGCACGGTCTCCAGGGACCCCTGCGGCAACCGGTTCAACCGGAGTTGTTTGTGAACACCGCGTCGGTGCATTCCCGCAAGCGGACCGCGCTGGCCGCACACGCCAGCCAGAAAGAATGGCTCGACGTATCACAAGGCATGGAGAGCTACCTCATTGCGCTCGATGAAGGCGACGCTCAGGTGGGTCAATGGTCAGGCCATTTTGCTCAGGCTGAGGGTTGGACCCGGCATCTCCATCTGGGTTTTGGAGCTGAGTCGGACGATCCGCTGCAGGAGGTTCTGGGAACTTCACTCTGCCGCCCTGCCCCGCGCCCGAAAGCGACTCAACGCCGTCGAGCTTTAGGTTGAGCCCCCAGACACCGTCGGGAGCGACACTGCGTTTACAACGAGAGTTTCCGGCGGCTCTCCATCAAGGCCTCCGGATTTCCTGCAAACTCCCGCAACCGTAACAGCCGTTCTCCGGCCGCACGCAACGTCTCCTCCTTCTTGGCGAAGTGAAATCGGATGAAACGATGCTCGGGCTCACGAAAGAAACTCGACCCCGGGACTCCGGCCACACCGATTTCGCGGATCATCCACTCGGCCGCGGCGGAGTCGGTGCCGAAGCCCAGACCTTCGATGTTCACGAGGACATAGTACGCCCCCTGTGGCTCAGTGAATTCGAGGCCGGTTTGACGCAGGTAACCCAAGAACATATCCCGCTTGGCCGTGTAGGAGGCCAGCAGGTCGTCGTAATAACTTTCCGGCAATTCCAGGCCAGCGACGGCCGCCTCCTGCAAGGGTGCCGCCGCGCCCACGGTGAGGAAGTCATGCACCTTGCGCGCCTGTGCGATCACCTCGGGCGCCGCATGCACGTATCCCAGCCGCCACCCCGTGATGGAGTAAGTTTTGGAGAGCGAGTTGCACGTGATGGTTCGCGCCATCGCTCCCGGCAACGCCGCTGCGTAGATGTGTTCATGGGGCCGATAGACGATGTGCTCGTAAGGCTCGTCCATGATGACGAACGCGTCGTGCTGTTCAGCCAGGGCCAGAATTTCCATCAACTCGGCCCGAGTAAACACCTTGCCGGTAGGATTAGACGGGTTGCAAACGATGATGGCCTTGGGCTTCTGGTCGAAGGCCCGAGCCAGTTCCGCTGGATCGTACCGAAAGTCGGGTGCCCGCAGCGGCACATAAATCGGCTCGGCACCGGAGAGGATCGCGTCGGCCGCGTAGTTCTCGTAGAAGGGAGAAAAGATGATGACCCGATCGCCGGGATTACAGGCCGTCATCATGGCCACCATCATGGCTTCGGTGCTGCCGCAGGTGACGACGAGATGACGTTCGGGATCCACCTCCAAACCGGTTCGGCGGGAGATCTTCCGGGCCAATGCCTCGCGGAATCGCGGGGCTCCCCACGTCACGGCGTATTGATGGAACGGACCGCGGGTTGCACGTTCTAAGGCAGCCAACAACGGTTCCGGTGGATCAAAATCCGGGAAACCTTGGGCCAGATTAATGGATCCGTGGCGGGTGGCCAGGCGGCTCATTCCGCGGATCACGGACTCGGTGAACACCTGAAGGCGGGAGGCGGTGGCAGGCATGCGGTGCCGTAAGAGTGTCCAAAGTCCCCTCCACCCGGCGAGGGGATTTAAAAGTCGGCAGGATTGAACTCCACGACCGGACCGATTTTGAACGTCACTTCGTTGCGCCCAAGCGACCCTCTTGCCGGGCCTTGCGGCCGTAAACCCATTCGAAGAGCGGCGACGTCATCAAGGTGGTCACGATGGCCATGAGCACCATGACCGAGAACAAGCCAGATTCGATGAACCCATTCTGAAGCCCGATGTTGAGGATGATTAACTCCATCAGGCCGCGGGAGTTCATCAACGTTCCTACCGCCAGCGCCGTGGGCTGATCCTCACCATTGAGACGGGCCGCAGCCCAACAGGCGACGCCCTTGCCCAAAACTGAGGCGGCCAATACGACCAAGGCCACTCCTAACATTTCCCAGGAGTTGACCGTATCGAGTCGGGTGCGCAGGCCAGAGAACGTGAAGAACATCGGCAACAAGAACACCACGGCGAACGGCTCCACCTGCCGCTGCAATTCCCGAGTCAAGGTTCCCCGGGGTAGCGCGGCCCCAAGAAGAAACCCTCCGAAGACAGCGTGAATGCCGATCGCATCCATGGCCCAGGCGGCGAGCGCAAACAACATCAACAAAATCGCCAAATGGGTCGGTGTGAGGGTGCCCGATTTTTCCACCGATCGGCCTAAAGGAGCGAGTAATCGGCGACCTAAGAACAGCATGAACAACGCGTAGGTAATCCCACCCCCAATGGCCCAGTAGGCCAGATAAGCCCCCTTGCCAAAGCTCGCTAACACCACCGCCAAAACACACCACGCCGCCGCGTCATCAATGGCCCCAGCTGCCAACGCAAGCGTACCCAACGGGGTGCCACTCAGCCCTCGCTCATAAATAATTCGAGCCAGCATCGGAAACGCGGTAATGGCCATGGCCGCACCCAAAAACAAGGTAGCTTCCCACTGGGTGGCCTTGGGTGAAAAGAGGCCTGGCATCTTCATGAGCCAGGGTGTCAGGGCCGCACCCAAGAGAAATGGAACTACCATTCCGGCGATCGAAACGGCGGCAGCACTGCGCAATCGTCCTTGAAATAAATCCACCCGAAACTCCGCTCCCACCAAGAACATGTAGAGACCCACACCGAGCTGCGCTCCCACGTAAAGCACTCGAAGCGACTCCGGCGGAAACAGTTGAGCTTGGAGACCCGGAGCTAACCACCCCAGGAGCGACGGACCCAGAAAAACGCCGGCCACCATTTCACACACGACCTGTGGCTGCCCAAACCGCCGCCCGATCCAACCAGCGATGCGACACAGAAACAAAATAATCGCCATCTGAAGAAAGAACGCGGCAGCAAGTTTCTCGAGTGGCATATCGTACGCGTACGTACTACTTCCGATCATCTCTCCCGTCAATAGACCACCCCGCCCCTCTCAATCGACGATGGGGAATTACATCTGAGCTCTTTGAGTCATTGAACCACCGCTTGCGGTGAGGGAACACCCGCCCGACCCTCGGCCTGTGATGTCTTTGGTTCATCTTCACCTCTCCCGTCTCGGGGCCCTGCTCTTTCTGGGGAATGCCCTCGTTGTTTCGGCCGCCACCAACGCCGTGACTGAAGTCACCCAGAAAAGCCGTCTACCCTGCGATCCTCAAATCGCCAAAACCGTCGTTGCTCGCAAAACCCAAGTTGCACCGACCATTGATGGGAAACTTGAAGAATCGGTTTGGTCCCACGCGACGGTTTCCCAGCGGTTCGTGGATCTCATTTCGGGTGATGGTTCGTATTTGGACACGCGAGTCCGACTCCTCTGGGATGACACGAATCTCTATGCCGCCTACACCATCGAGGAACCCAAGGTTCGCGCGCAACTAACGCAACACAACGACGCGATCTACACCGAGAACGATGTGGAACTCTTCATCGCCGGCGACAACGCCTACTACGAGTTCGAAATCAATGCCCGCAACACGGTGTACGAAGTCTTCTTCATTTGGGAATCGGCCTACCAGAGTTCCGGATTCGCGACCCAACCGGAGTTTGCCCGCAAGAATCTCCAACCCTTCAATGGCGTGGGCTACACCACCCATCCCCGAGGGCCACGCCTGGGTCATTTCAACTGGCGATTCCCCGGAATGCGCACCGCCGTCCATGTGAATGGCACCTTGAATGACGACAGCGACACGGACCGGGGATGGTCGGTCGAGATCGCCCTGCCCTGGTCCGGCATTCGAGCCCTATTCCCTGAAGGCAAGCGGACCATCCCTCCGAAGAACGGCGACCTCTGGGCCATGGATTTCTCCCGTTTCAACACGGCCAAGGCCCCTGCCCCCGCCAAGGATTCGGGCGGTTGGGCCCTGAACCATCACGGCATCTGGGATTCACATGTGCCCGAGTGCTTTGCCCGAGTGCTCTTTGAAGGCAGCAAAGACAAAAAATAATCAGGCCACAACGCCCCATTGGCTGGCCTCGCGAGACACCGGATCTTCAGCGAGCAATGTCCCGCTTCATCCAGCCAGCATGGGAATCGAGATACAGTTGATTGCGGCCGCCTCGATGAGCCGACCATCCCAAGGCCGGAGGCTCACTCCCAGGAACACTCCAAGCCTCCTTGAAACCCGGCAACCAGGACCGCTCGAAGAACGGGCTCATCAACCATTCCTCGTCAGAAACACTGGAGCCCCGCAACTGCGCGATGCTTTCTGGGGTTCGGCCTCGTGCGTATCGAGCCGAATCGACGTCTAATTCTGCCAATTTGTCTGAAATGTAATTGGCACTCCCTCGGGAGGGATCATTGGTGCCTGAACACCGCCACGAACTCACGAAATGCCGCCGCCAATCATTGGTAGCCGCCCGCGGGACCGGTGGGCTCCACCATAGGGCCGGAGTGGGCTGATACGGTTCGAACACCGGCATGAACGAGCCCATGGATGCGTAGCGTTTGCCCTTGGAATCCACCGGTGGGGTCAATTGCAACTCCTCATCCGGAACGAAGGGCAACCGATCTTGATAATCGCCGCCATACAGCGCAGCGGCCAAACCCAACTGATGGAGGTTGGACAAGCAGGCGGTCTGAGCGGCGCGTGCCTTGGCTTTGGACAACGCCGGCAGAAGCATGCCTGCCAACACGGCGATGATGGCGATCACCACCAGCAGTTCAATGAGCGTGAATCCTTTGACTCGCATCGAACGGCTCCATTAACCGAGCCGCCCGCTTCAAGGCAATCACCGACCGTGTGACGTTCATCTGACACGCCGTCTCTTTGGCGCCGCAACTCCTCCCCCAGAAGGGATCGAGCCAAGGCTTGCGGCGACAGGTTCGCCTCGTACCTTTCGGTGCCGAACAACTGGGAATAGTCGGCTGCGTTTTGTCTCCACCGAAGGCGAAACCCGAGACAAGATCCCCTCCGAATTTGAACATGTCCTCTGAAACCGTCCGTCCCGCTCGTCGCTGGCCACTCATTGCCGGCGGTGCCGCCGCCTCATTGGTGGTCCTGTATTTCTTCCTCACCAGTTCGATGTTCTTGAAGAGCTTCGTGCTGCCCAAAGTCTCCGACGCGATCGGCGCCACCATCGCTGTCGACGAGTTGTCCCTCCATCCCTTCTCAGGTTTGGAACTGACAAAACTCCGAGTCACCCCCACCGGAGCCGCTTCGCTGGCCTCGATTGATCGCGTTCGCGTGCACTACAGCCTGACGGCCATCTTGGGCGGCACCATCGATGTGTCCGAGGTGCTTCTCGAAAACCCTGTCATCACCCTGGAACAGGGAGCCGATGGCTCAATGAATCTCCCGAAGCCCTCGGGCCAACCCACGGCTGCCGCGGCCGCTCCATCAACTCCCTCCAAACCCGTCCTGCTCAAAGTGCGGAATGTCGTCATCAAGGACGGATCGTTTCGGATGACTACGATCGTACCTCATGGGGGACAGCAGAAGATCGAAGTCTCGGGCATCAACGTCTCTTTGGATCAGTTGGCCAATGGTTCCACCACCCAACTCGGCTTGGGCGCATCGCTGGCTGTTTTGTTGCCAGACGGAGCCTCGCTGAAGGGAAAAATCAGCGGCAAGTACGACGTCGCTCTCAACCCCGAGTTGTTGCCCCAAACGGTGGCGGGTTCTCTTCGGGCCGACATCCTTTCAGCCACCGGCGCCCTCAAGGAGGCCAGTGGATTTTCTGCGGGCCTGACCATCGACAGTACCGCAACAGAGCTGCGCCAATTCAAATTGGCGTTTGAGCAAGGCGGGCAATCGTTCGGTTCCGTGTCGCTGAGCGGTCCATTTGATCTGGCTAAACAAGAAGCCCAGATTCGCTACCAAATTGCTGGCATCGATCGCCGCGTCCTCAAGGTGGCCGCGCCTATGCTACCTTACGATCTCGGACGCACGGCCATCAGCGCCGACGGCCGTGTCGACTTGCTCCAGCACGGCAAGGTGGTGGCGTCCCAGGGCCGCATCACCATCGCCGACCTCAGCCTGATGACACCCGCTGGCGACAAGACGCCGGAGCTCCAAATCGTCACCGAGTACCGCACCACCGTGAATCAGGCCGAACAGTCGGCCAAACTGGAAACGCTGGGGTTGACGGTCACCCAATCGGGGCGCGCCCTCATCAACGGCGGACTCGATCAACCGATGTCCCTGTCGTGGGCCAAGGCCGGTCAAGGAGTCCCGGATTCCACCTTCAAGCTATCGATCAACCGGTTGGAAACCACCGACTGGACGGCGCTGGCTGGCACCAACCTCCCCTCGGCCACCGTGTCCGCGCAACTCACGGTTCGAGCCACTCGCGATGGCAAGGATCTCCAAGCCACACTGCAAACCGCACTCGATAATGTCGTTTTGGTCGTTGGCGCTAAAACCATCCGCGGGCTGCAACTGAAGCTGGCCACCGATGCCACGCTGGCTGAATTCAAGGACCTCAACGTCAAGGCACTGGATTTGAACCTCCAGCACTCGGGCCGCGATCTCGTGACCCTCAAAGCATCGGCCGGCCACAATACGGATCAGAAGAATTCCCGCGCCGAGTTCAACGGCGAATTCCAAATCCCCGCGCTGCTGGAAACATTCCCTATCGATACCGCTTCATTCTCTGCAGGCACCCTGCGAATCAACGGCAAGCTCGATGCGAAGCCCGGCGTCACCAACCTGGCCACTGATATCGTTCTGGCCGGATTGACGGGCCACTTCGGCGAATTGCAGCTTCAAGACTATCAGTCGGCCATCAGCCTGTTGGCCGACCTTTCTGGCAACACCCTCAACCTCCAAAAACTCCAACTCACCGCACAGAGCGGCCCGGGCCTGGGAGGGATGCTTGAAGCCAGCGGCCGATATGACCTCGCACAGAAGATTGGGGATTTCGCCTTTAAGACCATCGACTTCAATGAGCGGGCCATCGGCCCTTTTGTCGCGGCCGCACTGGCGCCGAAGAATCTCGTCTCGGTCTCGCTCGATGTGAACGGCAAGGTCAGCCTGCTCAAGGGCGGCGGCCTCTCCCTTCAAACCGACTTGGGAGTGAGCCGACTCGTGGTCAACGACCCCACCGGATCGGTTCCCAATCTCGATGTGGCTCAACGAGGCTCGGCGATCGACCTCAAGAACCTTCGCCTCGATTTGGGCAAAACAGCTCTGGCACCGAACCAACTGGTCCTCAAGGGCACTGTGGATCTGGCCACCAACGCGGCTCCCAGCGCCCTTTCTATCCAAAGTGACGGCTTGGACCTGACGCCGCTTTACAACTTGCTGGCCGGCCCCGCCAAAACCAATGCGACTCCAGCCCCGGCCGCCGCGGTTTCCAAAACGGCCGCCCCGTCGGCGGAACCCGGTGAACCGGCCCCGATCACGCTGCCTCTGCGTCAACTGTCAGTAGACGTGAACATCGCGAAAGTCCTCCTCCGGGAAATTGAGATCACCGATTGGAAAACCCGTCTCAGCCTCAAGGACTCGGTCATCGCCATCGATCCACTCTCCCTGAAACTCAACGGAGCTCCGATCACAGCCAAGGTCACCGCCAATGTCGGCGTGCCGGGCTATCGCTACGACACCCAACTGCGGATCGACCGACTTTCGCTGGAGCCGTTCATCAACAGCTTTGCTCCGGAACGGAAGGGACAAATCCATGGCACCCTATTGGTTAACGCCAACATCCGTGGTGCCGGTGTGACTGGAGCTTCCTTATCTTCGAACCTCAATGGCGGCTTCGCCGTCACGGCCACCAATCTTAATCTCAAATTGGGTGACGCCAAGACACCCCTCATCCGGACCATCATCAATGTCGTGACGGCGCTGCCGAAACTCATCCAGAACCCGACCGCACAAGTCGGCACCTGGCTCGGACAATTGACCGGAGGCACTCAGGCGAAGACCGGTTCATGGGTGGATGACCTAGAAGCCGAACCCCTCGATGTCATTGATCTCTCTACGGACATTGGCAACGGTGCTGTCTCCCTCAAAACGGCACGCATTCAAAGCGCCGCCCTCCGCATCGACGCCCGCGGAGGCCTGCGCTTCGCCCCGGTACTGACCAACTCGCCGATAAACATCCCAGTCACGATCGCTCTGTCCCGGAAGATTTCTGAAAAGGCCATGATGCTCGATGCCTCGACGCCGACCAATGTAGCTTACGCTCCGCTGCCGGAGTTCCTCACCGTGAAGGGCACTTTGGGCAACCCGTCACCCTCCATCGACAAGCTGGCTCTGGCATCCATGGGGGCCAAGACCCTCGGACGTGCCGCGGCCGGATTGGGCGGCAACCTGGGTGGGAAAGTGGCCGGGGCCGCCGGAGTGCTGGGCAGTTTGCTCGGCACCCCTCCTGCGGCTGCGACCAATGCGCCCGTCACGAAGGACAGCCAACCAGCCGCGGCTCCGTCCAATGCGCCGGTAACGAAGAGCAGTGCGTTACCCGCGGCTCCGACCAACGTGCCCGCGCCGAAGGTCAACCCTCTCCTGAACACCAACACCATCAACGCGTTGATCCCGACCAATTCTGCGGCCAAGGCCATAGAAGGTCTGCTCCGGGGATTCGGAAAACCCAAGAATT
>JAPLUF010000326.1 GCA_026397755.1 Verrucomicrobiota bacterium
GAGGACCTCGATGCGGCGGTCATTTGGCTCCTCTCCGAGAGCAGCCGCTTCGTCACGGGTCAGGTCATTGCCGTGGACGGCGGTTGGTCGGTTTCTGACGCATTTCCATCGCAAGGATTCTCACCCCAATCGGGTTCAGCACCCTTGGCTCCATGAATTCAACCTCGGAAACCGAGCCCTATTTTTTGGGCATCGACCTCGGTGGGTCCCGCATCAAGTCGGTGGTCGTGAACGCCAACGGCAAGACCCTCGAGCACGAATCCATGCCCTTTGAAGATCGGGCGATGGAATGGGCGGACCGGATCCGAGATCGAGTGGAGGTCCTGCGCCTCCGTCGGGGTGAACCGGCGGCGGTGGGGCTTTCGGCACCGGGGCTGGCTGCCCGGGATGGCCGATGCATCCTCCACATGCCCGGGCGTTTGCATGGGTTAGAGGGATTGGATTGGCAGCGATTTCTAACCGTTCCAACGCCGGTTCCCGTGCTCAACGACGCTCACGCTGCCCTCTTAGGAGAGGCTTGGATGGGAGCGGCCCAAGGGTTGGAAAACGTGTTCATGCTTACCTTGGGAACCGGGGTCGGTGGGGCGGCCATCGTCGACGGGCACCTGCTCCGTGGGAATTTGGGACGCGCCGGGCACCTGGGACATATCACCCTCGATTCTCGAGCCCAAAACGACGACGTCGGAACACCCGGATCTCTGGAAATGGCCATCGGCAACAAAACCCTGATCGAGCGAAGCCATGGGTTCTACACCTCCACCGAAACCTTGGTTCAACACGCTCGAGCGGGCGATCCCAAGGCAATAGCTCTCTGGCAAGAATCGGTACGGGGATTGGCGTTGGGCATCAACTCACTCATCAACGTATTGGACCCCGAAGCGGTCATTCTAGGAGGCGGAATCGCCCAGGCGGGCCCCGACCTATTTGACCGACTTTCAGAAATTCTGGAGGGGCATGAGTGGCGTCCGAGGGGAGCCCGCGTGCGCCTTCTGCCAGCCGCCTTGAGCGAGTTAGCCGGGGCCTACGGCGCGGCGCGGCAGGCCATTCTATCTCGACAAGATTGTTGACCACCGACATCTAGGTCACAGGCCTTGTCGGCGCAGAAATCAGCAACCCCTCGTACAGAGGAAACAGCCCGAATTTACAGTTCTGATGCTGTTGCCTGCCCCATTATCGGAGAACGCCCGGCCGGGCCCACTCAAAGAAAAAAAACCCACCTTGGTTGCCCAAGGTGGGTTTGAATAATCAAACCAAAATTACTTGCGACGGCGCAAGAGGAGCGCTGCAGCACCGAGAGCGCCGAGAGCGATCGTGGTCGGCTCAGGGACGACGGAACCGCCGGCAGCCAAGTTGAAGCTCTTCAAGCCGCCCATGCCGCCGGGGATCGCCAAAGGATCAGCCGGGATGGCATAGGTGAAGGTCTCGGACAAACCGGTTCCCGCAGTCTTGGTCAGGGCCTGAGCGGCACCGACACCAGCGACGGAGGAATCCCAAACACGGACCTGCAAGGTCACGGTGCTACCCCCAGCGAAACCCGTGAGAGTCCCGAGAGCGCCCGGACCGCCTGCGGCGGCCGGATTCCAGCTACCAGGATAGGTAGTTGTGGAAGCGCGGAA
>JAPLUF010000156.1 GCA_026397755.1 Verrucomicrobiota bacterium
AACCGCGACAACTGGGACGTCACCAACACCTTGGCCAAGGGCTCGATCTGGCGCTACACGGGCGGCACCCAGAAGATTTACAAGTGCCCCGCCGACACCTTCTTGACGCTGGGTGCCAACGGCAAACCCCGCCTCCGCAGCAACTCGATCAACTCGTGGGTCGGCATGCATGACGGACAACCCACGTGGTTCGGCAACAGCCCGCCTTGGCGCATGTTCCTGAAGGACTCCGACTTCGTGCAGCCCTCCGACACCTGGGTCTTTGTTGATGAGCATCCAGACAGCATCAACGACGGCTTCTTCTGCACCGACATGAAGCCCGCCCCGAATCTCGCGCAGGCGGTCATGCCCGACCTACCGGCCAGCTACCACAACGGGGCCTGCGGTTTCGCCTTCGCCGACGGCCACTCCGAGATCAAGCGCTGGCTCGACAAGCGGACGGTACAACCCGTCAAACGCACCGGCTTCAGCCCCCCGAACCAGGCCAACAACCGCGACGTAGAGTGGCTCTGGAGCAAGACCACCCAGCGGTTGAATTGAGGCCGTAATGCGGGGGGGAGCCCGCTCACACAGCAGGCAGAGCCCCCCCGCACCGCGGAATCAACGAGCGTTCCGTCGCTGCCACGGGTCTGATTCACCCGGACCGCCGGCGCGCTCGGCTGATCAGTCTGGTCCTCCCGAACCCTCTCGACCCGTTGCGTTCCGTGACCGACAGAACGTTTCCATCGGATCGGATTTGGAGATCGTTCACCCCCCTACTTCAGCGATCGGCTTACTGAACCTTCCGGCCGATCATCACGCACTCCAGCCAGAACCCGATGGCAGCGCGAACGCCGATCGGCATTACGATTCGAGTTCGTCAAGGAGCCGCGATGCGAATGAGGGTAAAAATCGACCCAGGTCAATCAGGTGATCTTCCACCAGCATACCTCGTTTTTGAGAGATCGCGCCGAGCTGGTTCATCACCAGCAAGGGCTCCAATTCAAACAAGGTGAGCAGGTAGTCCTGCGGGTGCACGGCCTTGATCCGCCAAGCAGCGAGGGCCTCTTCCTTGAAATCCCTCAGGTTGAACGTCAGCACCAATTCCGCCCGGCAGTGAATGGCACAGGCCAGCACGTGGCGGTCTTTGGGATCGTTGCCGCAGTCAACGACCCGGTATTCGTAGTCGATCACCATCGATTCGGGAAACTGGCTGCGCAATTGGCTTTGGAAGCGGTCGGCCAATCGGTCTTCCCAGCCCAGTTTGCCGACCTGAGTTCGGCCGGTTTCAGCGAGAATCTCGTCGCTCCAAACCGGAAGGTAAAGGCGAGGCTTCTCCGCCAGGAGCAACAGCAGATTCGCCACGCCTTAGTTGGCCAGGACGCACGCATCCAGCACTACCTTGAAATCAGCTCTCATCGCGCCTGCGCCTATGCCGGATCAGTGACAGGGAAATACTTCCCGGCCTGGATGACCTCATCCGTCAGCTGGTCCATGACCTCACGTCGCGTCCGGTCCCGATTCCGTTCGGACTCCAGCAGGTCCCGAAAGGTGACACGCCGGTGCGTGCCCACGCGATGATGCGAGATTTCGCCCTTCTCCAGCAGGTTCACGAAGAACTGCCGGGACATGCCGAGATAGTTCGCCGCCGCCTGGGTGGTGAAGGACTCATCCTCCGACAGCATGACGATGGCCCTCCGCTCCGACATGATCCGGACAATCCTGGCAAAATGGGCGAACAAGGCTTCGGGGATGTGGGTTTGTTTGCCCTGCGAGTCGATCAGCACAACGTCATCCGACTTCGCGAAGGCCTTGGCCACGGTGTGCGCTGGCACCCCAAAGGGGCACTCCACAGGTCATCCACAACCAGATTCGGCAAGTCGTCAAGTCGGCTCAACGTGTCTGTACTGTGGATGGCAGCCGAACTCGCATCAGAGGGTAGACATGAACCGGGAACGGGGTCAGGGAACAAATTCCGATTTTGAATTCCTCCATCTAAGCCTGTATTGCCTTGCCCGCGACCAGACTGACTCCGTTCCTGGATCCTGATACCGGCAGGTTGGATCGGTTTATGGGCTGGCGAATGACGATCTCGACTTCATGTCCCACCGCATTGAGGAGGCGGAACAACCGGTCCGAAGAGAATCCCTCCATTAGGCCACCGAGAAACATGAAACTCGGGGTTGGTCAGCGCCAAAGCCTCCTGCTGAGTCTGTTTCGGCTCCTGCATGAGTTCGCAGATGCGATAGGCGAGGATTGACGTTGCGTTCATGGGCATCCGGCTGCCTCGAAGCGGTTCTTCCTGCTTTCACAGAGGATTTCCTGAGTTTCCATCGAGATTTATTTCTATTTTTGAGTACCATCCGTGTCACCAATTTCAATCTGCAGAGAGGCGCATATCACCCGAATAAACCCATCGGTATCGGCCAAACTGGAGACGGCATGCCTATGCTTCGCCGTTGACGCCGAGTCTCATTCGGGTCTCATTTGAGACATGGCGACTTACATCATCAGCGAGGCCAAGCCGAAGTTGGGCGCACTGGTCAAACAGGCCTCTGCCGGCAAGACCATCTACCTACTCAATGGCAAGGACATGGTCGCACTCGTCCCGGCCCGTCCAACGCACGACCTCACTCCCAAGCTCGACGAACCGGAGGTCAATCGACGGTTGGCAGCCTCTGAGCGGACTCCATCGGCCCCTTGGACTCGGGGAGATGCGGCACGTTTGGCCAAGCAGGCGCTTAAGACCAAGCCGGTTCAATGAACTTGGTTCGCCGCGAAGGATTCGTCACCGCTCTGCGGCAGGGCATCCTCTGGTATTCCACCGCACAGCAGGAACACAGTCCGGAGGCGGCAGAGGTGCTGGCTCAACGCTTTGCTGACGCCGTGGACCATACCATCGACAAGTTGCTGCGACGGCCGGGTGCGGGAGTGGTTTGGCCGCATCGCCTGGGCTATCGGTTCTCTTTGGTCAAAAAGCCCTTCGACCGTTGGTTGATTTTCTATCGGCTGCCCGACCCGATGACTATCGAACTGGTTGATATCACCCGTGGTGAGCGCGACCTGCCCAAACGAGTGAAGTAGCCCTGGGCCAGTCAGCCGAGTTCTTCAGCGCAAAATCCGTCACAAGAGGACCCGAAGGATGGATACAACCAGCCGATTGGATTTCATGCAGACGGCCGCCTGAGGGCAATCACGAGTTCCAGTTGCAACTGGTCATGGGAGAGCACCAGTGCCGTCCGGGTCGGTTTGCGACGAACCCTATTGGAAAAATAGTCCCCTGCCCCCTTCACCTTCACTTGGAACGCCGGGAACTCGGTTTGTATCCCGGGCGACAATGCGCCACAGTGGCGACATGAGTTCAGCGGGGTTTCCGGCCCTTCGGGCGCGACGGTTGCGACGCGGTGCGGCCATCCGCGAGATGGTGCAGGAGGTCCGGCTCCATCCCTCGGACTTCATCGCGCCCTTGTTCGTCCAGGAGGGAACCGACGCGCCGACGGCCGTGGGATCTATGCCGGGGGTCTTCCGACTGAATCTCGACGACCTGGTCCGCGAGGCTCTGGGACTCTTCGAACTAGGCATTCGCGGCGTAGCCCTTTTTCCGGTCACACCGACCGAACTCAAGACTCCGGACGGACGCGAGGCACTGAATCCCGACTGTCTAGTGCTGCGGGCCGTGCGGGCGATCAAGGCGACTATGCCCGAGTTGGTGCTCTTCACCGACATCGCCCTCGATCCGTACACCAGCCACGGTCATGACGGCTTGCTGACCGCCGACGGCCGGGATGTGGACAACGACGCCACGGTCACCGTGCTCGGTGAAATGGCCGCCTTGCACGCGGCGGCGGGCACCGACTTCGTGGCCCCCAGCGACATGATGGACGGCCGAGTGCGGGCCATTCGCCACGCGCTCGATTCGGCAGGGCACGGAAACACCGGCATCCTGGCCTACAGCGCTAAGTTCGCCTCGGCCTACTACGGTCCCTTCCGCGAAGCCGTCGGCAGTGCCCAGGCGGCCGGCACCCGATCGCTCGACAAGCGCACTTATCAACTCAATCCGGCGAATCCACGGGAGGCCCTGAAAGATGCTCTGCTGGACGAGCAGGAGGGGGCCGACGCGCTAATGGTCAAGCCGGCGGGGCCCTACCTCGACATTCTGGCGGAACTACGGCGGCAAACTCGGCTGCCCTTGGCTGCGTATCAGGTGAGCGGCGAATACGCGCAAATTCATGCCGCCGCCCGCGCCGGTTGGCTCGACCTTGTGGCCACCCGCAACGAAAGCCTCTTAGCCATCAAACGGGCCGGCGCCGACTGGATCCTCAGCTACTTCGCCCGCGACATGGCAACTGCGCTGCGACAGCCACTTTGATCGGTCGATTTGGATCAGCCTGAAGGTCGGCAAACTGGCACTCCGATACGTTGCCAAACCTCGATCCAACCTCTCCAAACCGATTTCTACGGAGCTTCGGCGCGTGCCTGAAGGGTCTCGCCGGTCTCGAGGCGCAGGTCGGCCCAGTAGCCAAATTCCCAGGACCAATCGGTGGCGGCGTTCTCCAGGCGAATGACCACGCGGCGGCCGGCGTAGCGGGTCAGATCGAGGGAGACATCCTTCCAGCGGGGGGCCTCGTGAGTGACCGGTTGTCGGTGAATCACTTCACCGTCAATGACCACCCGAAGCTCCCAATCGCCTTGATCATGGGCGGCGACCGCGAACTTCAGGGCTGTCTTACCTTCCCGCGGCAAGTTGATGGCACGGACCAAGGCCGCCGGTCGCCGGGCGTCGATGGGATGGGTCATGAGCACATTGCGGCGCCCCACCGCTTCCGGGTACTTGGCGGGCGCGCCCTCAAACTCCGGACAATCGACCTGCCAACCCGGGGCCCAGAGCGCAATGGACTCGCCATCGGTCGCTGCGGCCGGGCCCTTGTTGTTGGCATCGGGGAGCACTGCGGAGGTTTCACCGATGAGTTCCTTGCGGCGCTGCGGCGTCAGAGGCTTGCCATCTTGAGGCGGCGCGAGAATGAACCAAATGAGATTGCGGAAATCGGCGTCGGGCATCTGGTCTAGCCCTTCGGGCATCGCCGAATTGGCCGTCACGCGCACCACCTTCACGTTGGATCGATCGATCACCACTTCACTCGAAGCAGCCATGAGCAATTTCACCCGGTTAGCGGTGTTCTCGACCATCCGCCCGCTGTGAGTCTGACCGTCGATGGTCTCGACCTCCACATTCTCATAGCCCTGACCGATGATCTCGTTGGGGTTGATGACGTTGTGCAGGAGCGCATCGAGCGAACTACGACCGACGCCCGTCAAATCAGGCCCCACCGCAGCGCCTTCTCCGTGCAACTGGTGACAGAGCAGGCACGTCTTGGAGGCGAGCTCGTGCCCCGCCTTTAAATCCACAGGGCCATCGATCACCACCTTCCGCTTGGCGGCGATACGCTGAAGGATCTCCGGGCCCGAGGCCTGAAACCGCCCAAACAGACGACCCGCCTTCTCGCGTTCATCCGGATTCTGCGAACCCAACAATGAACGCACCGTCGTGGCCGGAATGTCGGCCTTGGCAATCTCTCCTCGCTCAAGGGCGTTGTAGAGGGCCCGTTTCCAGGCACCCCGAGTGGTGGACAACTGGGCGGCGGCCGTACGTACCGCCGGGGTCATGACCTTCCAGTGAGAAAGCAACTGGCGAGCCGTATCGTCGTTACCTGTCTCGGCCAATACGCGAATGGCGGCCACGCGGAGCGTATCGGAAGCATCGGATCCCGCCACGGCCAAGAGCACCTGCCGCCCCTCTTCGCCACGCTGATTGCGGAGCCCCTGAATGGCCTCCATTCGTTCGATCTCCGGAAGAGCGGTGTTGTCCACACGGGCCAGCAACGCCCGCAGAGCCCCCACATCCCCCCACAAGGCTCCCAATTGCCGCGCTTTGGCCACAGTGGCGAGGTTCGAGCTCGAAAGGAGTTTCTGGAGCAGCGCCTCGGTGGGTTTGGTGGGAGCCAAAGCCTTGCCCCGCTGACCATCGATCAGGCCATCCAGCAGGTATGGGATAAGCGGCGAGGCCGAGTCGAGCGATTGAACGATCTCCAGCGTCTTATCCACGAGCCAATCCTTCCGGGCGTCGCAGAAACGGCGGACCATCTTGTAGGCCAGCTTGCCGGACATGGGCAGGTAGCGTTCTCCCTTCTCCTGAAACCAGGCGGCCGTGATGTTGGGGTCGTAGAGCAAGTTGGGCTCGAGCGCCATCCACAGCAGGAAGGGCAAGTCGCGATCCGTAGAAGCCTTGGCGGTCCCGAGAAGTTTCTCGGTCACCGACGTCACCGCCGGGCCCAAGACAGCGATGTCGTGGCCCGGGGCCGTATTGACCGTCAACGAGCCGCCCGAAAACTGCCGCAAAGCCGTGGCCACTGCGGCGAGCACGGTCGGATTTTCATCGGTGGCCAACAATTCGAGACGCTTGTGGACTCGCTCGGTGATGCGGTTGTTCTCACCGCTGAAACGAGCCGCCCACATGCGCAGCGACGGCACGGACGTATCGGCTGCCTCGTCGAGAACGGCATCATCGGCCAAGCCTGCGCTGAACAAGGTCCAGAGGGCGGCCAAGCGGGCGTCTTCGGAGCCCGAAGACTTCAGGCGGGTGAAGAGTACGGATTTCTGAGAAACAATATCCGGACGTTCAGAAAGAATCCGCTGGGCCATGCGACGGTGCCAGACGTTGGAATGACCCAAGGTCTGAACAAGTTCAACGGTGCTCCGCTGAGCCAACGCCAACCCCGCAGGCCGCGACGGCACGGGCCGACCGGGCTGGTCTCCGGCCCAGACAATGCGCCAAATGCGTCCACGCTCACGATCCACGCCTTCCGGGTCGGCTCCGGCATTTTGATAGCAGGGGTACTTGTCGTACCAGTCCATCACCCACACCGCTCCGTCGGGGCCGGTTTGCATGCTCACCGGCATGAACCACCCGTCGTTGGCCCGCAAAAAATCACCATCGGCCGAGGCAAGGAACGTGCTGCCCTGAGGGGTCAATCGATCGCGATGAATGGCGTTGTCGTGAATATTCCCCTGAAGGGCCATACCACGGAACTCGGCCGGATATTGATCGCCCTGGTAAATATTCACACCGGCGTAAGCCGCCATGGAGTGCTTGTGGTCGACGATACTGGGCAGCAGGTCGTAGGCGTAGGGATAGGGCGGCTGCCCTGCCTGGCGCTGGTAGAGACCTCCCGGAGCGAGGTGGAAAAAATGATCGATGACGCAGTCGCTGACGAAGGCGTTGCCGCGGGCATCGAAGTCGACGCCCCACGGATTGGACGTTCCCTCGGCGAAGATCTCCATGCGCCGGGTCTTGGGCTGGAAGCGGGCCACCCCCGCCGTCAGCAACACGGGTTCTCCAGGCTGGGCCGGATCCACGGCCTGGGTCCGGGTGAACACCCCGTGGGTCATGTACATCTGTCCGTCGGGTCCCCAAGTAAAGCCATTGAGGAGCTCGTGTCGGTCTTCGAGACCAAAGCCGGTCTGGACGATGGTTTGCTTGTCGGCAACGAGATCCCCGTCGGTGTCCTCGAGGAAATACAGGTTCGGAGCAGCCCCCAAATACACGCCGCCATTGGCCACCAGAATACCCGTGGCCAGCGTGAAGCCTTCGGCGAACACCTTGACCGAGTCGGCTCGGCCGTCGCCGTCGGTGTCTTCGAGCACCTTGATGCGGTCGCGCCCCTTCTCTCCCGGCTTGGTGCCCAGCGGATATTCGTACAGTTCCACCACCCACAATCGCCCCCGGTCGTCCCAAGTCATGGCCACGGGGTTCACCACTTCGGGCTCCGAAGCAAAGAGCCGTGCCTCAAATCCTGGCAGCAAGGTGAAGCGCTTGCGGGCTTCTTCTGGGCTATAGGCGGGATTGTCGGCTGGCTTGTGCTGACCGGCCAACTGCCGCACCGACGGGGCGTTGGTGTACACCGGAAAACCGAACTTCGGATGCCGGGGCACTTCGGCCGAGACGTCTGAAGCGGTCCACGCCATCAATGAAACCGCGGCGAGTGCGAGAACAGGCAAGCTGGGCATGGCGATCAAGTGAGGAGATTAAATTTGTAAAATTGTCCAACGTTCGTGAGTGCGATCAACGGTTGCTCAAGGCCTGAGCTCGGAGCGCTCAAACGTTGGCAGCCAGCCTTGGCAACAGGACTGCTCAGCGGTCGAACGTCACGACTGCGATGAAAACAACCCACTACACCCAATGGGCCACCGTGACGGCCCCTAACTGTTTCCTGCCCCGACTTCAGGAGGCGAAGATCTGATCCATCTCAGTGGAGAGCTTCTTGAGCCCCTCCGGAGAGCCAGCGCCTCCCTGTTCGGCGATGCCCCACCCATGATAACCGATCTCGTCGATGGCCTTCATTACCGCGGGCCAGTTGTTGTCGCCCTTGAGGAACTCGGCATCGAAGCCCGCCCACTTGCCCTGCTTGTCGGACTTAGCCCGGCTGTACTCCTTAATGTGCAGCGTCGCGATGCGCTTGCCCAAGATGCGAACCCACTGTTCGGGCCATCCGTAATGGATGAGGTTTCCGACATCGAGGTGCCAGCCCACCATGGGGCTCTTGAATTCATCGATATAGCGGGCGGCCTCGAGGGGGCTCAGGAGGAAATTGTTCCAGACGTTTTCGATGGCAACCTTCACGCCCAATTCTTCGGCCAGCGGTAACACCTTGCGAATCTCAGCCTGGGAGCGGGTGTACGCGTCGGCATAACTAATGGACGCATTCACGACGGCGGGCACCAGCAGCACCGCCGGAGCGCCGTAGGCCTTGGCATCGCGCAGCGACAGCTTAAGGCCCTCGACCCCCACCTCGCGGACAGCCGGATTCGGGTCGGACAGCGGCTTGGCCCAGTGCGTATGGCAACACACGGAACCGGCCTTGAGACCGGTGGCCTTCAGGGCGGCGTTCATCTCGGCATTGTCCATGCCGCCCATCGGCTCCACCCCGTCAAAGCCCGCCGCCTTGACCGCCTCCATTTTCTGCATCACCGAACCAGGAACCCCAACGGTGCCCCACATGATTCCCTTGAGGATCTTGCGCTTCGGGCCGGCCTGCGCGAAGGCGGGCAAGGAGGCTCCGAGGACGGCGGCTGTCTGGAGAAAATGACGGCGATTCATGACGGTCAGAGAAATCTGAAATTAGGGCCAACGGATCCGGAACAAACACTGCGGAGACCGACGAGACAAAGACCAACTGGGCCCGATAAAAAGCCCAGTTGGTCTTCGGTTGAGATTAAGACAATTTGGTCTTACCCGGAATCGGCAGCGGCTCGATCGGCAGCTTCATGTCCCAGGACATATTGTCCGGAACGAGCTTGATCTGGGAGTTGAGCGCCTGCTCCCAGGTCACTTCCTGACCGGTGTAGGCGGCCAAGCGCCCCATGATGCCAGCCAGCGTGCTGTTCACCATACGGTCACCGTCATTGTGCAACTCACCGTTGCGGATGGCCTTGTAGAGGTGCTGATGCTCGACCACATACATGTCGGGCTTCTCACCGCGATAACGCCAGCCGTTCGAACCGTCGGCGCTCTTGAAATACGAGTTGGACCAACCGTTCCATCCCTTGCCTTTACCGCCGAGCACGTAGTCGCTGTTGTCGCTGTAGCAGTTGGCGATCTGGCGCTGGGCGATGACACCCCGAGCACCATTGGCCCACTCGTAGGTGGCTGTCATGTGATCGAAAATGTTGCCCTCGTAGTTCGGGTGCACGCGGCCGCCGTTGGCGACGACCTTAGCCGGCGGCTTATCACCGAAGGCCCACATCATCTTGTCTACGGTGTGAATGCACTGCTCGACGTAGCCGTCGCCGGCCAGCCAGGTGAAGTTCATCCAGTTGCGCATCTGCCACTCGAGGTCACCCACGCCCTCCTTGCGTTGCGAAGGGGCCTGCATCGGCTTCACGGGGCCGGTCAGGTAGGTGCCGTACATGGCCAAGACCTCACCGATCTCGCCTTCGTTGATGCGCTTGAAGAACTCCTGCTGCGGGAAGGAATAGCGCCAGCAGTAGCCCGCCACTAGGTTGAGCTTGGCTTCCTTGGACATACGAACCGACTCCATCACGTGACGGATGCCGGCGCTGTCAGTGGCCATCGGCTTTTCGCAGAAGATGTGCTTCTTCTTCTCGACCGCATAGCGGAGGTGGGTGGGGCGGAATCCCGGAGGCGAGGCCAGCAACACCACGTCGACGCCGGCGTCGATCACCTTCTGGTAGGCGTCGAGACCGACAAAGCGCTTGGAGGGCTCCACCTGCACGCGGCCGGGGAACTGCTTGTCCAAGCTGGAGTGGCTCTGCTTCATCTGATCCTCAAAGGCGTCGCCCATGGCCACGAGGACCAAGTTCTTGTCGGCCTCCAGCGCATTGCCGGCGGCACCGGTGCCACGCCCGCCGCAGCCCACAAGGCCGATGCGAAGGGTGTCGGAGTTGGCGGCAAAAGCGCGATCTCGCATCAGCAGGGCCGGCGCGGCAAATGACAGGGCTGCGGCGGTTGAACTGGACTTGAGAAAGTCCCGGCGGTTCTCGAGTGGTGAATTCATGACTGGGAAGTGACGACACTCTTGGTCCGAAATTCAGCCCTCTGCGTCAAGCTTGCCTCCCAGAAACTCGGATAAATTTTATCACGAACTATGCATCGCTCACGGCATGATGCCGAAGACCCCTTCGAGAAACCCCACCCGAACCCTCGAAAGAGACCCTCCGACTGCCGCTGCCCACGCATTATTGCAAAGTCTTCTGAAAAGACTCCTTGCCGCCGACACTGAGCCCGATACCTTGCGCATCCGCTTTATGGCGGGTCGGTAGCTCAGCGGTAGAGCAGCGGCCTTTTAAGCCGTTGGTCCAGGGTTCAAATCCCTGCCGACCCACCAGTTATTTATGGCGTAAGTTTAAAGCACGAATTTATAGCGTGACAATTATGGCGATAGTCTGCGAAAGACACGCCGCTCTTTTAGACCCCATCGTCTAGCGGTTAGGACACCGCCCTTTCACGGCAGTAACCGGGGTTCGATTCCCCGTGGGGTCGCCATTTAAAACCCTCGGAAACAGAACGTTTCCGAGGGTTTTTTGTTTTCTAACGGCCCATTCAACCCGTTCTGACCCGTTCTGAGCGAAACCAGACCGGTCCAAACTCAGCTAGGCCAGGATGCGCCGGATGACCTCGGGTTCCACCACGCCGGTGAGTTTCTGGTCGAGGCCGCCGTAAAAATACGTGAGCCGCTGGGGATCCAGCCCCATGAGGTGCAAGATAGTGGCGTGCAAGTCGCGGATGTGATGGCGATCCACGGCAGCCTCGTGGCCGAGTTCGTCGGTTTCGCCATAGCTGGTACCGCCACGGACGCCCCCGCCGGCCATCCAGTACGTGAAGCCTTTGGGATTGTGGTCGCGGCCGCCGTTGCCGCCCTGCGAAACAGCCTGCCGGCCAAACTCGCCGCCCCAAACGATCAAGGTCGAATCGAGGAGCCCGCGTTGCTCGAGATCCGCCAAGAGGGCAGCGATGGGACGGTCGATTTCCGGCCCATGGATGCGGAGGTTTTCCTCCACGCCGTTGTGGGCATCCCAGTTCTGCTGCTGATGTCCACCGCCGTGGTAAATCTGAATGAAGCGAACACCCCGCTCGACCAGGCGACGGGCGATGAGGCATTGGCGACCGAAGGGCGCGGGCCCGAGGGCCAGCGGGTGATCGTCAGGGCGCGACTGATTTACACCGTAGCTCTCCAAAGTGGCGGCCGATTCCTGAGACAGGTCGAGGGCGTCGGGGGCGCTGCGCTGGAGTTGGAAGGCCAGTTCGTAGCTCGCGATTCGAGCCTGCAATTCGCTAAAGCCGGGACGCGAGGCCAGATGTCCGGCGTTGAGCTCATTGAGCGTAGAAATGGTGTCGCGCTGGACCACGGAGGGCGAACCATCAGCCGGATCCAAGTTCAGAATCGAATTGCCTGAGGCTCGAAATACCGTCCCCTGGTAAGCGGCCGGCATGAATCCGCTGGACCAATTGGCCGAACCACTAATGGGTCCGCCGCGCGGATCGAGCATGACCACATAGCCCGGCAAATTCGCGTTGGCCGAACCCAGACCATAGGACATCCAGGAACCCATCGACGGCCACCCTTGCAAGACCCGCCCGCTGTTCATCTGGATCATGGCCGAGCCGTGGGCGAAGGAGTCGGCATACAGCGACTTAATGACGGCCAACTTGTCCATGTGAGCCGAGAGATGCGGCAACACGTCGCTGCACCATAACCCAGACTGGCCGCACTGACGGAACGTCCGCTTGGAACCGAGCAAGGTTCCAGGCTTCACGTCGCGGCGGCGCTGTTCGAGCGACGCAGTCTGACCGTGGCGACGGTTTAATTCCGGCTTATAGTCGAAGAGGTCCATTTGCGAGGGCCCTCCGTACATGAAGAGAAAAATGCAGGCCTTAGCCTTCGTCGGAAGGTGGGGCGGTTTCACTCGCATCGGATCCGACGACACGCTGGCTGCCACGTCGGGGCGCGCAAAGAACCCGTCGGCCTCGAGCATTCCGGAGAGAGCCAAGCTGGTGAAACCCGCACCGAACTGGGCCAAAAAATCGCGCCGGGAGGCATTCTTCAGTGAGGCTGGCAACGGGGGGATTCCAGAAGAGTTCTCAGTCGACATAGGCCACTTCGTTGAGGTTGAGCAGGAGGAGACAGGCGCTCTCAAAAGCCCGGTAACGGGCCCAATCGTGCGGGAGTTCAGGCCAGAGGGGCCGAGTCACACCGCCCAAGGGTGTCCAACGGAATTGGTCGAGGTTGACACCCGATCCCCAGGCGCGGACACCCAGACGCCCGGAAGCCGGCCCTCCCGATCGGACCATGGCCTGCAACGTCGGTGCGGGTTCGTCGCCCAGAAAAACCGCCAAACGATCCCCTTCAAGGTGGATGCGGACGGGCAATCGATCGCCCCGGAGGAAAACACCGCCGCAGGAGGCAATCGGGACTGCCGCGGAGGCGGTCAGTTGACGCACAACTAGGCGGCCCTCCCGTGGCTCAAAAACCAATTCCAACCCGCTCTCGGCGGCCTCGCCCGATGAAACTGAGCAACGCATCAGGAGGCTCACCTGCGAACAACCCACTTGAGGCACAAGGTCCACGGTCAATTCTCCATCGCTCATCGTGGTGCCGCGCCAAAGCGCAAAAGGCCCCCGCCCGGGCTCCAGAGCTCTATTGCCCTCGTACTCGCGGGGCCAGCGGCCCTTGTAGGATTCCCACCCGGAACTGGGCGGCACCAGGAAGCGCTCGGCCGGAAGGGCGTTGAAATAAGGCACGGACAACGTGTCGGGCACATCGGGCCGGAACGACAAGCGGTGGCGCAGCCCCGCCCACACCGTTGTCTGACGGGACAGGAACTCGGACATCCGGGCCACCTCCTCGGGCTGGGGCGTTCGGCCTGTGACTCGAGTCCAGGCCTGCTGCAAGAGCAACGGGTCGCTCGCGCCCGGTCCGGCAGCCCTACGCACCCGCTGGGCCAGCACGCCGGCCTGCTCCTGAACGAAGGCGTCATTCAAGAGCATCAGGGCCTGCGGGGCTACCGTGGTAGTGGGGCGTTCGGACAACGGCGAGGTGGCGTTGCTGTAATCAAAAGCCTCGAACATAGGCACCATGGAGGTGCGCCGAATGTAAGCATAGACACTGCGTCGGGCTCGCTCGCCCGGGCCGGACACTTGCCAGTCGGTGCCCGGCCGTGAGCCGCCTGCCAACACCTCGCCACTGAGCGCCGGAAAAAAACCCCTCCCACCCGTCTCCAGATTCAACGAGCCGGAGACTGAAAGCAGCGTGTCTCGAAGGGCCTCGGCGTCGAGGCGTCGTAGGGTCTGGCGCCAAAGCAGTTCATTGGCCGGATCGGCCTCAAACGCCGCCGGATTCGGAATCCGCGACGATTGCATCCAGGTGGCCGAAGTCAGGATGAGTCGATGGAGCGCCTTGAGAGACCATCCCTGACGGACGAACTCGACCGCTAACCAGTCTAAGAGCTCTGGGTGCGTCGGAAGGCTACCCACGCGCCCGAAGTCCGTCGTGGTTCGGACCAATCCCCGACCGAAGTGGTGATGCCAAATCCGGTTCACCAGAACCCGGGCTGTCAGCGGGTTGGCAGGGCTAGCGATCCAGTCAGCCAAGGCCTGACGGCGACTGGCCGTGGGCAATCCCGCCTTCCCGACCGGAGCATCCCCTCCACCCGCCGCCCTCAGAAATCCGGGCGACACCTCCGCTCCCGGAGACCGGGGGTTGCCGCGGGCCAGCACTTGCACGGGCGTCGCCGGTCCGGCTTGTTCACGGGCCGCCAGAGCCCATTCGAAGGGCGGTTCGGTCTTCGAGAGCGCCTCGAGGCGTCGGCTGAGATCCTTGCGGGCCGCCTCGTTGGTCGAAGCCGCTCGTTGGGTCTCCAAGTCGCGGCGTTGACGGTCTTGGGAGGTCTTCCATTCGGCAATTTCAGCCGGGGCGGCCAATGGGGCGAACACCGGCGATTCGAGACCGGGCCCTCCGCTCACTCCCACATGAAGCGGGCGAAAGATGGCCAGCATCGCGTAGTAATCGCGCTGGGGAATGGGGTCAAATTTGTGGTCGTGGCATCGGGCACACGCGACGGTCATCCCGAGGAACGCGGCTCCGGTAGTTCCGACAATGTCATCCAGTTCGTCGAACTCGGCCTGGATCTTGTCATCCGGCTCGTCGTCATGAACACCCAGACGCAGGAATCCGGTGGCGACCACCGCGTCTTTCCACGCGTCTCCCGCTCCACCGGTTGCAGTCACCAGACTCGGCGCCCATTCATCACCGGCGATTTGTTCTCGAATGAAGCGGTCGTAGGGCTTGTCCTGATTGAAGGCCCGGATGACGTAATCGCGGTAGCGCCACGCCTCCCGTTTTTCACCATCCCGCTCATAGCCATTGCTCTGAGCAAATCGAACAACATCCAACCAATGACGCCCCCACCGTTCTCCATAGCGAGGACTTGCTAGCAAGGCATCGACCCGTCGAGCCCAGGCCTCCGGAGAAACGTCACGCTCAAAGGCGGCCGTCTCCTCGGGCGTGGGAGGTAATCCAAGCAGGTCGATGTGGAGGCGGCGCAGTAGTTCCTGTGGGCTGGCCTGCGGACTCAAACTCAGCGACTTAGCCGAGAGACTTCGGCGAACGAACGCATCAATCGGATTCTCAGGCCCGAGGTTCTTTGGGCTAGCCCCCTGGGGAACCGGCGGCGACGCCACAGGCCGGAAGGCCCACCAGACTTCGATTCCACCCACTGGAACTTCGGCAACCGACCCCATGGAACTGGCCGCGAGGCATGCACCGATCATCACCTTCTGAGCGCACCGCAGCCATCGATCCCATCGGGCACTGCCCCAGTGAAAACGCACTCCACCCCCTTTCAGGGTTTTTCCTCCGGATTGGGAAATTGGGAGCGGCATGAGACGACGTTCTGGCTGAGACCCCAGTGAGTCAAGAATTCGGAGTGGCGTTCTCGAACCCACTCAAGCTTCGAACTCCAGCGCCAGTGAGCCAGGCGTGACCGCGATCGCATCCATCATCGGTACCAGGATCTGCGGTCTCTCCTCGCGGCAGCAGCAGAACCACACAGGCTCCGACCACGTATTCCAACTGCCTCCTCTAAAAAGCCGCGACGGACAGAACACGAGGCTCGGTGCCTACCCCCTTTTCGGTGGCCGTGAGACCATGGTTGTTAACGGCGTCACCCGAGCCCGGGCTGTTGGCCATGGCACCGATGGCGCTCCGGGCTTCGGGTCGGGACCGCAACCGATCATCACAGAGACGAGCTCCAGAAAGACCTCATTCAGGATTGGATCAAACCCTCAACGGATTGCTTGCTGAATGAACGACTTCAACCGAGTGGCCGACATGGAGCCAGAGGTTCGGGCCATCTCGATCCCGCGATGAAAGACCACGAAGGTCGGAATGCTCTCAATACGATGCTCCGAGGCGACCTCCGGCACCTCCTCCGTGTTCACCTTGATAATCAGTGCCTCGCGCTCCATCAGGCCGGCCAGTCGTTCAATTTCTGGGGCCACACTCCGACACGGTCCACACCAAGGTGCCCAAAAATCCACAAAAACAGGGCCGGACACCTCAGCCACCAGAGCTCGGAAACTCAGCGGGTCACGGACCTCAATCACGGCGGGTGGCCTCACCAACTCCCCCTTGCAACGACCACAGCGGATCGCCGCATCCCACTGGCGATAGACCTGCCGATTGGCCTGGGAACAGGACGGACAGGAGAGAATCAAACCCCGGCTGTCTGCTGTCAGGTGAGTCATGGTTCAAGGCGCCTGATCCGATGGTGAGCAGCAATTGCCCGAACCGATGCCCAGCTTTTTGAGAATGATCCCTGCCGGACAGAATCCGGTGAGGGCCGACTGGATGAGATTGATCCCCACAAAGCAGGTCATCAACAACCACCAATGGCTGATGAAGTGGGCTAGGGAAACACTGATCAGGACCATCGATCCGGCGAGTACACGAATTATTTTCTCGGTCGTCATGTTGGGTCGGATTCTCTATAGGTTACTTTTCTGTTTATGAGTGTATAATCATCTTTGAAGAAATCAATACCTCTTTGAACCCGGGTTGCCGCGGGGACACTGTTCATCCAAGACAGCGTGAAGACCGCCCGATCCTTCGTCACCGTCTGGGTGACCGTGCCCCGCCGACCTTTGGCGGTGAAATTGAACCGACTGTCCGTGGAGTCGGGGCTCGCCGCCTGCGCTCAGATCTCCGGACCGGTGGAGTCCGGGAAGGAATGGCGGAGGGTGTTCAAGACTCAATCCCGACTATTGCCAAAACTCGAAGCTTTGGTGATCGCCAACCACCCCTACGACACCCCTCAGTTCCTCGTGCTACCCATCGTGGCAAGTTCCAAAAAATATCTAGATTGGCTGGGCGAGTGCGTAATCACCCCACCGAAACCCACCACCCGCAGACGTTCCAAAACACACTAATTCCATGGGTGTCAGCCCCAAACAATTCGCCGCCATGGAAGCCCGCCTCTCCGGAGGGGCGCCCAATGCTTCAGGCCGATCCCAGTCCTTGCCGGAGCCCGGGTTGTACCTACCCGAGGGTTCCCGGGTGTTGGGCATTGATCCATCGCTGCGAGGGACAGGCTGGGGCGTGATCCGGATCGGAGCCCAAGGCCCCACCTTTGTGGAGGCCGGGACCATTCATTGCCCGAAATCTTGGGAGCGCTCGCGTTGTTTGGGCGAAATCGGTCGCATCCTGACGGAAGTGGTCCAACGCCATCCCCCGGCCCTCTGCGCCTGCGAAGGCCTTTTCTTCGCCCAAAATCTCCAGACAGCCCTCATCATGGGAGAAGCTCGTGGGGCCGCACTCGCCGCTGTGGCACGAACGGGAATCCAAATCCATGAGATCTCCCCGAGGAAAGTAAAACTGGCCATGGTGGGCTATGGAGCGGCACAGAAAATCGCCGTCGCCAAAATGGTCCAACGGCAACTCGCGTTGGCCGAAATACCCGATCCCGATGCCGCCGATGCGCTAGCCCTGGCCCTGGTAATGGTGCAAGAACTCCGAAACCCGCTCGGTCCGGCTTCAAAGCGGGTTTGACGGTTCATGCCCTCCACGATTCTGGTGCTGCGAGGTCGGCCCAGTCCGGCTTTCATCTCCGCATGCAACTCAATGTGGGCATCATCACCGTTTCCGATCGGGCCTCGAAGGGGCTTTACGACGATCTGGGTGGCCCAGCCCTCCAGGAAGCTTCCGTGGGCTACGGATGGAATGTCCTCGAGAGTGTCCTGGTGCCCGACGAGATCCAGGACATCCAGCGGGCGATCCGTTCGCTGATCAGCAAAGGGTGTTCACTGGTGCTGACTACCGGTGGCACCGGGGTCGCCCTGCGCGATGTCACCCCAGAGGCGGTCCGCGAAATTGCCATCCGTGAACTCCCCGGATTCGGCGAACAAATGCGCATGGAGAGCCTGAAGATCACACCCAACGCGATCCTTTCTCGCAACTTGGCCGCAGTCGTCGATCACCTGCCGGGCAAGCCCCGCGGTGCGGTCGAATGCCTCGGGTTCGTGGTGCAGGCCATCCCCCACTGTGTGGAGGTGCTGCAAGAGGTCCCGACCAGTTGCTGACCGGGACCCCTTTTTAGCAAACGGCTCTCAGCCTTGCAGACGGGCTGATTCGGCGCGAACCCAGGCGATCACCTCGGCCGCGGCGTCCGCGATGGGCACCATGCGCAGCGTGCCGCCGCGCGGCTTGAGCTCGATCTCGCCCTTGGCCAGCGACTTCTCACCCAGATTCACCCGCAGCGGGAATCCCACCAATTCACTGTCCTTGAACTTCACGCCCGGTCGCTCGTCGCGGTCATCCAGAATAACCTCAATGCCTGCGGCTTCCAGAGTGGCGGCCAATTCGCGGGCCAGTGTCATCGGCTGACTCTCGGGCGCCACGGTCAGCGGCGTGATGCACACCGTGAAGGGCGCTACGCTCACGGGCCAACGGATGCCGTCCTTGTCATTGCACTGCTCGATGACCGCCTGAAGCGTCCGGGTCACGCCAATGCCGTAGCAGCCCATCACCGCCGGATGGCGGGAACCATCCTCAGCCAAGAAGGTGGCGTTGAGCTTCTCAGAATACTTGGTGCCCAGCTTAAAGACATGGCCCACTTCGATCGCCCGGCGGATCTTCAGGGGTTGAGCGGTCTCTACGCACAGCTCGCCCACCTTGACGGTGCGGAGATCGTACCAGGCCGTGACCTTCAGATCGCGGTCCACCTCGACATGGCGCAGATGGAAACCGTCTTCATTGGCCCCTGTGGTCATGCCCCGGGCCCCGCGCAGGGCTTCGTCGGCATAAACGGGCACCGCCGGCGTCTTAAGGGTGGCATTGACCGCACCCAGAGAACCCGGACGGGCACCGAGCAACTCCACAATCTCGTCGGCAGTCGCCTGACGGACTTGGACCGCACCGGTCTTGGCCATGAGTTTGGCCTCATTGAGCGAGTCGTCTCCCCGGATGAGCACCAGGATGGGCTTCGAATCGGCAACGAACACCAGGGTCTTGACTTGGTGCCGGGCCGAAACTCCGTAAGGGGCCGCCGCCAAGGCTTCAATGGTGACCACGCCCGGGGTGGCGAACTTCTCGGGCGTCGCTCCGGTGGATTCCGAAGGAGTCGCTTCGGTGGGCCCACGGCTGACCGCCTTCTCAATGTTGGCCGCATACTTGCCGGACTCGCGATAGACCACGTCGTTCTCGCCGGTCTCCGCGGGCACCATGAACTCGTGCGAGTAGTTGCCACCGATGACGCCGGTGTCGGCCTCGACGGGGAACGCTTGCAAACCGCAACGGGCAAAGATGCGGGTGTAGGCGTCGTACATCTTGTGGTAGCTCGTCATCGCCCCAGCATCGCTGGCGTCGAAGGAATAGGCGTCCTTCATCAGGAACTCCTTGGCGCGCATCAGACCAAAGCGCGGGCGGATCTCGTCCCGGAACTTGGTCTGAATTTGATAGAAATTCTTCGGGAGCTGCCGGTAGGAATTCAGTTCGTTGGCTGCGAGCGAGGTGATGACCTCTTCGTGGGTGGGCCCGAGGACCCACTCTTTGCGGGCCGAATCCCGAACCTTGAACAACACTCCGGAAGCCGTCTCATAGCGCCCGGACTGCTGCCAAATGTCGATGGGCTGCAAGGCGGGCATAAGCACCTCGATACCTCCGGCCCGGTTCATTTCTTCGCGGATGATTTGCTCGATCTTGCGCAACACCTTCAGGCCCAGCGGCAGGAACGTGTACAAACCACCGGTGAGCTTTCGGACCAACCCTGCACGCAGCAGGAGTTGATGGGACACGATTTCCGCATCCGCGGGGGTTTCCTTGAGGGTCGGAATGAACGTTTGAGACCAAAGCATGGGAAAGTCTGTAGGGGTGTGGGGTCGGGAGGCCAGTGGGAAAGAAAGAGGCCCCAAGGTTCACCCGAGGGGCCGATAGAGTCGGTGAGCGCCCCCGTCTCGGAGGCCTGTGCATGGGAAGCTCAGCTTGCGGACATCACTTCACCGTGTTGACCAGCGGGGCCATGCCCTGGATGCGGACCTCGAGTCGGTCGCCGGACTCGATGGTTCCCACACCGCTGGGCGTACCTGTCAGGATCACGTCACCCGGAAGGAGGGTCATGTTGGTGGAGATGAAGCTCACCAAATGGAAGCAGTTGAAGATCATCTGGCTCGTATTGCCGTTCTGGCGCAACTGACCGTTCTGGAAGAGCTGGATGCTCAGGTCATGCGGATCGATCTTGGTCTCGATGTAAGGCCCCAGCGGCGTGAACGTATCGAAGGACTTCGACCGCGCAAACTGGCTCTCGCTTGCTTGGATCGTCCGGTCGGTGATGTCTTGGGAAGCCGTATAACCAAAGATGTAACGAGCGGCCGCGGCCGGAGTGACATTGCGCATCTTGCGCCCGATGACTACGGCCAGCTCGGCCTCGAAATCATTGCGATGATTGGCAAACGGGATCTCGATCTTGGCGCCGTCGGGGATGAGCGACGTCGGGGCCTTGAGCCAGAAGAGCGGTTCTTTCGGCAAAGCCATCCCGGCCTCCCGGGCATGATCGCCGTAATTCAGACCGACCGCGATAATCTTAGACGGTTGGACCGGGGTCAACGTCTTGACACCCTTAAGCGGAGTCGGTTTTTTCTCGAAGGATGGAGAGCCAAAGACATCACCCTGAAGCTTGAAAATCTCCCCGTCGACGACCTTGGCGTGGAAGATATCCTCACCCTTTTGGAACCGGCCGATGGCTGCCATAGGTGAGCTTTATATCACCAATGGCAGCACAGTCGCAAGCCAAAGACTAAAACGCCGTCAAGGAAGTTTTGGCCCTACTCCCTGAAAGGAAAATCTTTAGCCGAAACCGTCCCATCGGGGGAAGAAACACCCAGCACGTCCGATTCTTTTCGCGGACGAATATTGGGCAGCCAACCAAAAGACTCTGGAGTATCAGAACTTTCCCGAGGCTCCCGACGAGCCAAGGACCCATCACTTGCTAGAGACAGTTCCGCCAGCACGATCCATCCGAGTGACTCGTTCCGGCTCACTTTTTGTCAGCAGGCGCGGACGGGGCGCGAAGGACCGTCAACCATAGACGCGAGATCGACTCAACCACCAGACGCCGAAAGCCCTGCGGAACGCCGTTGTTCTCCCCGGCACTAATTAGAGAGAACCGTGCTTCCTGAACGACGGTAGGGCTCGAGCTCGAGACATCGATGAAAACAGGGCCTGAAAAGGGAACGGCATTCGTGGCGGTGATCCATCGAAGGGTCGCTGCGTCCGCCTTTTCTGAGACCTCCACTGGATCGACACGAACCCCCGTCGGCAGCCCGCGCACCGAGACGGTCAACTTCGTGTCCGCACGGTATCGACGGGTGAGCGTCACTTTTGATTCGTTTGTTTTTCCAGGCTCCAGTGACCAGGCCGACTCGGCCATCGAAGCGCTCCACACGGGCTTCGGACGTTGGAGTGAGAGCCGGTAGCGCTGGTCTTGCCCACCGCGCTGCAGCAAATTGCCCACTACCACGCGGTACTCGGCGGTCTCGGGCGAGGTCCAGTCGAGCACCGGATCAGCCCCTCCGGAATCATCGTTGCGGACCAACTCCTTGCCGGAGGTGTCCTCAATCCGGAGCCAGGCATCGAGGGGAAATCCGAGGCTCGCGGCCTGAACTTCCAACCGAAGCAGTTCTCCCTTTTGACACGAAATCCGGTAGCGATCTTCGTCGCCCGGACGGTTGAGATCGCCGGAAACGGCCGAAGGAATCCCCAACGCCTGCGCCGTGGCCGCCAAGTCATTCGGTTCGATTTCAACCCACTCTTTTCCTTCGCCCACCGGCAACTCCAAGGGCACCGCACGGCCGGGGATCCGAAGGGAGTGAGAAACGACGCCCGACGCAACGGCCGAAGCGGGCACCTCAATTGCCTCGGACGAGACGGAGGAGGACCCCCAATCACCCCAGCTTACCCGGGTATCCATCGTGCGACTAACCCCCAGTGGCCACGCATGCCGGGCCACGGGATCGGTAGTCACATGAAGACGGTAAACCCCTTTAGGACTCCCGCTGAATCGCAGATCCGAATCAGCCGGATAGGCAAAGCCGAACACTTGGAGCACATAGGTTCCGCTGGTTTCAACCCGCCACGCTAAGAGCGGGTCCAGTGAGCGCACCTCATCATGATTCCAAGCCACCTGCACGCCGCGGGAATCCAACAACCGCAGCACCGGATCTAGCGGCGACTGGAGGGTGTAGGCTTCCAACCGAGCTACAAGGGTCTGACCGGCGCGGAGGTTCACCGCATAGCTGTCCACGTCGCCGTTCTTCTCGAGACGCCCAGTTACCTCGGCCGGGAAGCGAGTCAATGCCTGGGCCGAGGGAACCGCATCATTGGGCTCCACCTCGGCCTGTTGTGGCCGCTGCGAAAAGATGATAAAGCGGGGCTCACTCACTCCTTCCGGCGAAAAAGCCCGAATCACCCGAGGACCGACGGACGCTTCCGGAGCGACACGGACACGGATGACACCGTTGTTGTTGGTGGGTTCCCAGGACACCCCGGGAATGTCCAAATCGAGCCGGGTGGGCCAGGGATCGAATTTACCCACCAAAGTGACCGACTGAGTGGTCCCGATCTGGATCGCCGCGGGAAAGACTTGATCCAAAACCGGAACAGCGGCCCGAAGCCCGCCGAAAATCGCCAGAAACACTACGACCCACGGCGCCCAAGATCGACTCCTGCTCATCCCCAAAAACCTCACGTGGTGAAGATCTCGCGGATGCGGTGCCCATTGTTCACCAACTGCACCGGCCGACCGGTGTTGGTGTGGAGCACCTGGTTAGGATCAATCCCCATCTTCCAATAAAGTGAGGCGGCAAAGTCTTCGGGCCGATACACGGCCTCCGAGGCGGCGTAGCCCTTGGCATCGGTGGCACCCACCACTGCGCCCCGAGGGCAACCGCCGCCAGCCATCAGAATGGACATCGCATGAGGCCAATGGTCGCGCCCAGCATCCTTGTTCACCTTGGGCGTGCGGCCAAACTCGCCCAGCAATACCACCAGCGTTGAATCCAGCAACCCCCGCTGGTCCAGATCCCGGATGAGCGCAGCCACCCCACGGTCCATGTTGCGGACCGAATCGCCCTTGTACGCTTCAAAGAGCTTGGTGTGATGATCCCATCCGCCGGAGTTGACGGTGACCCACGACACCCCGA